>NZ_JAENRY010000115.1 GCF_016612545.1 Streptomyces sp. MBT65 | reverse complement strand
CGGTTGGCCGAGCGACGATCTCGACCCGGCCCTCCCGCCCCGTATCGCCTTCGCCGGTGCCCGCCATCTCGTCCTCGCGGCGGCGACGCGTGCCCGACTCGCGGATCTCGCCTACGACTTCGGCCGCCTCGAAGCTCTGATGCACCAACTCGACCTGACCACCGTCCAGTTGGTGTGGCGGGAATCGGAGACCGTCTTCCATGTCCGCGACCCCTTCCCCGTCGGCGGCGTCGTCGAGGACCCGGCGACCGGGGCGGCGGCCGCCGCGTTCGGCGCGTCCGCGCGGGAACTCGGCCTCGTGCCCGAGGACGCCGTCCTCACCCTGCACCAGGGGTCGGCGGCGTCGTCGAGGACCTGGGCCGCCCCGGCGAACTCGCCGTGACGCTGCGCGCCGCCGACCCGGACACGGGGGTCGCCCGCGCGCAGCGTCACGGTGAGTTCGCCGGGGCGGCCCCCGTGTCCGGGTCGGCGGCGCGGGAACGCGCATCGGCTGAAGCGGCGGACGCGAGGGCATGGGGCGGGGGGACGGTCCGCGGAATGTCAGTGGCCCGTGGCACGATCCCGGGCATGACATCGATCGACGAAGCGCTCCTTCTCGAGACGGCCGCCGAACACGGCGTACCCGGCCCCGTCGTGCGGGAGTTGCTGGCCCGGTGCCGGCCCTGCCTCTACCTGGTGCAGGACAAGGAAGTGCCCGAGTCCCTCCGGGAACACGTGCGCCCCGCCGCCCGAACGGGCGGGCTCCCCGCACTGCCGGACGGGGTGGACTGGCCGGAGGGACGCGAGCCGCTCGTGCTGAGCGTCGACTGCGCCGCCCTGCCGCACGACGTCCTGGACATCGAACTCCCCACCGACGGCCACCTGTTGGTCTTCACCGAGATCTCGTACCCGCCCGAGTCGTCCGCGGTGGTGCACGTCCCCGCCGGGGTACGCACCACGGAGCGCCCCGCGACGTACGAATTCAGCGGTGAGACCTGGGAGACGAAGGTCTATGAACCACGCACCCTCTACCCCGTGCCCGGACTGAGCATCGAGCAGGACGGCGAAGGGGGCCCGCACACCGGCGCGTTCCTGGACGGCGACGGCGACGAGGACGCGCTGGACGCTTTCGAGGAAGCCGTCCTCGACCTGGCCTTCGGCGGGCGCCGCCCCGGCGCGTGCGTGCAGCTCGGTGGCTTCTCCGACCCGTGGGACATGGCACCGGACGAGGGCGACCTCGTCCTCTTCGCCCAACTGGCCGGACAGGCTGTCGACTACACGGTGTGCACCATGAACCTCATCGTGGGCACCAGGGAGGACATAGCCGCCGGACGGTATGCCGAGCTCCAGTACGACCAGCAGACCTGACCCTGTGGAGGGTGTTCACCGGGCGACCGCCCCGACGAGGTCGGCCGTCGCGTCCCACAGCCGGCCGGCCAGGGCCTGGTCGAGGCCGGCTTTTCCCGGTCGGCGCACGGTCGGGGAGCCCCGGAAGCCGCCCAGGCCGTCGGGGCCGATGTAGGCGTTGCCGGGGACGTCCTGGGTCGCGGCATAGAGCAGTGACAGCGCGCCGCGTTCGGGGGCGTTGGTGAGGAACGTGAAGCGGTTGACGACGTTCGACCGCGAGTGGGCCGCCAGCGAGGTGCGGGCGATGCCGGGGCTGGCGAGCACCGAGCGGACCGGGCTGCCCGCCGCGGTCAGCCGGCGCTGGAGTTCGAGCGAGAACAGGACGACCGCGAGCTTCGACGCCTGGTAGGCCTGCATCCCGTTGTGCTTGCGCGTGCGCCAGTCGAGGTCGGTCAGGTCGATCCTGCCCTGCTTGTGCAGTTCGCTGGTGACGTGCACCACGCGGTCGGTGAGGTGGTCGAGCAGTAGGGTGGTCAGGAGGAAGGGGCCGGTGTGGTTGGTGGCGGTCTGCACGTCGAGGCCGTCGGGGGTGCGCGCGGCGGGGATGTCCATCACGCCGGCGTTGTTGATCAGGATGTCGAGGTCGCCGGACCAGGCGTCGGCGAAGGCCCGTACGGAGGTCAGGTCCGACACGTCGAGCGGGCGGACCTCGAAGGCGCCGGGCAGGTCGGCGACGGCGTGCCGGGCCTTGTCGGTGTCGCGCACTCCCAGCACGACACGGGCACCGACGCGAGCGAGTTCGCGGGCCGTGATGAGGCCGAGGCCACGCCCGGCACCGGTGATCACCACCGTGCGTCCGGTCAGGTCCGGGAGGTCGTTCGCTGTCCAACTGGTCATGCTCGTCATGGGACTTGGCTCCGTGGTCGGGGGTTCGTGGGGCGCGGGTGTGGGGCATCGGCAAGCGGTGAGCGCATGTCCGACCGGATCTCCGACCAGATCTCGGACCGCATGTCCGACCGCTTCGCCAGTGAACCCACCCCAGCCCGCGCGCCGGAAGGACACCCGCAACCACTGAACGCCAGGTCGTGGTTAAGCCCCGCCCTATGCCCAACGATGAGGACCATGGACCACACGTTCGACCGCGCGTCCCTCGGCACCTTCCTGCGCACCCGGCGCACGGCCCTGCAACCGGAGGACGTCGGGCTGCGGCGCGGGCCGCGCCGGCGCGCTCCGGGCCTGCGCCGCGAGGAGGTGGCGGAGCTGTGCGACATGTCCGCCGACTACTTCGCCCGGCTGGAACGCGGTGACGGGCCCCAGCCCTCGGAGCAGATGCTCGCGGCCATCGCCCGCGGCCTGCGGCTGACCCCGGACGAGCGCGATCACCTGTTCCTGCTCGGCGGGTACCGAACTGCCCGCCGTGACCTACGACTTCAGCATGTGAGCCCCGGACTGCTGCGGGTCATGGACGGGTTGGCCGGCACCACCGCGCAGATCATGGGTCCGCTCGGGGAGACCCTGCTGCAGACCCCGTCGGCGGTGGCGCTGCTCGGCGAGCAGACCCGGTACACCGGCAACTCCCGCAGCGCGACCTACCGTTGGTTCACCGACCCGGTCGAGCGGGAGCGGTACGACCCCGAGGACCACGACACCAACAGCCGGACCAACGCCGCCCTGCTGCGCGCGGCCGCCACCCGGGACGGACCCGGCTCCCCGGCGGCCGGGCTGGCGGACGTGCTGCTGCGCGCCAGCGACGAGTTCGCCCGGCTGTGGGAGCGGCACGAGGTGGGCCTGCGCTGGAGCGAGACCAAGAGGTTCGTCCATCCTCGGGTCGGACGGCTGGACCTCTACTGCCAACTCCTCCTCGAACCGGACCAGGGCCAGTCGCTCCTCGTCTTCACCGCCACTCCGGGGACGGAAAGCCACGAGAAACTCGCCCTCCTGACCGTCCTCGGCACCGACCGGTTCGCCACCGGCGCCGGGTGATTCGGTGCCTCTCCCGGTGTGAAACGTGGTACTGAAGTGGCGAAAGCGCAGGTTGTTGCGACGGAATCGTCGCCTCCTGCCCACGGCGGTGGCTGATGTTCGACGGTTGAACGTAGGTCAACGAACTGGGCGGGCTCCCTTATCGGTCAGTCGGAACGTGACTGATTGTCGATGTGAGCCGTACTACGTCCGCCCGTCATGTGCCTGATGGGCAGGCCTCTGTCCGTATTGGGTGCGCCTTGTTCGCCCTTGGTCGGTTTCTCTTTGTGACGTGTCCGGAAGCGACCGACTCGTGGCCCATATCGCACAGTTGGGAGTCCCTGCAAGGCGCCGGGTTTCAGTCAACCTCGTATGGTGATCTTGGCTGAGATGGATCGACAAGTAGACAATATTTCGGGCAGGCGCCCAAGGGCGACGAACCACTGCCCGACGAACGACCTCCGGATCAAGCCGGACACGGAGGCAGCGTGCAGGAGGGGTTGTGGAACGCTATTTCACCAGCGGGTGGCACGAGGACCTGCGCCGACGCGTGCGCGAGTTCGCCGAACGCGAGGTACGTCCGCGGATAGCGGAGATGGAGACCTCGCGCACCGTGGCGCACGAGCTGTCCAGGCTCATCGCCCGGCAGGGCTGGATCGGCGTGACCATTGGGAAAGAGTACGGCGGAATGGGCGCCGGACACCTGGCCAAGACCATCACCATCGAAGAACTCGCCCGCGTGTGCGGTGCCATGGGAGCCATGGTTCAGGCCTCCCAGCTCGGTGTGGCAAAGATCATTCACTTCGGGAGCGACAAGCAGAAGCGGAAGTGGCTGCCCCGCATCGCCGCCGGTGAGTGCCTCCCGACCATCGCCGTCACCGAACCGGAGTCCGGCGGCCATGTGCTGGGGATGGGCAGCACCGCCGTCCGGGACGGTGACGACTACATCCTCAACGGCCGCAAGGTCTTCGTCGGCAACAGCCACGTCGGCGACGTACACGGCGTGGTCGTGCGGACCGGCGAGGGATCGAAGGGACTGTCGGCCTTCCTCGTCGAGTCCGACCGCCCCGGTTTCTCGCTCGGCGAGCAGGTACCCGCCATGGGGCTGCACGGCTTCAGCTTCGGCGAGATCATCTACGACAACTGCCGCATCCCGGCGGCGAATCTGCTCGGCGGCGAGGGCAAGGGCCTGGCCGTCGCCTACTCGTCGAGCATCCTCTACGGCCGCCCCAACCTCACGGCCGTCTCCCTCGGCATCCACCAGGCCACCTTCGAGGAGACGACGGCACTGTGCATCGAGCGTGAGCGCTTCGGGGCACCGCTGGGCGACCTCACCAACATCAAGCTCAAGCTGGGCCGGATGAAGTCCCGGCTGATGACGGCCCGGCTGGCCGCCTACCATGCCGTCCATCTCCTCGACCAAGGGCTGTCCTGCGACGCGGAGTTGATGAACGCCAAGCTCGTCAACGTCGAGGCGGCCGTCGACTCCGCCCGTGACAGCATGGAGATCCACGCCGCCAGCGGTCTGTTCACCGACCGCCCGGTGGAGCGCTATCTGCGCGACGCCCATCACATCTACGCCCCCGCCGGCACCTCCGACATCCAGCTGCTGAGGCTGGGCGAGGTGGCCCTCGGGACCGCCAAGGGCCAGTGGTCCGAGCGACTGGCCGACCTGGTGCGGACCGTCCAACCCCAGCGCCGTCTGGGGCAGTTGGAGACGGCCGGCCAGGCGGGCTGAACACCGGGGAGCCACGGACACAGCGTCGTGCCCGCGGCTCCCGTACGAACTTCCTCCGCCCCGCCGTCCGTCGAGGCCGCGGGCTCAGATCCCGCCCCGGGTCTCCATCGTGTGGAGCCGGTCGACCAGTTGCTGCGCCAGCGACTTGATCGTCGCCAGACCCTCGCGCCCCCACGGGTGGGTGTCCGTGTCGACCACGCAGATCGTGCCCAGGGCCATGCCCGTCTTCCAGTCGATCAGCGGCGCGCCCATGTACGAGCGGATGCCTATCTCGTCCACGACGCTGTTCCCCGCGAACCGCGGGTAGTCGCAGACGTCCTCCAGGACCAGCGCCTTCTTCCGCACGACGACGTGCGGGCAGTACCCCTGATCACGCGTCATCGTCCGGCCGACCTCCGGCACCTCGTCCGGCGCCAGTTGGACGCCCGGACGGCCACCGGCGTACAGACCGGCGAAGTACTGGCGGTTCTCGTCGATGAAGTTGACCATCGAGAAGGGCGCGCCCGTGACCTGCGCCAGGTTGCGGGCGAACTCGTCGAACTCCGCGATCGGCGCGTCCCCGAGGCCGAGTTCACGCAGCCGCGCCACCCGGGCGGCCGCCTCCCGGTCCTCGGGAGTCAGCAGCAGATGGCTGGTCGGGTCGTACGAGTTCTGGGTGGAGTAGGGAACCGGGGCTGACATGCAGGCTCCATTCGGTCGCGGCGAGCGGGGCTCAGCGCGACGGGTAAAGCTCCGCGGGCGGGGTGCCGGGAGTCGAGGCGAGCAGATGCTGTACGAGGGCGATCAACACGCGGGTACCGGAGTTGCACTGCCGCGCGTCGCACATCACGACGGGTACGTCGGGCTTGAGGTCGAGGGCCGCGCGGATCTCGTCGGACTCGTAGTGGTACGAGCCGTCGAACTCGTTGACGGCCACGATGAAGCCGATGCCCCGCCGTTCGAAGAAGTCGACGGCGGCGAAGCAGTGGTCCAGTCTTCGGGTGTCCGCGAGCACCACGGCGCCCAGGGCCCCGTTGGACAACTCGTCCCACATGAACCAGAACCGCTCCTGCCCGGGCGTACCGAACAGATAGAGCACGTGCTCCTTGTCCAGGGACATCCGGCCGAAGTCCATCGCCACGGTGGTGGTCGACTTGTCCTCGATGCCCACCAGGCTGTCGGTGCGGGCACTGACGGAGGTCAGGAGTTCCTCGGTGCTCAGCGGCTCGATCTCGCTGACCGCTCCGACGAACGTGGTCTTGCCGACCCCGAAGCCCCCGGCGATCAGGATCTTCAGGGCTGTGGGAAAGGGGTCAGAGCCGCTTACGTAGTCCATGCAGCACCGCCTCCAGGAGGTTTCGATCGGTCGGGGAGGCCGCCTCGACGGCACGCGGCGAGCGCAGCGAGAGCGCCTGGTGCGTCACGAGGTCGGAGAGCAGAACTTTGGTGATCACGGCGGGCAGCCGCAGATGCGCGGCCACCTCGGCGACCGAGATGGGTGCGTCGCACAGGGTGAGGACCTGGTCGTAGTCGGGTCCCAGATAGCTCTGTGGCCGGGTACCGGTGGCCATCACCAGGGTGAGCAGGTCGAAGTGCGCCGAGGGACGGGTACGACCGTTACTGACCGTGTACGGCCGTACTAACCGCCCTGCTTCGTCGTCGAGCCACGACCCGTCCTCCGCGTCCGGCATGGTCAGCGCCTCGGATCCATCGACGAGCCGGCCCCCTGCTGTCGGACCGGCGTGGCGAGGTACGGGCGGACGCTCTTGACCAGCATGGCCATCTCGTAACCGAGGACGGCCGCGTCGGCCTCCCGGTCGGCCAGCACGGCAAGACAGGCACCGGAGCCCGCGGCGCACACGAACAGCAGCGCGCTGTCCAGCTCCACGACCACCTGCCGTACGTCGGCGCCCTGGGCGAACTGCGCGCCCGCGCTGCGGGCGAGCGAGTGCAGACCGGACGCCAGGGCGGCCAGATGCTCGGCCTCGGCCGTCGTATCCAGCCCGTCGGCGGCCTTCGCGAGGCCGTCCGTGCTCAGCAGCACTGCGCTGCGGGTATAAGGGACCCTCTGGACGAGTCCCGCCAGGAGCCAGTCGAGGTTCTGCTGGCCGGCGTGCATGTCGCTCACGGTGGCGTTCTTCTCCTTCGTGCGAGTAACGGAGCCTGCGGTCAGCGAGCGCTGTCAGTGGGAGGCTCGTCGGGTTCGTTGTCGGCGAGGCTGACTCCGCGCCGGAACATGGCCATCAGTCCCGGATCGTGCTCGACCTCTTGCTCCTCGGTCTTGCGCGGGGCCGGACCGTCCCGCAGCTCCGCCACGAGGTGCTCCTGGGCGTGCCGCTGGGGCAGCTGCGGCCGCTCGTCGCGGGACTCCCTGCCGTACGGCACCGACCCGCGCTCACGCGGCGCCGCCTGTTCCACGGTCCTGGGGTACTGCTGCTGTCGCTGCTGGGGGTGCGGGTGCACGACGGGCATCGGCGCGTTCCCCGAGCGGGCCGGGGGCAGCGGCTGACGGAACGTGGGCGGCGGGGCGGCCGGCTGGCCGGGCGAAGCCTGTACGGCCGTGTGGTGGGCCGGGGCGACCTGGGCCGGCCGGGACATGTCGGCGATCGCCTGATGCTGTGCCTGGGCGGGTATCTCCCCGGGCTCGTCACCCATCAGACCGCGCGGGATGACCAGGATCGCCTGGATACCGCCGTAGATGTTGCTCTGCAGCCGGACCGCGATGCCGTGCCTGCGGGCCAGCGCGGACACCACGTACAGGCCGATACGGCCGTCCGCGAGCAGCTTGCTGATGTCGATCCGGTCCGGCTCGGCGAGCAGGGTGTTGATACGGGCCTGCTCCTGCGTGGGCATGCCCAGTCCGCGGTCCTCGACCTCGACGGCGAGACCGGCGGTGACGCGCTGGGCGCGCATCAGCACCTGGGTCTGCGGCTCGGAGAACGTCGTGGCGTTCTCGACGAGTTCGGCCAGCAGGTGGATGACGTCGGCCACGGCGTGGCCGCGCAGCGTGCCCTCGATCGGGGGGACCAGCTTGACCCGGGAGTAGTGCTCGACCTCGGCGATCGAGGAACGCAGCACCTCGGTCAGCGTCACCGGGCGGGTCCACTGGCGGCGGGACACCGAACCGCCGAGGACGGCCACGTTCTCCGCGTGGCGGCGGATACGGGTCGCGAGGTGGTCGACGTGGAAGAGACCCTTGAGGAGCTCCGGGTCCTCGACCTCGTTCTCCAGCTGGTCGAGCATGTTGATCGCGCGGTGCACCAGGGACTGCAGACGCCGGGCGAGGTTGACGAAGACCTCGACGCGCTCCTCGCTGTCCGGCGCGGAGGCCCGGGCGAACTGCGCGGTCTGCGCGACGACGGTACGGGCCTGCCACAGGCCCACGCCTATCTCGTACGTGAGCCGACCGAGCGGGTCGTTCCCCGACGGCGGCTGGTGCGTGAACGGCACCTGCTCGATCAACTCGCCCCGCTCCAGGCGCTGCAGGACGTCCTGCAGATCGGCCTGTCCGGTGGCGACCGTGTGGCGCAGCGACGCGTACTGCTTGGAGATCCCCGCGGCCTCGGTGCGCCCGAGCCGGACGCCTGCGGCCAGGATGCCGCAGCCGAGGACGGCGGCGACGGCGAGCACCGTCCAGGTGGTCCCGTCGGCGAAGCCGCTCTGGGTGCGGAGCACGATCAGGACGACGGCGGCGGCGAGGATCGCCATCGCCGCGGCGGGCAGAACGGCGAGCCGGACGGTGCGCGACCGAGTGGCCGAATCCGACGGTCCGTCCTGGACGGACGTCCTGGCGTGTCTGTTTCGCGCGGAGCCCGATCCCGTCGTTCGATCGGGCTCCGAGGGCACAGCATAGGAGGGGATTTCGGGCATCGGAGTCCTCTCGATCAACCGGGTGGGACACACGGCGCGCAGCGCTCATTAACCGTCAAGTCCGGTAAGGAATGCGACAGTTAACGGTCAGCCACCCTACGCCACCATCCTTAATGCGGTGTAATCACGTCACCGCAGACGCCCGACCTGGCCTGCTGAAACGGTTCTCTGGTGCTTCCTATGAAGAGAACGGGGTTCGATCGCGCGGCATAGGACCCATTTGCCGCATCCCGCAACGTGCCGGAAACGCAGAGTTGGCACGACTGTTGTCTGTGGAGGCCGAAAAGTTTGCCCTGCAAGACGGCTACGGACGGCGGAGCCGACGGCGCTCGGCACCCAACTGTGTGAAGAGGTCGAGGAGTTGTGGTGTGTCCACGGTGGCTGGATTCACCACCCCCTCGGCCGGGGCTCCCTGGAGCAGTCGCTTGACGGGGACTTCGAGTCTTGCCGGTACGGGTGTGCGGGATCGCCGGGGCTTCGAGGATCTCGTCGGGGACGTGGTGGGGTTCCGCGCCGGTGCGGATCGCGTCGCGGACGCGGTCACGGAGGGCGTCGTCCAGCTCGGCGCCGGCCGTGAGGACGACGAACAGCGGCATCCAGTAGCCGCCGTCCGGTTACTCCGCCCCGATGACCAACGCCGCGGCGATCTCGGGCAGTTGCTCCACGACGCCATGGATGTCGGCGCTGCCCAGCCGTACCCCGTGCCGGTTGAGGGTGGAGTCGGAACGGCCGTGGACGATCACGGAGCCGTGCGAGGTGCGGGTGATCCAGTCGCCGTGCCGCCAGACACCCGGGTAGGTGGAGAAGCACGCCTCGCGGTAGCGAGTGCCGTCGGGGTCGTTCCAGAAGCACAGCGGCATCGACGGCATGGGCCGGGTGACGACGAGTTCTCCGACCCGGTCGACCAGCGGGAGGCCCTCGGCGTCGTGGGCGGCCAGTGCCACGCCCAGGTGGGGCACGGACAACTCACCTGCCCGGACAGGGGTGTTCGGGGCACTGCCGGCGAACCCCGAGACCACGTCGGCGCCGCCGCTGGTGGAGGCGAGCTGGACGTGTGCGCCGAGGTGCTCGCCGACCCAGGGGAGGGCGGAGCCGGTGCAGCCGACGACGCGGATCGAGGAGAGGTCCTGCGCCACCGCGGACCCGGCCACCTCCACTCCGCCCGCGGCCTGGCCCCCCGCGCCCTGCGCGACCTGGCGGCCGGTGTCGCCTCCGGCCGCTTCACCGTCACCGACCCGACCGTGGCCGTCGCCGCGTTGGGGGTTCTCTGCTCGCGCTGCTCGAACTGCGCTTCGCCGAGCCGGACTTGGACGGCGAGGAAGCGGCCTCGAACCTCGCCGAGATGCTGCTGCCCATGCTCGGCGTCGCGCCGGACGACGCACACGACGTGGCCCGGCGCGCGTTGCCCGACCTGGGAGCCTGACCGGCCGTCACGACAAGGCCCTCTTACTTGCCGAGCTCTTCCCTTCCCCTGGTGAACCTCACCGGCTCCTTTCACCTCTACGACATGTAGTGGAGGTTGCCCCGGCGTGAACAGCCGACCGGCGGGGACGGAGCGAGGAGAAGGACAGCATGGACGACGGTCCCCGGGGCGGCGGTGGGCTCCCGCTGAGGCAGCGCGACACGGTGCCCTCGACGGCGGGCCCGCGATGGGCCCGGCCGCCCGCGACCGAGCCCGCCGCGCCGCAGCAACTGCACCGGGGGATGACACTGATCGCCGCGATCAGCCTGTTCATCGGCACCCGTGACGCCTGGACGAGGGCGATGGCATCGCATCCGCCCGTCGCCGCGATCATCTCCGTCTGCTACGCCGGGATCCTCGTCGCGGGCGTCCTGGCCCTCACCTCCCGCACCCGGCGCGCCCTGACCCGGGTGGACGCGGGCGTCCTGGCGCTCGCCGTCGCACTCGTCCTGTGCGGCTACTGGCTCAACCACGCCGGCACCGACGAGGGCGTGCTCACCGCGCAGGCCGCGACCCAGATCCTGCACGGACACCCCGTCTACGGCCAGCCCTGGCCCTGGCTGTTCGACAGATCCTCGGTCGGCATCACCAAGACCATGTCGGGCGGCGCCGACTACACCTACGGCTATCCACCCCTGACCGCGCTGCTCGCCGCGCCCGTCCACGCCGTGATCCACTCGACGGCCGCCGCCACCCTCGTCACCACCGGCGCGCTGCTGGCGGGCGCCGTCCTGCTGTGGCGGCTGCTCCCGGCCCCCTGGCGCTCGGGTGCCACCGCCGTGTGCCTCGGCTTCGGCTTCCTGCCCGGCTACGCGTACTCCGGCTACCCCGCCGTCCTCGCCCTGGTGCTCCTGATCCCGGTGGTGGTCCGCTGGCCCGACACCGGAGTCGGCGGCCGGCTCGGACTCCCCGGAGTGCTCCAGGCCCTCTGCCTCGGCGCGGCCTGCGCCACCCAGCAACTCGCCTGGTTCCTCACGCCGTTCCTCCTCGTCGGCCTCTACGCCGTCCGGCGCGGCGACCTCGGCCCCCGGCTCGCCCTCGGCGTGGTCGCCCGCTACACCGGCACCGCCGCCCTCACCTGGGCCGCGATCAACGCCTACTTCGCCACCCAGGACTTCCCCACCTGGCTGCACGGCCTGCTGCTCCCGCTCACCCAGAAGGCGATCCTGCACGGCCAGGGCCTGATGGGGATCTCGTACTACTTCACCGCGGGCAGCCGACATCTCGACTACTACTCCTACGGCAGCATCCTGCTCCTGTGCGGCCTGCTCGCCGCCACGCTGCTCTTCGTACGACGGCTGGGCCCGGCGATCACCGTGCTGCCCTGGCTGAGCTTCTACCTGGCCACCCGGTCCCAGGACGGCTACTTCCTGATGATGACCCCGCTGTGGCTCGCGGCGGCCGCCACCGTCCCCGCCGCCGCGCTCGCCTCGGCCTGGCAGCCCCGCATCCCGCACCTGACCGGACATCGGGCCAGGGCCGTCCTCGCGGCGGGGCTCCTCGCGCCCGCCGTGGTGTGCGCGACGGTCGCCGCGGCCAGTGCGCCGCCGCTGCGGATGAACGTCACACCGAGCTTCGCGGAGCGGTCCGGGCATCGGGACATCACCCGCCTCGTGGTCCGGGTCGTCAACGTCACAGGCACCCGGCTCACCCCGCACTTCGCCAGCCGGCTCGGACAGGGCGCCTCCGACTGGTGGACCGCCTCCGGCGGCCCGGCGTCCCTCGCCCCGCACGCCTCCACGACCTACGTCGTGACACCGCCCGGCGGTGTCCGGCGGGTGCCGGGCGGGTCGCATCCCCGCTTCTATCTCATCGCCGTGACCGGTACCCCGATGACCATCACCACCGCGCGGATTCCGATCAGTTGACCGACTTTGACGTAAAAGGATATCCCGTAAATGAGAAAGGACCTGCGAGGTTCTCATCTGAGATTGTTATATTGCGCAACCACACAAGTGAGACGGGAACCCCGCCTCACTCGACCCGACACGGCCGCGCGCCCCTGGCCGCAGCATCGAACGGCCTGAACGGCCCGACCGTTATGTGGGAGTGCCAGATGAGCGACCTCGGGGACGGCCCCGTGGGCCATGCCACGCGCAGCCGCACACGAGGGGTGCCCAGGCCGAGAGCGGGTGAGGCCGACGAGCCGCTGCCCACCGGTGGCCGGGCAGCCGCCCGCGCCGCGGCCCGGCAGGCCCCGCGCGGCGGATCCCGCGCGCACGGCGGTCGTGCCGCCTCGCGCCGCCGCGCCAAGGAGACCCCGCGCGGCAAGCGGGTGCTGAAGATCAGCGCGATATCCCTGTCGGTGATCATCCTGGGGACCGCGGGTGTCGGCTGGTGGTTCTACGAGCACCTGAACGGCAACATCAACAGCGTCGCGATCGACGACGGCGCGGGCGGCAAGGAGAAGGCCGACGCCTTCGGCCGCACACCGATCAACCTCCTCGTGATGGGCAGCGACGCCCGCTCCAGCGCGACCGACTGCAAGCTCGGCGGCGGCTGCTCGACGACGGGCGTGCAGACCGGGAACGGCAACGCGGACGTGGAGATGGTGGTCCACATCTCCGCCGACCGCTCGAACGCCACCGTGATGAGCATCCCCCGCGACACCATGACCCAGGTCCCCGCCTGCAAGGACCCGGACAGCAACCAGTCGACGGCCGGCTACTACGGCCAGATCAACAGCGCGCTGCAGTACGGCCAGGAGTGCCAGGTCAAGACCGTGCACCAGCTCACCGGCATCACCATCGACCACTTCGTGCAGATGGACTTCTCCGGTGTGGTGAAGATGTCCGACGCGGTCGGCGGCGTCTCGGTGTGCGTGAACGCCGACGTCTACGACACCTACTCGCACCTGAAGCTCGCCAAGGGCACCCACACCCTCAAGGGCAACGCGGCCCTCGAGTTCGTCCGCTCCCGGCACGGCTTCGGCGACGGCAGCGACCTCGGCCGTACCGTCTCCCAGCATCTGTTCCTGAGCGCGATGATCCGCAAGTTCAAGAGCGCGGGCACCCTCACCGACCCCACGGCGGTCTACAACCTGGCCGACGCCGCCACCAAGGCGCTCACGGTGGACACCGGCCTCGGCTCCGTCAAGAAACTCATCGGGCTCGCCGCGGACCTCGACAAGGTCCCCACGAAGCGCATGACGTTCACCACGATGCAGACCGGCGCCGACCCGAGCAACGCCGACCGGGTCGTCCCCGCCGCCGCGGCGAAGAGCCTGTTCGCGACGATCGCCAACGACCAGTCGCTGACCACCTCTTCGGGCAAGAAGTCCACGGCGGCCACCGCGACCGCCACGGCCGTGGCCGTACCCGCCGCGCAGATCGCGGTGACGGTGGAGAACGGCACCAGCATCAGCGGACGAGCCTCCACGGTCGCCACCTCCTTGATAAGCGGCGGCTTCAGCTCCGGCACCACGACCGGCAACGCCTCCGTCAGCGCCACCACGACCACGCTCACCTACGGCCCGGACCAGAAGGCCGAGGCCCAGACGGTGGCCGGGGCGCTCGGCCTCGCCTCCTCGCACCTCAAGCAGGGCACCAGCACCGGCCTGACCCTGGTGATCGGCACGGACTGGCCCAGCGGTACGACCTACCCCGGCGCCACCTCGTCCCCGGCCCCCGCCGACACCAAGGCGGCCACGTCCAACGCCCAGGCCTCGACCGCCGACCAGTCGAAGTCCTGCGCCAAGGTCAGCACCTTCAAGACGGTCAGCCTGAACGGCGTCGCGATGACCCCGACCCAGGCCTACCGACTGGCGACGAACAAGAAGGACTCGGCGTCCTGACCGACGACTAGCGCGTGGCGGCGGTCCAGGTGATGTGCGGGGGATCGACCCGCGCGCACAGCGGACCGCCGTTCGCGTCGGTCAGACCGAGCCGGCCGATCAGCAGACCGTCGCGCGCGGCGGCCGCCAGGACGTCCTCGGGCACGGAGTCGAGCATGAGCTTGGCGCGCCGGAACATGGTGAAGAGCCCGGCATCGTCGACCGTCCCCCACGAGAGATAGACGAACCGCAGGCCCATCCGGTGCTGCATATAAGGGCCCTTGACCACGATGCCGTCCGGCGTCTCCTCCGTCGTGCACTCCAGCGTCCAGCTCGCGGACGCGGCGTCCCCCGGCTGCGGTTCGAGGAGTTCGGCCGGCCGGTCCCGGCGCTGCACGGCGACATGGACGTCGTCGTACCTCGCGACGGGCTTGTCGGCGGGGGCGGGAAAGGTACGGCCGGGCAGGTCTACGGCGTCGATGCGGAGGTGCATACGGGCCATCATGCCGGGTCCGCCCTCCGTACCCTCAGTCGATCAAGGGGAAGTGGCAGGCGGTGTGCCGACCGGAGGCCGTCATCGTCAACCGGGGCCGTTCCGTGGCGCAGAGCTCACGCGCGTACGGACAGCGGGTGCGGAACGGGCACCCCGTCGGCTTGTCCACCGGGTTGGGCACCTCGCCGGTGAGCACGATCCGTTCCCGACGCGGTGTGTCCGCACCGTCGTCGATGTCCGGGACCGCCGACAACAACGCCTGCGTGTAAGGGTGCGCGGGATCCTTGTACAGCGCCTCCGTCTCGGCGAGTTCGACGATCTCCCCGAGATACATGACCGCGATCCGGTCCGACACATGGCGGACCACCCCGAGGTCGTGCGCGATGAACACGTACGTGAGCGCGAACTCCTCCTGGAGATCAGCGAACAGGTTCAACACCTGTGCCTGGATGGACACATCGAGCGCGGACACCGGTTCGTCGGCGACGATCAGCTTCGGGTTGGTCGCCAACGCCCGCGCGATCCCGATGCGTTGCCGCTGACCACCGGAGAACTCGTGCGGATACCGGTCCAGATGGGCCGCCGCCAGTCCTACGACGTCGAAGAGCTCGGCGACCCGACGGCGCACCGAGGCACCGTCGCCGTAGCGGTGCACGAGCAGCGGCTCCGCCACGATGTCCCCGGCGCGACGGCGCGGGTTCAGCGAGGCCTGCGGGTCCTGGAACACCAGTTGCATCCCCGGCCGTACGGGACGCAGCCGGCGCGTGGACAGCGTGCTGATGTCCTGGCCGTCGAACTCGACCCGCCCGCCGGTGAGTTCGGTGAGCCGGACCAGGCAGCGGCCGAGCGTGGACTTGCCGCACCCCGACTCGCCGACGATGCCGAGCGTCTCACCGCCGCGCACCTCCAGCGACACCCCGTCCACGGCGCGGAGCACCTTGCGGCGCGTGGAGAACCCGTCCGCGCGCAGGGGGTAGTGCTTGGTGACGTCCGAGGCGCGCAGCAGCACCTCTGCCGTCGTCGATCGCGCGCTCACGGTGTCGCCTCTCGGTCCAGGTCCGGTACGTCGCTCGCCGCGGCCCGTGCCGTCAGGCGCAGCGAGCCGCGGTCGTCGTCGGGCAGCCAGCAGGCATCGCGGTGCGCGCTCTCACCGAAGTCCTTCAACACCGGCCGCTCCTCGCACCGTTCGTGCCGCAACCGGCACCGGGGTGCGAACGCGCACCCCTCCGGCAGGCTCCCCGGTGCGACCGGCATCCCCGCGATGGTGGGCAGCCGCCGCAGCCGGGGCCCGCCCACCCGGGGCACCGAGTCCAGCAGCCCCCAGGTGTACGGATGGCGCGGTCCGTGGAACACCGCACGGCGCGGGCCCTCCTCGGCCGCCCGGCCGCCGTACATGACGAGGACCCGGTCGGCGATCTGCGAGATGACGCCCATGTCGTGCGTGATGAGGACGACCGCCGAGCCATCCGCGTTCAACTCCCGCATCAGGTCGAGTATTTGGGCCTGCACGGTGACGTCCAGCGCCGTGGTCGGCTCGTCGGCGATCAGCAGCGCGGGGCCGCAGGAGAGGGCCATCGCGATGACCGCGCGCTGGCGCATGCCGCCGGAGAACTCGTGCGGGTACGCGTTCGCCCGGGAGGCCGCGTCGGGGATGCCGACGTCGGAGAGCAGCCGGACGGCACGCTCGTGCGCCTCCTTGCGGGAGACCTTCTCGTGCGCCCGGATCTGCTCGGCGATCTGCCAGCCCACCGTGTACACGGGGGTGAGCGCGGTCATCGGGTCCTGGAAGACCATGGCGATCTCCCGGCCCCGTACCGCCCGCATCTCCTTGTCGGGGAGCGTGAGCAAGTCCCGGCCACGGAAGTGGACTTGGCCCTCGACGGTCACGTTCGGACTCGTCAGCAGACGCAGCACGGCCAGCATCGAGACGCTCTTGCCCGAGCCCGACTCGCCCACCACACCCAGGATCTCGCCGGGGTCCACGGAGAAGGACAGGCCGTCGACGACGGTGACGGAGCCTCGGCGGGTGCGGAAGGACACCCTCAAGTCGCGTACGTCCAGCAGGGGTTGGTCAGGCATGGCGGGCCCTCGGGTCGAGTCGGGCGTACAGGATGTCCACCAGCGCGTTGGCGAGGACCACGAAGAACGCCGCGTACAGGACGGTGCCCATGATCACGGGCAGGTCCAGGTTCTGGAGGGCGTCGAAGGTGAGCTTGCCGATGCCGGGGAGGCCGAAGACCACCTCGGTCAGCAGTGCGGCCCCGCCGACCAACGCGCCGAAGTCCAGGCCGAACAGAGACACGATCGGGATCAGCGAGCAGCGCAGCGCGTGCCGGATCAGGATGCGCCGCTCGGAGAGGCCCTTGGCGCGGGCGGTACGGACGTAGTCCTCGTTCAGCGCGCTGACGACCTCGCCGCGCAGCAGCCGGGCGTAGATCCCGGCGTACAGCAGCGCGAGGGTCAGCCAGGGGAAGAGGAGGTGCAGGGCCCACTGGCCGGGGTCGTGGCTCAGGTCGACGTAGCCCGGTGGTGGTACCCAGGAGAACACCGAACTGTGCAGCTGCTTCTGGGTGATGAGGTTGACGACCTCGCCGAGCCAGTAGGCCGGTAGCGAGACCCCGACCACCCCGACGAGCATGATCAGCGGGTCGGCCGCCTTTCCGCGCAACGCCGCCGCGGCCGTGCCCATGATGATGCCGGCCGTCATCCAGATCAGCGCGGCGCCGACGACGAGCGACAGGGTCACCGGGGTGGCCTGCACGATCTGCGGGATGACGCGGGAGCCGCGGTTGACGAACGACTCCAGGTCACGGTCGATCAGCAGGTGCCGCATCATCAGCAAGTAGCGGACGGGCATGGGCCGGTCGAGGCCGAAGGAGTGCCGGACCTGGGCGAGTGTCGCCGGGTCGGCATTGCGCCCGGCGATGCGCGCGGCGGGGTCGACTCCCGGTGTGGCGAAGAAGATCAGGAAGACCAGCACACTGATCGCGAACATCACCAGCAGGGCGGACGCGAAGCGTTTGACGATGAACCGGAGCATGGCTCTCACACCCCTCCGCGCAGCCGGGCGCCCGGGTCGAGCGCGTCGCGCACGCCGTCGCCGAGGACGTTGAGGGCCGCCGTGGTCAGCGCGATCAGCAGACCGGGCGCGATCGTCACGGCCGGCCGGGTGTAGAGCAGCCCGAGTCCGTCCTCGATGATCGTGCCCCAACTGGCGTCCGGGGGTTGGACACCGACGGACAGGAACGAGAGCGCAGACTCCGTGAGCATCGCGAGCGCGGTCATCAGCGGGACGAACACGATGGCCGTGGGCAGGACGTTCGGCAGCACCTCGCGGCGCAGGATGCGCGCGGTCGGCGCCCCGGAGCCGATGGCCGCCTGGATGTACTCCTTGTTGCGCAGCACCAGCACCTGACCGCGCAAGGGCCGTGCGATGTAAGGCACATAGATCGCCGCGATGATCGAGACGGGCAGCCAGAGACTTCCCGCCTCGACGGTGAGCGGGCCGAGATGCAGCCCATTGGTGAGCAGGACGACCGAGAGACAGATCGCGAGCAGGTACACCGGGAAGGCCCAGATGACGTCCAGGACACGGGAGATGACCGCGTCCACGACACCGCCCGCGTACCCGGCGACGACTCCGACGACCGTACCGAGAGCGCAGGTGAGCAGCGCGGCCGTGAACCCGATGAACAGGCTCGTCCGGCCGCCGTAGAGCAGCCGGGCCATGACGTCGCGCCCTTGGTTGTCGGCGCCGAGGAAGTAGTGGGCGGGGTCCCAGGTCGGGCCGATCGGGGTGACGCCGAGGCCGAGGCCGGTGCTGCTCGGGGTGAGCACCGGCACGGTCTTCCCGTCGACGACCGTGGTGCCGGAGACATGGGACTGGAAGGGGTCGGTGTGGGCGATGTGGTGCGCGTACAGCGGTGCGCACAGGGCCGCCAGGACGACGAGGAAGAGGACGACGGCCGCGGCCAGCGCCGACCTGTTGCGCGACAGGTCGGCGCCGGCCGTCCGCCAGGGGCCCGGCGAGCGCCGGGCCTCCACGGTGGCCAACCGGGGTGCGGCGGTGCTCACTTGACCCACGTCTGGCCGACGAGCATGTAGAACTGCTTGCTGAACTGGTAGTTGCCCAGGCGCTTCGACGTGAAGTCGATGATCTTCGGGTTGATCAGCGGGACGACCGGCGACTGCTGCATGATCGCCTGATCGATCGCGCCCCACTGTGTGTTGGCGGCCGTCGGGTCGGTCTGGGCGGTCTTCAGCGCGGTCTGCATCTTCGCGTCGATGCCCTTGTCGCAGAAGCCCGAGATGTTGATGCTGGAGTCGCTTCCCGGGTGGAACGCGGCGCAGGAGAACAGCACGTTGAGGAAGTCCGAGGCCGCCGGATAGTCCTGGTACCAGGACGTCAGGGCCAGTTGGACCTTGTTCTTCGTGTTCTGGATGTAGGTGAACTGGATGTTCGCCGACAGCGGCTTGAGCGTCGCCTTGTAGCCGAGCTGGGTGAGCAGGCTCTGAAGGTACTGCCCGATCGACTTGTTGACGTCGTCGTCCTGCACGACGATGCCGACCTCCTGCCCCGCCGTACCGGACTGCTTCACCAGCGCCTTGGCCTTGGCCAGGTCCGCGGCCGTCCAGGTCTTGCCGCCGCCCTTGGTGTAGTCGCAGGAGTCGACGTGCCCGGGGAAGCCCGGCGGCAGGATCGTGCACGCGGGGGAGGCGAGGTTGGTGCCGCCGTAGAGCCGCACCACGGCGGACCGGTCGACCGCGTAGTTGATCGCCTGGCGCGCCAACTTGTTGTTGAACGGCGCCGAGTTGACGTTCAGCGTCGCGTACCAGAACGCGGTCAGCGGGTTCACATGCGCCTGGGCGGTGTACTTGGTGCCGATCTCGTTGAGGCGGTCGGCGGGCGGCGGGTCGAACATCCAGTCCGCCTGGCCGTTCTCGACGGCGGTGACCTCGGACTCGACGGTCTGCCCGAAGGTGTAGTCGATCTCGTCCGGGTACCCCTGCGGCTCGGCCTCCCGCGACCACTCCTTGAAGTGCGGGTTGCGCACCAGCTTCAGCTCACGGTTCGGGTCGTAGGAGGCCGCCATGTAGGGGCCGGTCGTCGGCAGCGGCTTCGTTCCCGCGTCCTTCGTCGGCGAGTCCTTCGGCACGATGCTGGCGTGCGGGACGGCCAGTTTGTACGGGAACTCCGAGTCCGGCGCGGTGAGGTTGATGGTGACCGTGTTCGCGGTCGCGTCGCCGGTCACACCGCCCTTGAGGGTGCAGGACGCGGGTGTCTTCAGGCAGGCGGCGGCGCCGACGATGCCGTTGTAGAAGGTGCCCGCGGTGGGGCTGGAGACCTTGAAGATGCGCTGGAAGGACGCCACCACGTCGTCGGTGGTCAGTGCCTTGCCGTTGGAGAAGGTGATGCCCTTGCGGAGCGTGAAGGTGTACGTCTTCCCACCGTTGGTGACCTTGGGCATCGCCGCTGCGAGGTCCGGGACGACCGTGAACGACGACTGGCCGCCGACCTTCTTGAACGACAGCAGCCCGTCGTACATCGACTGGTACAACTGCCAGTACTGGAGCGTGTAGTTGACCTGCGGATCGAAGCTTCCGGCGGCCGCGTGGGCGACCAGCTTCAGGGTGCCGCCCTTGTGCTGCGGCAGAAAGGCCGTGGAGCCGGCCGTGGACGAGGAAGCGGACGTGCTCGCGTCGGCGGAGGAACCGCTGTCGGAGGACGAACAGGCGGCGGTGGTCAGGGCGAGGGCGACGGTGGCGGCGGCGAACGCGCCTCGTCTCGTGCTGCGGGACATCCAGGGAACTCCCGTCGGGGGAACGGCGGTTGGGGCGGCCGGGTGATCAGTTGGGTGATCAGTCGGTGGAATCGAGGAAGGTGCCCACGACCCGGAGGTAGAGCTCTTCCTCCTCGACGTGCGGCATATGGCTGGAGCGCTCGAACATGTGCCAGCGCACGTCGGGGATGTGGTCGGCGAAAGGCCGCAGCGTCTCGGGCGTCGCCTCGTCGTAGCGTCCGGACACCAGCAGGGTCGGTGCCTCGACCAGATGCAGCCGGTCGATCACGGACCAGTCCTTGAGCGTGCCGACGACATGGAACTCGTTGGGCCCGTTCATCGTGTGGTACACGGTCGGGTCGGCCGCGATGTTCTCCCAAGTGGCCTGCACCTCGGGCGGGTTGGGGGTCAGACGGCACACATGGCGCTCGTTGAAGACCTGCTCGGCGGCGACGTAGTCGGGGTGGTCGGTGGTCCCGGCCGCCTCGTGGGCGAGCAGGGTGCGCTGGACCTCGCGCGGGAGCCGGCCGCGCAGTTCGGCCGCCGCGGCGAGCCACAGCTCCATGGACGCGGGGGAGTTGGCGATGACCAGACCGCGCAGCCCGGCGGGACGCCGTACCGCGTGCTCGGCGGCGAGCATGCCGCCCCAGGACTGCCCGAGGAGGTGATAGGCATCGGTGATGCCCAATTCCTTGAGGAGATTGTCGAGTTCGTCGAGGAAGAGCTGGACGGTCCAGAAGTCGGCGCCCTCGTCGGGCAGATGCGTGGACAGTCCGGTGCCGAGTTGGTCGTAGTGCACCACTGGGCGCCCCTGCTCGGCGATGCCCGCGATGCTGAGGGTGTAGTTGTGACCGGCGCCGGGTCCTCCGTGCAGGACGACCAAGGGGGTCCGGCCGGGCTCGCCGGTGATCCGGTACCAGGTGGAATGCCCGTTGAAGTCGACGGTGCCGGTGTGCTGTGGTTCGGGAATCGCCACGCGAGGGCCTCCCAGTCGGGCCGGACGCGAGCCGACCGCTGGCTGAAACGGAAAAGGAAGTGACGGATGGCTGCGATAGTGATTGGGTAAAAGGTCAGCGCACAAGACCTTTTAGTCGGGGCTGGGCAAGACGTAACAGCGAGTTCACACGGCCCGTCCGCGTTTACAGCGGCGGCATTCAAGGGGGAGGACAACTGACATCCGCACCTGAGGCATCCGAAGCGGGCGACGAGTTCTCCCGCGTGCTCGACCGCGTCCTCCTCGGCGGCGGCGGCTCACCGTCCTCCGCGCTGCGCCCGGTGCGGGTCGCCTCGGCGGTCGACGAGGTGTCCGACCGGCTGCTCACCGCGATCGCCGTCGGCGACTTCCTGCCCGGCGAACGACTGCCGGCCGAACGCGAACTCACCGGGCTGCTGCACGTCAGCCGCCCCACCGTGCGCGAGGCGGTGGCCCGCCTCCAGGCCGTCGGTGTGGTCGAGATCCGCCGCGGCCGCAACGGTGGGACCTACGTCCGCGACAGCTGGACCGAGTCGACGGCGGCCGCGGTCCGGCACACGCTGCTGCCCCGCTGGGAGGAGTTCGAGCAACTCTTCGATCTGCGCGGCCTGGTGGAGGGCATGGTCGCCGCCACGGCCGCCCGGCGCCGTAGCGCGAAGGACCTCGAACCCATGCGGGACGCCCTGACCGCCTACCTCTCCGCGAGCACCCAGCGCGACGCGCACACCGCCGACAGCGCCTTCCACCAGGCCGTCCGCGCCGCCACCGGCAACCCCCAGATCGTCATGCTCAGCCAGGACCTGCTGGCCCGCATCAGCCTCGGCTTCCCGGTCGAACCCTGGGGCAAGGGTGAGCAGACCCACTTCCACCAGGGCGGCGAGGACCACAAGGCCCTGTACGAGGCCATCGCCGGGGGCGAGCCCGAGCGGGCCGAGGAGATCGCCCGGGGCCACTTCACGATCAGCGCCGACCTGATCCGTGACGTACTGGAACGGGTCCGGGCCCGCTAACCGGTCGTCAACTCCCTTACGTTACTGGGGACTTCAGCCACACCGCCGACCCGCACCACGGGCCGCCCGCTCGCCGTGATCGTGGCCGGGCTGCCCATTGAGTCGCCCATGTCGACGGCGATCCCGGTGACGCCCCGGCCGGCCAGGTCCGCGGCGAGGCACGCGGTGCTGTTGGCGTTCGCGATGTCCTCCGGGACACCGATCGACGGCGCGAACATCCGCGCCGCGATCCGACCGGTGGGGGTCGGCACCGAGTAGACGTAGCAGCCTAGGAGTCCGAAGCGGTCGCAGGCCGCGCGCAGCGCCTCGAAGTCCGGTGCGAGCGCGGCGAGTTCGGAGCGCGAGGCGACCGGGACGAGCAGCCGCTCCCGCCCGACCGAGGCCACGCGGACACCCGGAACGAGCGCGTCCGGGCTGACGCCCAGCGTGGGCAGGACGAGCGCGCACTCATTCGGGGTCGGCTCGCGCAACGCGACGGGACCGGGCTCGAAGACGGCACGGAACCGCGACCCCTCCCGTACGGCCCGGCCCGCGAACGAACGCCCGGCGGCACGCAGGGTGCCCCGGTACTCCGCGCCTCCGGCGCGCGCCGCGAGGAAGGCCAGGGCGGCGACCGTGCCGTGGCCGCACGCGGGCAGTTCGCCCCCGGCGGTGAAGAAGCGGAGCGACACCTCGGACCCGCGCACGGCCACGAACACGGCGTGCGAGGTCCCCGCGAGGACCGGCACCCGGCACCGCTCGTCGTCGCTCAACGGCACCTCGTCCAGCACCGCGGTGGGACTCCCGCCGGTGCCCTCGCGCAGACACGCGCGGACGATGCTGACGGACAGTCGGCTGATCACGCGAGAACCGTACTATGTTCGTCGCAACATCAGACATTCGGAGCAAATATGCCAAAAACGGATGAGCTGCTTGATGTGACGGAGACGGCGATCCCGGCCGCCGTCCATCCACCCGAGCGACGGCGCCGCGCTCTTCGCAGACCCCCGCCCACCGTGTTCGTCCTCTCGCTCGGCCTGGCGGCGGCCGTACTCGTGGTGTCGGGCACGCCATGGCTGAACGGCCCCGCCGTGGCGGCCTGGCGCACCGTCTGCCTGGCCATCACCGTGCAGGCGCTGCCCTTCCTCCTCCTGGGCACCGCCCTGTCCGGGGCCATCAACGCCTTCGTCCCGGCGGACCTGTTCACCAAGGTGCTGCCCAAGCGCCCCGCGCTCGCCGTGCCGGTCGCGGGGATCGCGGGCGTGGTCCTGCCGGGCTGCGAATGCGCGTCCGTGCCCGTCGCGAACAGCCTGATCCGCCGGGGCGTCACCCCGGCCGCCGCCTTCGCGTTCCTGCTCTCGGCGCCCGCGATCAACCCGATCGTGCTGACCGCCACCGCCGTCGCCTTCCCCGGCAGCCCCGCCATGGTGCTGGCCCGGCTGCTCGCCTCGCTCGCCACGGCGGCCGTGATGGGCTGGCTGTGGCTGTTCTTCGGCCGCGAGGAATGGCTGCGCCCGGTCGTCCGGCACACCGGGCACCGGTCGGGCCACAGCCGCCTCACGGAGTTCCGGCTCGGCTTCCAGCACGACTTCCTGCACGCCGGCGGCTTCCTCGTCCTGGGCGCGATGGCCGCGGCCACCTTCAACGTGACCGTGCCGCGCTCCGTGCTCGACACCTTCTCCGGCTCGCCCTGGCTGTCGGTGCTCTTCCTGGCCGGGCTCGCCGTCGTCCTCGCGGTCTGCTCCGAGGCCGACGCGTTCGTGGCCGCCTCGCTCACCGGCTTCTCACCCACAGCCCGACTGGCCTTCATGGTGGTCGGCCCCATGGTGGACCTCAAGCTGATCGCCCTTCAGGCCGGCACCTTCGGCCGGGCGTTCGCGGTGCGCTTCTCCACCGCGACCACCGTCGTGGCCGTGGCCGCCAGCGTCCTGATCGGAGGCGCCCTCCTGTGAAGCGCACCGCACAAGTGACCCTCCTGATCCTGACCGGCCTGGGCCTCCTGCACACGGCCCTCTTCACCGACCTCTACCTTCGCTACGTCAAGGAAGGCCTGCGTCCGCTCCTGATCGTCTCCGGCGTACTCCTGCTGCTGCTGGGCCTGGCCCACGCGGCGCTGGACCGCACCCACTCCGCCGCCGACGACGAAGAGGAACACGACCACGGTCACGACCACGGCCATGACCACTCGTCCGCCCCCCGCATCGCCTGGCTGCTCTTCCTCCCCGCGCTCAGCCTCCTCTTCTACGCCCCACCCGCCCTCGGCGCCTACACGGCCTCCCACGCCGGCAGCGAGACCGTGAAACAGCGGAAGGGGTTCGCCGCACTGCCCGCGACCTCGCCCCTGCCGATGACACTCACGGACTTCACCACCCGGGTCCAGCAGGACAAGGAGCTGGCCATCAAGGGCCGCAGCGTCGAGATGACCGGCTTCGCCACGCCGGTCAGAGGTGGCGGCTGGGACCTGACCCGGATCATCTTCACCTGCTGCGCGGCCGACGCCCAGACGGTCAAGGTCCACATGTACGGCACTCCGGCCCCGCCCGCCAACACCTGGCTGGCCGTCACCGGAACCTGGCACGCACAGGGCGCACTCGGCACCAGGACCGCGGCGGCGGCCCTCGACGTCCACGCCACCCGGAACATCGCCCAGCCCGTCAACGCCTTCACGGACGACCTGCCCCTCACGCCGTCCTGAGCACGCGAACTCCGGTCGGCAGCAGGGGAGTTGCGCACCTCTCTGCCGGCCCTTCCGCCAGTCCTTCTGCTGGTTCGTCCCGTCGGGTTCATGTCCCGATCGCCTGGCATGTCCGAGAGTTAACGGGTCATTGGGGCACATGCGGTGTGAAGCGGGGGTCAACGCGTAAATCATCTTGTCATGAACCTGCGATCCGACGGACGGATCGCGGTCTCATGGAGGTGTTGGATGCACCGCAGACTCGCCACCGGTCTCGCCGCCTCGACTCTGGCCCTGGCCGCCGTCGTCGCCACCGCGACAGGCGCCACCGCCGCTCCCGCCGACAAGCCCCAGGTCCTCTCGAGCTGGACCCAGACCAGCTCGTCGAGCTACAACCTCTGGGCCGCGGCCCGCGCCAACCAAACCGCCTGGTCCGCCTACGAGTTCGACTGGTCCACCGACTACTGCTCCGACTCGCCCGACAACCCCTTCGGTTTCCCCTTCGCCACGTCCTGCGCCCGCCACGACTTCGGCTACCGCAACTACAAGGCCGCCGGCGCCTTCGACGCCAACAAGTCGCGGCTCGACAGCGCCTTCTACGAGGACCTCAAGCGCGTCTGCAACAGCTACAGCGGCGCCACCGCGACCGCCTGCACCAGTACGGCGTGGACGTACTACCAGGCCGTCAAGGTCTTCGGCTGACGCACCGTCAACCACGGTCCGGGATGCGGGATGTCGGCTCAGGCATCCCACAACTCGTGTTCCCGCGGCTTTGATCGAGGGTCAGCGCAACGCGTCGCGCAACAGCCTTGCGCTCTTGACCAGTTGACTCGATCCGGTGCGCTCGGCCACGGCCGTGACCTCGGGGATCTCGCCCTTGGCGCCGCAGTGCGAGGCGCACACGACGCCCAGCGAGAGGAACGCCCCCGCGCCCCGGACCGGCGTGTCCCGCAGCAGACCCGGGAGGGCGGCCGCCAGGACGGACCACACGGTGGCGTAGGCCCCCGTGTCGGCCGCGCTGCGCAGCGCGTCGTGCGCGCGGTTCGACTCCAGCCACCGGGCGCGTATCAGCACCTCGATCTGTTCTCCGAGCAGTCCACTGTCCAACTGGCCCCGCGCGGCGAGCACCAGCAGGGCGTCCACCGCCGCGTCCTGATCCATGCTCATGTCGAGCGCCAGCGTGAGGTGCACCGCGTATTCCGCGGGACCCCCGGACTCCGCCACGAGCGGCAGGATCCCGGTCCTGCCCCGTCCGGCCTGCGGAGATTCCATGTAGTCCCGTGCCATCACTTCGTCGCGGTGGTACGGCAGTTGAGCCACCCAGAAGGGCGCGGCCGGCTCCCCGAGCGAGGTCTTCCGCCGCCGATACGGCCCGAACAGCGCCGCCGCGGCAGACGGGAACGGTGGATCGACGACCACTCCGGGTCGGGTGGGCGTACACCACATCTCCCACGAACTGACCGGCTTCTGCTCCCGCCACCCCTCCCGGTGCGAGCTCTGACGCGGCAGTCCCCCCTCGCGCAGCCACCGCGCCAGCCGCCGCCCGGCGTCCGAACGCAGCCTCTCGGCCGAGCGCAGCGCCTCCTCACCCGGGGCGGGGGTCACGCGCAGCAGCGCCTGTGCCAGGTCGACCGGCGCGGGGGTGATGTCGAGATCCTCCAACTCCCTGATCCGCGCCACCAGTTGGGCGGCGTCCAGCGCGCCGGTGGTGTGGGTCGGCACGGCCAGCAGGAACGGCTGGGTGCCGGACTCGATGACGTCAATCGCCTCGGTCAGCCGCGCCATGAGCATGGCTCCGGCGAGGGAGGGGACGCGGGCGTACGGGCTGCCCCCGCGCCGTTGGACGGCGTTGTCCCTCGGCTCGTCGCCCCGTACCGCCCGTGCCACGTCGTAGAGGTCGGACTGCGTGCAGTCGTACCTCTCGCGGGGTGTTCTGCGCACGACCGGACCCAGCGCCTCGGACAGTGCGCCCCGATCGCGGTGGGCGTGGCGGACCAGCCCGTCCAGGGCGCGTTCGAACGGCACCACGTCCCAGTCGTCCGCGACGACCGCCGCGACCTCCTGCGCGACCTCGACGGCCGTCGCGATGGGCCCTGGCACCGGTCGGGGGCCGGTCAGGACGGGCAGTACGTCGGCGACCTGCTCCACGGCGTCGGTATCCCGGGATATGCCGAGCAGTTCGGCGGCTCGTTCCGCGAGGCCGGGGCCGAGCCGCCCGGCGGCCGTCCGCAGTTCCGGCAACGCCGTGTCCCCGGCACGGCTGAGGTGTCGGGCGACCACGTCGAGAGCGCGCTCCTGCAAGGACGCGTCCCGGTGGTCGAAGGCCATCGCCGCGTCGACCAGGACACGGGCGGCACGCGTAGGGTCCCGCCGGATCTCCCGGTCGAGCCAAGACAGTTGGGCCCTGACAAGCTTCTTCTCCGGCCGCAGCAGGAACCGTTCGCAGATCTCGGTGAGGACGTCGGGCTCCAGCAGCCCCGCCTCGTCCACCCCGGCCAAGATCTCCTGGGCGTAGGCGGCCACCGGCAACGACCCGTCCAGCAGGGCCACATGGTCCCGCACGACCACCGCGTTCTCGGCCGGTGCGGGTGCCAGGGCACGCAGGAAGGCGAGGGGCGGCGCCGTCTCCATGCGGGTTCCGTCCTGGAGGAGACGGCCGAGCGGACGCTCGACGAGTGCGGCGCGTTCGTCCGCGACCAGGGCGTGTTCCGACGGTGTGAGGGCCAGTGAGTGCACGATCTCCCAGCCGTGGTGCGGGTGCGGTGGATCATTCGCCAGGTCCGCGAAGAGATTGCGGACGAGCTCCTCGCGATCGATCAGGCCGTCGGCGGCGAGGCCGGTCAACAGGTCCAGCCAGTACGTGCGGTTGGTGACGAAACGCGCCGGGTGCGCCACGATCAGGGGCAGGAGTACCGGGGTGAAGTCGTCGGCACGCAGCCGCTCCGCCAGGTTCGCTCCCGGCGCCCCGCCCCGCAGATGTCCGGGCCGCTCGCCGTGGTCGCCCGCGCGGTCGGGCAGCCAGTAGAAGAGGAACGGGTCCGTCGTCGGCGCCGGGCAGCCCGTGGTCCGTACGACATGCTCCACGACCCTGAGCCAGCCGACGGACATCCGCACCCCCTGGTCGTCGAGCCGTGCGACCAACTCGGCCTGCCAGGCAACGGGGTACAGGTCGAGGACGTCGATCGCCCAGGCGTCGGGCCGGATCGCCTGATGGTGCCGCGCGAGCCAGTCCGCAGCGGTCTCTGGCGTGACCTGGCACCCCAGATCCGCGGCGTACCAGGCGGCGACCTCCTCCTGGGGCCGCTGGTACCGGGTCTCCTGTAACGCCTCCCGAAGGGCCGCCGTGTCCTTCGCGCACGTGGCGCGCCGCTCCACGGTCAGCGTGCCCAACTCTTCGACCACTGCGGCGAGTTCGCCGGCTTCCGCGAGTTCCAGCAGTCTCACAGTGCCGCCTCCGTCGTCTCGTCCCGGACCATGCGCGCCGCGAGCACATGGGTGCAAGGGCCGCGTCCGTCCCGGTACTTCGCCCACCACAGGCACGTGCAGCTCAGCTCGCCCGCGTCGTCGGCACGGACCAGATGGACCTGGTCGCCCCTCCCGACCCGGGTCAGCGCGCCGTCGAGCCGGACCGCGTCGTCGGCGACCAGGGCCCGTGCTCCGCGCAGCCGGGGGTTGCGTGTCTCCACGGCGCCCGCGGAGTAGGGCAGTTGGCGAGGGAAGTACGCCTCCTCCGCGAGGTCGTAGCCGATCTGACCGGACGTCCCCAGCACCGTCAGCGCGGCCCGGACCCGCTCAGGAGACAGATTGGCCAGCCGGGACAGCTCGGACACCTCGACCCTCGGCTCCCAGGCCAGCAGGGCCGAGACGAGGTCCGCGTCGTCCGCCGCCGGGCCGCCGACGAGGTCGTACAGCACACCGCCCTCACCGGAGAACCCCCGTGCCGCGTCCTGCGAGAGCAGGAGCGTCAGCCGCATGCCCGGCAGCGCCAACTCCCAGGCGACGGCCGTGGCCTGCCCCTCCGTCAGGTCGGGGGCGTAGATCCGCAAGGTCGTGGCGTGGCGCAGCACTTGACGCAGCGTCAGCAATCGGTCGGGTCCGGGCAGGCATACGGCTCCGGGTGCCGGTCTGCTCGTGGGGCGCAGGGTGCGGCCCGCGGGCATCAGCCAGCGCGTCGTGCGGCCGGCGGCTCCCGACCGTGGCAGTGCGCGCAGGACCGCCGCGGCCTCCGCCGCCGGCACCTCGGCGCGCAGGGTGAAGCCCGCCGCGAGCACCTGGGCCTCGGCGAAACCGCGCAGCCACCGCTCCGGCAGGGGGACCCGCTTCTCCACGAACCGGCCGTCGAAGGTCCTGACCTCCAACTCCTCCGGGCCGACGGTCAGTTGCAGGGGATCCAGACCGCCGAGTGCGGCGAGCGCCCGGCGCAGCGGGAGGTTGATGTCGACGTTCGTGGTGCCGTGGCCGATGTCGTCACCGTCGAGCCCGGGGGCGAGCACGTCGAGGCGGGCGTAGACACCGCAGCAGCCGGAGAAGGACTCCATCCGCAGCCGGTCGCCGTCGGCCGTCACCACCGGGTCCAACGAGGCCGGCGCGGCCGGCCGGTAGTAGCGGGTGGCCGCCACGTCGGCGACCGCCAGCAGTGCCGCCGCCGCGGCGGTCGGCGCGGTCAGAAAGCCGCTGAAGAAGTGCGGATGGGCCGCCGCACCGGCCGGCGTGGCCCCGCCGGAGGTCTCCAGCGCGAGGGTGCGCCCGCCCGCGGACGCGCGCACGGCCGACGGGTGCAGATAGGTGTAGGACTGTAAGGATGAGGTCACGCGGACACGCTATGGCCGGGCACCGACAGCAGCCGCCGGACTCGGAGACGTGGACGCGGGCGAAGCGGCACGGACGTCACACCGTGACGACCCTGAGCCCCGCCTCCTCGAACCGCCGCACCATGTCCGGCCCCACCGCCGAGTCCGTCACCAGCGTGTCCACCGACTCCGCCGAACAGATCCGGGCGAAGGCCCGCTGGCCGAGCTTGCTGGAGTCGGCCGCGACGACCACCCGCTCGGCCCGCTCGCACAGCAGCCGGTTGATCGCGGCCTCCGCCTCGTCGTGCGCAGCCGCGCCGTGCGTCACATCGAAGGCGACCACACCGAGCACCGCCACATCGACGGTGATCTGCGAGAGCACCCCGTCCGCGAGCGGCCCGACGAGTTCGTACGACTGCGGTCGCGCGACCCCACCGGTCAGCACGATCTTGAACTGGGGCCGTACGGCAAGCTCGTTGGCGATGTTGAGCGCGTTCGTCACGATGGTCAGCGCGGGCGTTCCGGTCGTGAGATCGCCGCGCACGGCCAGGGCGCGGGCCACCTCCGTGGTCGTCGTGCCGCCGGTCAGGCCCACCGCCTCGCCGGGCGCGACGAGTTCGGCCACCGCCTTGGCGATGCGCTGCTTCTCGGAGGCGTGCCGGGCGGTCTTGTAGCGCAACGGCAGTTCGTACGACACCCCGTGCACCACGGCGCCGCCCCGGGTGCGCACCAGCATCTGCTGCTCGGCGAGTTGGTCGAAGTCACGGCGGATCGTCGCGGCCGACACCGCGAGGTCGGCCGCGGCCTCCTCGACGTCGAGCCGCCCGCGTTCCACGAGCAGCTCCAGCAGCGCCTTCCAGCGGGCGTCGCGCGACATCCGCACTCTCCGTTCCTCGATTCTCCGGCGACCCTAACGCACACCACCCGCACCTGATTGCTTGATTGTGCTCGAAAGCTCGCTATATCTTGCAGGAACGAGCATTACTGGGGAGGGGTACGGCATGACCTATGTCGAGGACGAACTGAACAGCCAGCCCGAGTGCTGGATACACGCCGTCTCACAGGCGCCGGAGCACCGGGACGCGCTGCCGGCGCCGGGTGAGCGGGTCGCGATCGTCGGCTGCGGCACCTCGTACTTCATGGCCCAGGCCGTCGCCGCCCTGCGCGAGGACTCGGGCCAGGGCGAGACCGACGCCTTCGCCGCCTCCGAGTTCCCCCACGGCCGCTCGTACGACCGGGTCCTCGCCCTCACCCGCTCCGGCACGACCACCGAAGTGCTGGAACTCCTCGGGCAGTTGAGGGGCCGCACCCGCACCACCGCGATCACCGCCGACCCGCACACCCCGGTCATGACGGCCGCCGACGAGATCGTGGTCCTCGACTTCGCCGACGAACGCTCCGTCGTGCAGACCCGGTTCGCGACCACCGCGGTCACCCTGCTCCGCGCCCATCTGGGCCTGCACACCGACGCCGTGGTCGCCGACGCCCGCACCGCGCTCGCCGCCGAACTGTCCCAACAGCTCGTCGCCTGCACCCAGTTCACCTTCCTCGGCCGGGGCTGGACGGTCGGCCTCGCCAACGAGGCCGGGCTCAAGATGCGCGAGGCCTCGCTGTCCTGGACCGAGGCCTACCCGGCGATGGAGTACCGCCACGGCCCGATCAGCATCACCACCCACGGCACCGCCACCTGGATGCTCGGCGAGGCACCCGAGGGACTCGCCCAACAGGTGGGCGCCACCGGCGGGTTGTGGATCGAGGGCGGCCTCGACCCGCTCGCCGAACTCGTCCGCGCCCAGCGCCTCGCGGTCGCCGTCGCCGCACACCGCGACCTCGACCCCGACCGCCCGCGCCACCTCACCCGCTCGGTGATCCTCGCCCCCTGAAAGGACTGGAGAGGCCATGCCCCTCGTCACCACCGGCGAACTCGTCACCCGAGCCGCCGAGGCCCGCTCCGCCGTCGCCGCCTTCAACATCATCACGCTGGAACACATCGAGGCCGTCGTCGCCGGCGCCGAGTCCGCCGACTCGCCCGTGGTCCTCCAAGTCAGCGAGAACGCCGTCAAGTTCCGCAACGGCCGCCTCCTCCCGCTCGCCCGCGCGGCCGTCGCCGCCGCCGAACGGGCCGCCGTACCCGTCGCGTTGCACCTCGACCACGTCCAGAGCGACGACCTGCTACGACAGGCACCCGGCGCCGGTTTCAGCTCCGTCATGTACGACGCGGCCCGCCTGCCCTATGCCGAGAACCTCACCGCGACCCGCGCCGCCGCCGACTGGGCACACGCCCAAGGGCTGTGGATCGAGGCCGAGTTGGGAGAGGTCGGCGGCAAGAACGGCGAGCCGCCCTTGGCCCCCCACGCACCCGGCGCCCGCACCGAACCCGACCGGGCCCGCGCCTTCGTCGCCGACTCCGGCGTGGACGCGCTCGCCGTCGCCATCGGCAGCTCGCACGCCATGACGACCCGTACCGCCACCCTCGACCACGACCTCCTCAAGCGGCTCACCGCCACCCTGGACGTCCCCCTCGTCCTGCACGGCTCCTCGGGAGTCCCCGACGACGAACTGACCGCGGCCGTCGCCGGAGGCATCGCCAAGGTCAACGTGGGCACGGCCCTCAACCTCGCGATGACCGGCGCGATCCGCGCCCACCTCGCCGCGCACCCCGAGGCGGTCGACTCCCGCACCTACCTGAGCGCGGCCCGGGAGGCGATGGCGGACGCGGTGGCCCGCATCGTCGCCCTGCTCGACGGAAGGCGTCCGGCTACCGCTTGACGGCCTTCAGCACCACGAACTTCGAGTCGCTGGCGACCAGTTGACTGTTGCCGAACAGCCGCTTCAGCTTCACGTGGTAGGCGAGATGACGGTTGCCGATCACCCACAGCTCACCGCCCGGCCGCAGCGCGCGCCGCGCCCCGCTGAACATCCGCCAGGCCGTCGCGTCCGTCGTCGCCTGATGGGAGTGGAACGGCGGATTGTTGAGCACGAGGTCGACACTGTCGGCCGCCACCCCGACCAGCCCGTCCCCGACCCTGAACTCGGCATGCCCCGGTACCCCGTTGGCCTTGTACGTGGCCTCGGCCGACGCGACGGCCTGGAACGACTCGTCCACGAACAGGACTTCGGCCTCCGGATCGGCCAGCGACACCGCCGTACCGACGACACCGTTGCCGCACCCGAGGTCGACGACCCGGCGCAGACCGCGACTCGGGGGCAGATGCTGGAGGAGGAAACGGGTGCCGATGTCGAGGCGCTCGGCGCAGAACACACCCGCGTGGTTGACCACGGTCCGCCCCGACACCACACCGATGCCGTCCGGCAGGGCGTAGCTGTGCGGCCAAGGGTTGGCGGCACGCGTCCCCGAGGACCGTGGCGTGCAGTGGATCAGCCGGGCCTTCTTCTCGGCCAGCGAGGTCCGGGTCGGGCCGAGGATCCGCTCGAACAGCTTCAGTGTCGAGGTGTGGATCTCCTTCACCATGCCGGTGCCCACGACGACCGTGTCCGCGTGCACCGCGGGCGCCAGCCGCAGCAACTGGTCCTCCAGCAGCGCGAGGCTCTTGGGCACCCGCACCAGCAGGACGGCGACGCGCTCGGGCGGCGGATCCTGGGTGGTGAGCAGCCGTACGGAAGTCGCGTCGACCTCGTTGCGCGCGAGGTTCGCCCTGGTGGCCTCCTGGGTGAGGAACGAGTCAGTGATCTGCACCGGGCCGTGCTCCGCGAGTGCCGTGGTCAGGGCGCCCCAACGGTCGCCCACGATCACGACCGTGCCGGACAGCGGGGTGTCCTGTTCCGCGAGCTGCCGCAGAAGGTATTCGTCGGAGGCGTCCCAGGCGCGCAGCCGGTCGCGCGGGTCCTCGGGGAAGCGGGCCAGGGCGCGCTCGCCCCACGGAGTCGTCATTCGGTCGATATGGTCGTCCATCGTGCGCCAAGGCTAACCGAGTGCCAGCTCATGGCCGGTCGGGGCAGGATGGGCCCATGGACGCCGAGCTGTTTCCGAGGGCCCGCACGGAGGTCGCGCCGGGTGCGGTGCACCTGCCGGACTGGCTCGACCCGGACCGCCGGCGCGAGCTCCTGACGGCCTGCCGCGAGTGGGCCCGGCCGCCCGCCGGTCTGCGCACGGTCCGCACACCCGGCGGCGGCACGATGACCGCCCGGCAGGTGTGCCTGGGCTGGCACTGGTACCCGTACGCCTACTCCCGCACGACGACCGACGGCGACGGCACCCCCGTGAAACCCTTCCCGACCTGGCTCGACGACCTGGGGCAGCGAGCGGTCACCGACGCACTGGGGGCGCCGACGGCGTCGTACGACATCGCCCTGATCAATTTCTACGACGGCGACGCACGTATGGGCATGCACCGCGACAGCGACGAGAAATCCGATGCGCCCGTCGTCTCGCTCAGCCTCGGTGACACCTGCGTCTTCCGCTTCGGCAATACCGAGACCCGTACGAAGCCGTACACGGACGTCGAGTTGAGGAGCGGGGACCTGTTCGTGTTCGGGGGGCCTTCGCGGCTGGCCTATCACGGGGTGCCGAGGGTGTACGAGGGCACGGGGCCGGGGG
>NZ_JAENRY010000114.1 GCF_016612545.1 Streptomyces sp. MBT65 | reverse complement strand
TCACGTCACATACCGCCCTCTCAGGGCAGTTGTTCGGCCAGGCCGACGATGATGCCGTCCGGGCCGCGGAGGTAGCAGAGGAGATAGCTGTCCTCGAAACGGGCGATCTCGCCGACGAGTTCGGCGCCGTGCGGGCGCAGGCGGGCGACGGTGTCCTCGATGTCGTCCACGGCGAACATCACGCGGTGCGTGCCCAGGATGTTGTGCGGGCGGTTGCGCGGCCCGGCGCCGGTCGCCTCGGGGTTGCGGTACCTCGCCAGCTCGAGGCGGCTGTGGCCGTCCGGGGTGCGGACCATCGCGATGTCGCAGTGGACGCCGTCGAGTCCGGTGCACTGGTCGGCGAAGGGGCCCTGGACCTCCCCCCTGCCTTCCAGTTCCATACCGAGTTCCACGAAGAACGCGATGGCGGCGTCCATGTCCTCGACGACGATGCCGACGTTGTCCATCCGCTGAATCGCCATGCCGGTTTCTCCTTCTCGGTCGTGCGGCCGGTGGTTGGTGGTGGTGGCCGCTGGTGTCCCTGGGACGGAGCCGGTGGCACGTTCTCGACATCCGCAGGCCGTCGAACTCCGAAAGAGATTGGATCGCGCACGATGCGAATGGCTCCGGGACGGCCCACACCGTGGTTGCTGCGCTGTACGAGGTCCGGACCGACGATCCGCGATCAGTGAAGTCTGCGTACGCACTGTGCCCTACTGCGCGTTCGATTTCATGATTCAGGCGTAATAGGGAGCTAATCAGCCGAATGTGGCTGTGCGTAGTGACGCGCTCCCCTGTCCGGTGACGATGGGTTCGAGAGGGCACACCTGCGGCTGGACAGGGGAGGACCCATGGGTAAACAGGTCAAGTGCGGGTCGACCGACACCAAGACCGGTAAGCGGTGCCAGAAGCCGGCGATGATCGGCTACTCCCGCTGCCAGTTGCACCGAGGTGCGTGGACCCCACCGCAAAAGAAGAAGACCAAGAAGCGCTGATCGCGCGGGTACTCGGGTTGCGGGCGCCGAAGTCCCGGTCGGCCACCGTGTGTTGGGTAGGTGGTCGAGTCGTGGACCTCCCGCGGTGATTGCTCGGTGGTGAGGGGGCGTGGCCGGCGATCGTGCATCCGTCGGAGAGGACGTTGTCGGACGCGGTCACGGGCGCGGTCGTCCGTCGCGGAGTCGGAGGCGGGTCTCTGTGATCCGCCGTACATCCGTGAACCGCTCGTCCTGGCGAGTGCCGCCCGCCAGATCGCTCAGGGCGTAGGCCGTGTACGTGAAACCGTCCGTGGTGTGGAACTGGGCGCCCCAATTGCCGAGGCTCACCGCGCTGACGCGTGACCACGGCAGTCGTTGGGTGCCCCAGGGGTTCACCATGACGATCGTGTCCGTCGTGAGTTCCAGCCGTACGCGGAGCAATATCCACCAGGCGAAGAATGCGAACCCCAGGGCGACGGCCGTCGCCACTCCGGCGGAGTCCGCGTTCTGTAGGTCCGGGTGGGAGAGAACGCCCCACCAGGTGGACAGCGCACCGCACGCCGGGCCGACGATCAGCAGGTAGCCCCCTAGTCGGCCGGCCCGGCTGACCCGCCACACGCCCATGACACCGTCTCGTGCATCGTCCACAGCAGGAATCGTCCTCTCCGGTTCCACCGCCTTCTCATTGCCTCGTTCAGGGGTGAGGCGTGAAGCCGTTGGAGAAGTCCAGGTGGAACGGAGAGCCGGGGGACGTCGGGGTCCAGCCTTCGCGTAGGGCCTGTTCGATGGCTTGGGTGACGGCGGACGGTAGTACGGGCCTGGACTCGCGGCCCAGCCAGTTGCTCGGGTGGGCGTGGGCCGTGGTGACCACGAGTGTCGTACCGCCTCCGTCCGCGTGCTCGACCGCGAAGGTGCACGGTGTCCAGGCCAGTGCCTGGGCGTACGTCGGCCTGCGGCGCAGGCGCCATCGGTAGGTCGTGCCGTCGACGACGATGTGCCGGGATCCCCTGCGGGTGAGTGTCATGGCGCTCCTCCTCGGCTACTCGGGAGCGGCGAACGGATCCCGTGCCGGGTCCCGCACCGGGTTCGGTGGGGTGTTCGGTGGGGTGTTCCACCAGGTCCCTGGGGGTGGGATCGGGGTCCAGTCGGGGCCTCGGTGGGTCAGCCACCACTGGCCTATGACGTGGAACTTCTCCTCGAAGCGGCGGTCCCAGGCGAGGAAACCGGTGCTGGGTGCCCGTAGGCGGGTGCGGCGGCCGTTCGCCTCGTGGAGGACGACCGTTCTGGTGCCCACGATGGATTCGATCTGGATGGACTGGATGTCGGCCCAGGGGATGGTTCGGCGGCGCAGGTTGCGGACCACGGCCGCGGACTCCGTGAGGGTGACACCGAAGTAGGCGGGGAGCAGGATGCCCAGGACCAGCAGGCCGAAGCAGATGGTCAGAGAGGCGGTCAGCGCGTCCGGGGGCGGTGGCCCGGTCAGGGACGTGACAAGGAGGCCCGCGCCGACGACGGCCATGGGGATCACGGGACCCAGCCGTTGCCACACTGTCGGTCTGAAGCGCGGTCTCGGCGAACTGTTCATCACTGCACCCCCGTTGTCGTGCCAGTCCTGCCAGTCGTGCTGTCCCGCTGTCCGGCTGTTCCGCTTGTCCGGTGCGGTCGTTCATTGTCGCCATTGTTGCTGTGACGGCGACTGTCGTGAAAAGAAATTCTCGGGACGTGACAACCTCCTTGGCCCGTACGCCCGTTCCATGGGCATGAAGTACTCCTCACCGCGCACGGCGCCGGTGCCGGGTGGCGGTGACGTCGTCGACGTCGTGCTCGACTTCGACGACTTCGCGCGCAGTCGGCAGGCGCATCTGCGGCGTACGGCCCATCTGCTGTGCGGGGACTGGCACTTGGCCGAGGACCTGACACAGACGGCGCTGGCGAAGCTGTACGCGGTGTGGCGTCGGGTACGGCAGTTGGAGTCGCCGGACGGGTACGCACGTCGCGTGCTGTACCGGACGTTCATCGACGAGACCCGGCGTCGGCGCTGGTGGGAGCGGACGGGGGTGCACCAGGAGGAGACGGCGGCCCCGGCCTCCGATCCGGATCTACGGCTGACCCTGCTGGACGCGCTGCGCCAATTGCCGCCGCGTGGGCGGGCGGTGCTGGTGCTGCGGTTCTGGGAGGACCAGAGCGTGGAGGCCACGGCGGCGGCCCTGGGGTGCAGCGTCGGCACGGTGAAGAGCCAGACCTCCCGGGGACTGGGCACCCTGCGGCGCATCCTCGCCGACTCCGACAAAGACCTCGGCAGAGACTTCGGCAAGCACCTGGGCAAAGACCTCGGACCGGGAAGTACGGGAACTGGCACGGGAACTGGCACAGGCACAGGCACCGGCACTGGCACTGGCACTGGCACTGGCACTGGCACTGGCACTGGCTATCTGCGGGCGGAGTGGTGAGCATGCGCGGCAAGGACGGTGCCGAGTTCACGGACCAGTACCTGTACGAGTCCGCCCTGGCCGGCGCCCTGGAAGGGCTCGGTTCCGGCGCCGAACCGCCCATGCCGGACCTCGTGCCGGGCGCGGTCGTGCGCGGCACGCGGATGCGGCGGCGGCGACGGGCCGGGGCGGCCCTGAGCGCCGCCGTCATGGCGGGGGTGCTCGCGGTCGGCGGGCACGCGCTGCTCGCACCCCGGCCGGAGCGTACGCCGACGCTGCCCGCCGGGCAGTCGACGGTCTGGTATCCGTCCCTGGAGCTGCTCCGGTCGATCCTCCCGGCCGGCGGCAGCACGCGGATCGAGGCCGAGAATCCGCGCCAACCCCTGCGCCCCGGGCGGTACTTCAAGCTCACCAGCGCCGACGGCAGCGTGAACGACCTTTACGTGGGCGTCAGTCGGACCGCCGTCGACCCCTCGTACGTCCACCTCACCCAGGCCTGCCTAGACCTCGGCGGACGGGTGCTCGGCTCCCCGTGGAACGGGCTGATCACCAGGTGCACCCTGATCAGGCACGGTTCGGGCAGCCTGCTGAACTACTTCGTGACGGGTGCGCCGGAGTCCGCGCCGCGCACCACCGGGCCCGGTTCGATCTGGTCCACCGGTCTCTCCTATCTGACCCCGGGCGGGTGGACGGTGACGGTGATCGCGGGGTCGCTCGACGCGGCGCCCACCGACAGCGTCAGCGCCAGGAACAGCGGCAGTCCGCGAACGGGCCCGCTCCTCCAACTGGCCACCGACCCGCGCATCTTCGACGCCGTCAAGGAGACCGGCGGCTGAGGTGACGTACCCCCGGCACACATCCTGATCAACCTCGAAGGAGATCATGGCATGAGCATGCCTAAATTCGGCCTGCCCGAAATCAGCGGGCCCGAAATCAGCGGGCCCGGAACCAGCAGGCCCCACCTACGCGGCCCACTGGTCACCGTCCTGGCCATCGGCCTGCTCCCCTTGCTCGCCGCCTGCGGCGGAGAAAGCGGCAACTCGGCAGCCACGAACGGCAGTTCAGGCGGATCGAGCGCCGCCACCACCACGACCACCGCAGACGGAGCCGTCCAACTCACCGTCCCGGACGGCGTCGACGAAGCGACGAAACAGGAGTACATCCAGGAGAACGCCATCGCGGTCTGCATGAAGAAGCAGGGCTTCGCCTACACCCCGCACGTGCGGACCTCCGCCGCGGCCGACCCGCTCGCCGCGGTCGACGGGGAGGACTACGCGCGGGCGAAGCAGTTCCGGCAGAAGTACGGCTTCGGGTACTACGCCGGCGCCGTCTACCCGAACGACGCCGACGTCCCGTTCAGCAAGGCCGCGACGACCGAGCGGACCACGCCCACGGACCATGACGAGGACGGTCTGACCGACGCCCAGAAGAAGGCGTACGACACCGCGCTGACCGGTCCCCCGGCCAAGTCCAAGGCCGAGGAGAAGATCGGCGGCTGCTCGGAGGTGGGACGTGCCGCGGCGCACGGGCCGGCGCTCAGCGCGGCGGCCGAGAAGGACGCGGAGCAGGCCCGCGACGACCAGAACCACGCCAACGGTCTCGCGCTCAACGGCGACCCCCAACTCGTCCAGCTCGCCCAGCAGTTCGCGAGCTGTCTGACCGGTCAGGGCATCACCGTCTCCACCACCCAGCCGACCGGCATGGTCTCCATGGTCCGCCTCGACATCTCCCGCCAACTGCCGGAGAACTTCATGTCGTTGAGCAAGGACAAGGCGCTGCCGCTCCTCGACAAGGACATCGACGTCGCCCTCAAGGACCTGGAGTGCGGCAAGAAGTTCCGCGCCGCGTACTTCCCCAAGGAGAAGGCCAAGCCCTACTACGGGGAGAACGGATGAGCCACCCGGAGGAAGCGGGAACACGGCGAATCGGCAGCGGTCGTAGGCGACTTGGGGTTGTTGTCTCGGTGGTCGTGCTGGTGGGGGCGGGTGGGTGGTTCGCCGGTACGCAGGTGCAGTCGCCCGCCGATGCCGCCGCCGCGCACACGGCGCCGAAGGCCGGTCCGGTGACGGTGGCGGTCGTGCGGCAGTCGCTCACCGCGAGTGTGGTGGCGACCGGGTCGGTCGAGTTCGCCTCGCCGCGGCCCCTGTCGCCGGCCGGGCCGGTCGGCACCGGGGCGTCCACCGGTACGGACGGCGAGGGCGCCGAGCAGCGGGTCACCAAGGCGCCGGTCGCCGGGACGAAGATCAAGGAGGGCGACGTACTGATGACGGTCAACGGCCGTCCCGTGTTCGCGCTCGGCGGTTCCGTGCCGATGTACCGCGCGCTGGGGCCCGGCAGTTCGGGCGACGATGTGACACAGCTTCAGAAGGCCCTGACGCGGCTGGGGTTCGCCCCCGGCGCGATCAGTGGGACGTACGGACAGGGCACCGCCACCGCCGTCTCCGACTGGTACCGGAGCAAGGGGTACGACGCCCAGGAGCCGAGCCCCGCCGATCAGCAGCAGCTCGGCGTCCTCGAACAGGCCGTCTCCGCCGCGCAGGAGGCGCTGCTGACGACCAACAGCACTTCCCCCAGCACCGGTTCCGCCTCCCCCGGTCCCCAGTCCGGCACCGAGCAGCAGATCCACGAGATCCAGGTCAAGTCCGCCCGGAAGGCGTTGGATCTGGCGAACGACGCGCTCAGCGGTTTCAAGGCCGCCTACGGTACGAAGGTCCCGGCCGGCGAGGTCGTCTTCCTGCCGACGCTGCCCGCGCGGCTGGACAAGGTGAGCGTGAAGACGGGCGACACCCCGTCCGGCCAGATCGGCACGGTGACCAGCTCCGACGTGGTGGTGCAGGCCGCCGTCCCCGGCACGGACGCGCGACTCCTGCGGCACGGGATGACCGCCCGACTCACCACGGCGGACGGCAAGTCGGCGACCGGCACGGTGGAGGTCGTAGGAGAGGAGTCCGGTTCCCAGTCGGCCACGGACTCCTCCGCCACGGACTCCTCCGCCACGGGCCCCGCCACCACCGACGGCACCAGCTCCACCTCCGACGCCACCACCTCCGACTCCACCGCCGCCGTCCAGGTGCGCATCACCGTCCCGGACCCCGGTCCGCTCGCCGGTGAGGCCGAGGCCGCCGTGAAGGTGACCATCGAGGTCGGGGCCTCGGACGGCAAGGTGCTGACCGTGCCGATGGCCGCGATCCACACCTCGTCCGACGGGCGGGCCCGGGTCCAGGTCGCCCACGGCGACACCGTGACCGACGTCCATGTCACCGTCGGGCTCTCCGCCGCCGGGATCGTCGAAGTCAAGCCCGCCGAGGGCACGTTGACGGCGGGCGAGAGGGTGGTGGTGGGCGAGTGACCGGCACCGTCGTGGACACCGACACCGTCATCCAACTCACCGGCGTGGAGCGGACCTTCCCCTCCGAACCTCCCGTACACGCCCTGCGCGACGTGCACTTGACCGTACGGCGCGGCGAGCACCTGGCCGTCGTCGGGCCGTCCGGCTCGGGGAAGTCGACGCTGCTCAACACGCTCGGGCTGCTGGACCGGCCCACGGCGGGGTCGTATCTGCTGGACGGGGTGGAGACCACCGGGCTCGGCGACCTGGAGCGGACCTCGCTGCGCGGGAGCCGGATCGGGTTCGTGTTCCAGTCCTTCCATCTGCTGCCGTACCGGACGGTCGACGAGAACGTCATGCTGGCCGAGGCGTACCGCAGACCGCGCCCCGAACGCGGTCGCGGTGGTCGGCTCGAGCGGGCCCATCAGGCCCTGGAACAGGTGGGGTTGGGGCACCGGGTGGGGTTCAGGCCCGACCGGCTGTCCGGCGGTGAGCGGCAACGGGCCGCCATCGCACGGGCGTTGCTCAGCGACCCGGCGCTGCTGCTCTGCGACGAGCCGACCGGCAACCTGGACACCGAGAACACCCGGTCCGTGCTGCACCTCTTCGACGAACTGTGCGCGCAGGGCATGACCCTGGTCGTGATCACCCACGACGAGGCGGTCAGCCGGCGGGCGGGGCGCCGGGTGCGGATCACCGACGGGCGCCTGGCCGAGGAGGCCGGGTGACGGCCGCCACGGGCACCAAGGTCGAGCGGCCCTGGATGGACCCCCGGGACCTGTGGACGGAGGCCCTCGCCGGGGTGCTCGCCCGGCCGGTGCGGTCCGCGCTGACCACGCTCGGCACGGTCCTCGGGATCACCACGCTCGTCATCACCATCGGGGTGGCGTCCACCGCGGGCAACCAGATCGTCGGCCGTTTCGACGCGCTCACCGCGACCTCGGTGACCGTGACGGTGCCGAAGCCGCTGCCCGGTGAGGAGGACGCGCCGCCCTTGGTGGCCTGGTCGGGGACCGATGCCGTAGGACGGCTGGCGGGGGTGGAGTCGGTGGCGGCGCTCGCCGACTCGGACGCGACGGACAGCGTGCTTGTGCGGGCCGACGACGTGACCGCGCCCGGCGACCTGTCCGGACAGACCCTCGCGGTGGTCGCCGCCTCGGCCGACCTGCCCGCGACCGTGCACGGCGGGATGACCGCGGGACGGTTCTACGACGCCGGGGACATCGACCGGCGCGACCACGTGGTGGTGCTCGGCGACCAGGCGGCGCGGCTGCTCGGCATCAAGCGGGTGGAGGACGCGCCCGCGGTCTTCTTCCGGGGGCAGTCGTACACCGTCATCGGCATTCTCGGCGGGATCCGGCGCGAGGCGCGGCTGTCCACCGCCGTGATCGTGCCGCCCACCACCGCGGCCGACCGCATCGGGCTGCGGAACGTCACCCGCGTCCTGGTCGACACCGCGCTGGGCGCGGCGAAGCAGGTGGCCCGGCAGGCGCCGGTCGCGCTGGCGCCCGGGCACCAGGACTCGCTCTCCGTCGAGGCACCGCCCGACCTGTCCAAAGCCCGCGCCGACGTCCAGAACGACACGAACAGCCTCTTCCTCGTCCTCGGGCTGGTCTCGCTCGTGGTCGGCGCGATCGGCATCGCCAACGTGACCCTGGTGACGGTGATGGAACGGGTCGGCGAGATCGGGCTACGGCGGTCCCTGGGCGCGTCACGCCGGCAGGTGGCCGGACAGTTCCTGCTGGAGTCGACAACCATCGGGCTGCTGGGGGGAGTTGTCGGCGCGGCCCTGGGCATCGCGGTCGTGGTGTGTGTCGCCGTGGCCAAGGAGTGGACGCCGGTGCTCGATCTGCGGCTCGCGCTCGGCGCCCCGCTCGCCGGCGCGCTGGTGGGACTCCTCGCGGGGCTCTATCCCTCGCTGCGGGCCGCACGTATGGAGCCGGTGGAGGCGCTGCGGGCACCGTCGTAGAAATTCGGCCCCGAATTCGGCGAAATCCATCCGTCGAATTTCAGCCGCCCATTACGGCGCATTATCTCGCGTTATCTAAGTTTGCAGAACGCGCATTCATGCGGACGACCAGGGGACCTCTGCGTCCCCTGTGGAAAAGGGTCTCCTCATCTCGTGTCGCCGCACAGATTGAGGCAGGACAGTGGCGCCCGGCAGCCCTGACAACCTCGATCGAAGGAGCTCACCTTCATGGACAGGCGTAGGTTCATGGCCGGTACCGCGACCGCGACGGCGGGGGCCCTGGCGGTGTTCGGGAGCGCGACCCCCAGTTCGGCGCGGGAGGCGAGCGGGACGGGCGCGACACATGCGGACGGCGACCATGTGAAGGGCCTCACCGCCATCACCCAGGTCTTCGGAGCCGGGCAGAAGCTCGTCGCCGTGGCGGTCGAGTACGACCGGGAGATCGACGGCCGGACCCTGTCGACCTCGACGTTCACGGTCACCGACCGCACCGTGACCAAGGTCTACACGAACCGCACCGCCGACCTCGACGAGCGGGCGCGCTACGGCCGTTACGTCATCGTCGAGCTGTCCCCCGACGACACGGCGGCGGCCCTGTGGGTGACCCAGCAGGGCGGCGGGACCCCGCCCACCGGCGGCGGGGTCGGAGCGGGCGGCCCGAAGGTCGGCGACACCACCCCCGGCGGCACGATCGTCGCCGCGAAGGCGACGCTCACCCAGGCCGGCCCGGTCACCACGGCCCACGGCACGCGGTACCCCGCGAGCACCGCGGCGCTGACCACCGACGCCGTGAAGAACCTGATCGTGGACGACTTCCAACAGTTCACCTTCGCCGACCCGGCGACCGGCCGGACCCTGGACTACAACCTGTTCGTGCCCGAGCACTACGACCCGCGCAAGAGCTATCCGCTGGTGCTGTTCATGCACGACGCGAGCGTGGTGAACGTGGCGACCCAGGGTCCCCTGGTGCAGGGGCTCGGCGCGGTGTGCTGGGCGAGCCCGGAGGACCAGGCCCGGCACGAGGCGTTCGTGCTCGCGCCCGAGTACGGCGCCGTGGTGATCGACGACGACTACCTGCCGTCGACTCTGTTCGACGCCACCGCCAACCTCGTCGACTCCGTGACGCGGCAGTACAGCATCGACCGCGACCGCCGTTATACGACGGGTCAGTCGATGGGCGCGATGATGTCGCTCGGCCTGAACATCAAGTACCCGGACCTGTTCGCGGCGGCGTTCGTCGTCGCCGGGCAGTGGCCCGAGGCGCAGGCCGCGCCGCTGGCGAAGAAGGACCTGTGGATCCTGGTCTCCGCCGACGACACCAAGGCCTACCCCGGTGAGCAGGCCATCACCGCGGTCATCCAGGAGCAGGGCACGCAGGTCAGTACCGCGCTGTGGGACGGGCGGTCGACCGCCGCCGAGTTCGCGGCGGACGTGCGCAGCATGAAGGCCGGGCGGACGCCGGTGAACTTCGCCGCGTTCGAGACCGGCACGGTCGTACCGACGGGCTCGACGACCAGTGCGCACATGGCCACCTGGCAGGTCGCGTACACGATCCCCGGGATCCGGGACTGGATCATGCGCCAGTCGTTGTAGGCCCACTCGGTCACAGGGGCGGTCACGGGGGCGGGTCCCGGCCGCGGCACTCGGCGGCATAGAGTGCTGCGGCAGATCCGACAGAACCGGCGGAACCGGTCGACCGGCCGTGGAGGTAGATCGCGATGGAGACCCCGCCGCAGCTCACCGTGGGACGGCTGTTCTCCTCCTGGCAGGCGGACGTCCCCGCGCTGCTGGTCGTCGTCCTCCTCGGCGGCCTGTACGGCTGGGGCGTGCTGCGGCTGCGCCGCCGGGGCGAGGCCTGGCCGGTGGCGCGGACCGCCGCGTTCGCGGTGCTCGGGCTCGGCACGCTCGTCGTCGCCACGATGTCGGCGCTGGCCGTGTACGACCGCGTGCTGTTCTGGCCGGCCGCCGTCCAGAACGTCCTCCTCGACCTGATCGCCCCCCTCGGCCTGGCCCTGGGCGATCCGCTACGGCTGGCCCTGCGCGCCCTGCCGGAACGCGCGGCGGCGCGCGCACAGGGAGCCCTGACGGGCCGCTTGCTCCGACTCCTCACCTTCCCCCTGGTCAGCACGGCCCTGGTCCTGACCACGGAACTGACGATCTACTTCACGCCGTACTTCGAGACGGCGTTGGCCGACGACTGGCTGCACCAGCTCATGTACCTCCAACTGCTGCTCGCCGGGAGCCTGTTCGTGCTCCCGGTGCTCACCCGCGAGGAGGCGCTGCCGGCCTGGTGCACCCACCCCGTGCGCGCGGGCCTGGTGTTCGTCGACGGGATCATCGACGCGGTACCGGGCATCGTGGTGATGACCCACGGCACGCTGATCGCCGGCTCCTGGTACCTCGCCCACGCCCCGTCCTGGGCCCCGGACGTCCAGCACGACCAGCAGCTCGGCGGCGGTGCCATGGTCGGCATCGCCGAGCTGGTCGCCGTGCCCTTCCTGCTCGCGATCCTGGTCCAGTGGGCCCGTACGGAGCGGGTGGAGACGGTCGCGCTGGACCGGCGGCTGGACACGGAACTGGAGCGGGTCACGCCGGTGGAGGCCGTGGCATCGCCGGAGGGGCCGGAACTCGTCCGCCCCTGGTGGGAGACGGAGAACAGCGAGGTCGCGCAGCGGATCCGGGGACAGCGGTAGGAGTTGCTCAGGCCGCGACCAGGGCGTCCAACTCCCTTGTGAGCCGGGCCCCTTCGCGGGTCATGATCTCCGGGTCGCGCAGGGCGTTGGAGAGCAGCGACATGCCCTGGTAGGCGGCGACGAGGGTCAGCGCGAGCCCCTCGGGATCGGCCGCGCCGAGCAGCCGGTACTGCTGCTCCACCCAGTCCACCAACCGCCGTATGACCTGCCCCGCGGCGAGATCGAGCCCACCGTCGTACCGCTTGTCCAGCTCTACGGCGAGGGTGCCCATGGGGCAGCCGTGGCGGGCCGCGAGGTCCTTCTGGTCGACCCAGCCGCCGATGAGGGCCTTGAGGCGTTCGCGCGGGTCGGGGAGCCGGTCGAGCTGTGCGGTCAGGGTCTCCAGGTTGCCGGTGTGCTCGGAGAGGGCCGCCTCGATCAGCTCGTCCTTGGTCTTGAAGTAGTAGTAGACGTTGCCCGTCGGGACGTCGGCGGCGCGGGCGATGTCGGCGATGGTCGTGCGCTCCACGCCCTGCTCGTGCAGGACCCGGGCGGTGGCCGTGGTCAGCCGCTGCCGCTTGCCGACGGTGGGGGGACGGTCGGTCCTGTCGGTCCTGTCAGTCTCGCCGGTCCTGTCGGGCCGCGAATCTTTTGAGTCAGTCACCTGACTAACTATAGACAACGGGCGGGGTGATCGTGCTAGCGTCACTCCCGACGGAGTTAGTCAGCCAACTAACTCACTTGCTTGCACGTACGACGACGGGGGTAGCGAGATGATCGTGGTGACGGGTGCGACCGGGAACGTGGGTCGGGCGCTGGTGCGGATCCTCACGGAGGACCGGGTCGAGGTGAAGTCCGTGGCCCGGAACATCGGCGGACCGGGGACAGTGGTCGGCGACCTGGCCGAACCGGACGGCCTGCGGGGTGTGTTCGAGGGCGCCGAGGCGCTGTTCCTGCTGGTGGCGGGCGAGCGGCCGTACGACGTCCTGGACGTCGCCAAGGCGGCCGGTGTCCGCAAGGTGGTGCTGGTGTCCTCGCAGGGGGCGGGGACCCGGCCCTCGATATACGCGCAACCGCGTCAATTCGAGGCGGCCGTACGGGAGTCGGGGCTGGACTGGACGATCCTGCGGCCGGGCGGGCTGGCCAGCAACGCGTTCGCCTGGGCCGAGTCGATCCGCGCGGAGCGGTCGGCGGCGGCACCCTTCGGTGACGTGGGCCTGCCGTTCGTGGACCCCGACGACGTGGCGGCGGTCGCGGCGGCCGTTCTGCGCGAGGACACGCACGCGGGGGCGACCTACACCCTGACCGGTCCGGCGCCTACGACACCTCGTGCGCGGGCGGCGGCGATAGCGGCGGCACTGGGCGAGCCGGTGACCTTCACGGAGCAGTCGCGGGCGGAGGCGTACGAGCTGATGTCCCGGTTCATGCCGCTGCCCCTGGTCGAGGGCACGCTGGCGATCCTGGGCGCACCGACCGAGGAGGAGCGGCGGGTGAGCCCGGATGTGGAGCGGGTGCTGGGCCGCGCACCGGGCATGTTCGCGTCCTGGGCGGAGCGCAACGCGGCGGCCTTCCGGTGACGGCCTCGCATGTCACCCGGGTCCTCGACTCGACCATGTCCCACCGGGAGTCGGGCACCGGAGCACCGATCGTCTTCCTGCACGGCAACCCGACCTCGTCGTACCTGTGGCGGAACGTCCTGCCGCGCGTGACGTCCGGGCGCCTGCTGGCCCCCGACCTGATCGGCATGGGCGCGTCGGGCAAGCCGGACATCGCGTACAGCTTCGCCGACCAGGCCCGTTATCTGGACGCCTGGTTCGACGCGCTCGGGCTGCGGGACGCGGTGCTGGTCGGGCACGACTGGGGCGGCGCCCTGGCCTTCGACTGGGCCGCGCGCCATCCGGACCGGGTGCGGGGCATCGCGTTCATGGAGACCATCGTCAAGCCGATGACCTGGGAGGAGTTCCCGGAAGGGGGCCGTGAGCTGTTCCGGGCGATCAAGACGGCAGTCGTCGGCGAGGCCATGATCCTCGACGAGAACGCCTTCATCGAACAGGCACTCCCCGCCGCCTCCGCGACCCCCCTCACCCCGGCCGACCTCACCGCCTACCGCGAGCCGTACCCGACCCCGGAGAGCCGCCGCCCCCTCCTGCGCTGGGCCCGCTCGATGCCGCTGGGCGGCGAGCCGGCCGACGTCGTCACCAGGATCGAGGCGTACGACCACTGGCTCAAGTCCAGCCCGGACGTGCCGAAGCTGCTGCTCACGTTCGCGCCCGGGCCGGGGGCGATGACGCACGAGGAGGTCGTCTCCTGGTGCGCGGACAACATCGCCGCGCTGGAGATCGAGCACGCGGACACGGTCGCCGGGCACCACACGCCGGAGGACCGGCCGGAGGTGATCGCGGGGGCGATATCGGCCTGGGTGGAGCGTCACCGGCTCGTCGCGGACCCGGCATGACCTGCGGTGTACGGGACGCCTACCGCACGATCCGCACCTTCCGGGACACGCTCACCTGATCCACGTCCGTCGTCCTGACCGTGACCTTCATCGTCCAGGTCCCGGCGATCGGCAGGTTGAGGGTGTTGGTCCCCCAATAACCGCCCTCGTCCTTGACCTTGGCGTCGAGGGGGCCGATCTTCTGGGCGGGGAGGGTGAAGGAGAGACGGAGTTCGGGGACGGTGGCGAAGCCGCCGTCGGGGCCGTAGACGACCGCCTCGACCGAGTTCTCGCCGACGCGTCCGGGGTCGAGGGTGATCTGGACCTTGCCGCCCGCGTTGCCGACCTTGAAGGGGACCATGGTGACGGATGCCGCCGGGATGCCGGCCGATGTCGCCGTCCGTTCCGCGTCCGCCGCCGCGCGGCCCGGGAGGGTGTTGGTCAACAGGGTGGTGATCACCAACACCACGACACCGACGCCGACTTCGAAGAGCACGGAGAGACGCAGACCGCGGCGGTAACGGTCCTTGCCCTGGTCCTGGTACTCGTCCTTGGAATCGTCACCGGGGTTCGGGGGGCCCTCGCCGTCAGCGGCCCGGTCGCCGTCGCCATCACTCTCGGCGGTGGAGCCCGTCGCCCCCGTCCGCACCAACTCCGGTACCGGGAACCGTACTTCCGACTCGACCAGCCGTCCCGTCCACTGCCGCGACCACCCCGCCACCACGAGCAGCAGCACCACCGCGACGAGTTTCACGAGCAGGATGCGGCCGTACGACGTGCCGGTCAGGGCGTTCCAGGAGCCGAGGCCGCGCCAGGACTGGTAGACGCCGGTGACGACGAGCACGGTCACGGAGGCGAAGGCGAGGCGGGAGAAGCGGGCCACCGGGGCCGCGTCGAGGCGGGGTGAGCGGTAGAGGACGGTGAGGAGGGCCGTCAGGCCGCCCAGCCACACCGACATCGCGAGCAGGTGCAGTACCGCCGAGGTCATCGCCACCGGCACCTGGATCCCGGCGGACGCGTGTTCCGCCGAGGCCCAGGTCAGCGCCAGTCCGATCGCCAGGGCGGCACCCGTCCCCAGGGCCACCCGGCCGTATCGCTCCCGCCCCCGAAGTCGTAGGAGGAAGAAGGCTGTCGCGGCGAGGAGGAGCAGGCGGGCCGCGAGTGCCTGGCCGGGGCGGCTCGTCAGGGTCTTGGGGAGGGCGGAGGGTTCGAAGGCCGTGGCGAGGCCGGTGCCCGCCTCGTAGGGGGCGCGGAGGACGAGCAGGGCCAGGGTCGCCGCCAGCAGGGTCCACCAGCCCATCCGGATCGGCTTGTTGAGGACCGACGGGTCCGGGGGGCGGCACAGGACGACGAAGGCGGCCGTACCGATGAGGAGGGCCGCGGCGATGTACGCGAAGTAGCGGGCTATGTCGTACAGGCTGCCCGTCAGCGGCTCCTCGGTCGGGGCCGTGCTGATCGCGGTGGTCGCGGAGGGTTTGCCGATGGAGAAGGTGAAGGCGCCCGAGACCGGGTGGCTGTCGGCCGAGACCACGCGCCAGGCGACCGTGAAGGTGCCGGTGCCGAGCTTGGCCGGGAGGGTGACGCTCGCCGTGTCGCCCGCGTCCTTCGCGTGGTGCGCCGAACTCGTCTTCACCCGCCGGTTGTCGGGGTCGTAGACGCGGAAGGAGTCGTCGAGCAGGGCGACCGACTCGGAGAAGGTCAGGGTGAGGGTGCGGGGGGCGGACTTGACGACGCTTCCGTCGGCGGGGTCGGTGGATTCGAGGGCGGCGTGCGCGGACGCGGTGCCCGCGCTGCCGAGGAGGAGCAGGACCAGCACGGTGCCCAGCAGCACCAGCCCTTGAACTCTTCGCCGGCCAGCGAGTCGGCCACGCCCGTTGCGCCCGTTGCCTCCGGCGCCCCCGCCGCCTCCGTCGTGTCCAAGACCCTGTTCCTCGTTCCGTCGTCGGCGCACGTCACATCTCCGTCTTCGGACGTTCCGGCCCACGGTCAGGTGCGTGGGCCTCCGGTTATGTACGGAGGAGGCGCACGTCCCGCTCACCATGTCGGCCGCGCCGTCACGCCGCCGTCGACGACCAGGTCGTGCCCGGTGACCCAGGAGGCGAGGCGCGAAGCCAGGAACACGCACGCGTCACCCACGTCCTGCGGGCGGCCCAGCCGGCCCGTCGGTGCCGCCTCCCGCCATCTGCGCACACCGTCCGGCCAGGCCTCCGCCAGCCCCTCCCGGTCGATCAGACCGGGCGAGACCGTGTTGACGCGGATGCCGTACGGGCCGTACTCCAGGGCCGCCGACCGCGCGTGCATGACGACGGCCGCCTTGGACGCGGAGTAGTGCGCGTGCAGCGCGGCCGGGGCGCTCGCCTCGATCGACGCGATGTGCGTGACCGTGCCGCCGCCCTGTTGCCTCATGACCTCGGCCGCCGCCTGGGTGCACGCGAAGACGCTGGTGAGGTTGGTGTCGACGACCGCCCGCCAGTCCGCCGCCGTCATCCCGTCCAGGGGCTGCGTCGGCTGTACTCCCGCGTTGTTGACCAGCGCGGTCAGCCGTCCGCCACCCCATTCGGCCGCCTCGCGGACCAGTCCCCGGCAGGCGTCCTCGTCGGTCAGATCGGCTTGCAGTACGACGGAACGGGCGCCCGACTCCCGCACCCGCGCCGCGACTTCACCGGCCGCCGCCACCGCCGTACGACAGTGGACCGCGATCCCCGCCGCCCCCTCCTCGGCGAACCGCAGCGCGATGCCCCGGCCGATACCGCCGCTCGCGCCCGTGACCAGGGCGAACTGCCCTTCCAGCAGGCGGCTCACGGGCGGCACAGCCCGGTGATGCGGGCGGCCTCGGAGGGGTAGCGGGCGGTCAACTCGCCTGCCTCGCCGTGCTCGTAGCCCTCGTAGGTGAACCCGGGTGCCATCGTGCAGCCGAAGAACGTCCACGCGCCGCCCGCCACCACCCGCGCCCCCATCCAGGTGGAGCCGGGCACGGTGAACTGGGGGTGCTGGCCGTGTCGTACGTCCGGGCCGAGGACCGCCGTGCGCGTGCTGCCGTCGGGGGCGAGGAGGAGGAGTTCGAGCGGGTCGCCGAGGTAGAAGTGCCAGACCTCGTCGCTGGGCAGGCGGTGCAGCGCGGAGTAGTCGGGCGCTTTCAGCAGGGCGACGATCGCCGTGCCCTCCGGGCGGCCGTCCGGGCGCGCCGGACCCGCCCAGGTCCGCCGGAACAGACCGCCCTCGCGGGGGATCGGCTCCAGGTCGTAGTGGGCGACGAGGTCGTCCGGGGTCAGGTCGTCTCGGGGCACTCCGGTCACCCCGGCAGGCTACGGGAAGGCCACCTCGCGAGGGAGAAACGCCAGTTGAGCGCGCTTTTCGGGCAGGAACACATCCGGGATGTCGATCTCCGGCAGCACGACCTCCGGCCCCGCCACGAACCCCTGCCGCAGGAACCGCGCGATCGCCTTCTCGTTCCGTACGTCCGGATCGACCACGACCCGGCACCGGTCCAGCCCGAGCAGGACGTACGACGCGAGGACCCCCATCACCGCCGCCGACCAGCCGGGCCGGTCGCCGTCCGGTCCGGCGGGGGCGAGAAGGAGGTGGATGCCGATGTCTCCCGGTTCTACGGCGTAGCAGTCGCCGACGCGGTCGGCGGCGGGGTCGTAGGTCTGGAGGAGCCCGACCGGTTCGTCGTCCCTGACGACCAGGTGGGCGTGGTGGGTGTCGAGGGTCTCCATGTGGGCGTAGATCTCGGTGACTTGGGCTCGCGTGAGGCCGTTCATACCCCAGAACGCGGCCCGTTGCTCGCTGACCCAGCGGTGGACGGTCTCCGCGTCGGCGGTCGGGTCGAGGGGGAGGACGCGGATGGTGCCGAAGCCGTCGACGTGTTGTTCGTGGACCGGTCGGCGGGCGGAGGGGCCGGTGGTCTCCGGTTCGAGGCGGGTGAAGTCGGTGATCACGGGCGCCATGTCTCCCTTGAGCCACATGGGCAGTTGGTCCTGGTGGTGCGGCGAACCGGGCACCCCCGAGGCCCCCAGCGGCACCACCCACAGGCTGTCCTCCCGCCGGGCCAGGTCCCACACGAAGCGGGCCGCCGGGCCTCGCGCGCTCAGGTCGGTGAGGCCGGGCACGGAGGAGGTGCAGAGCACACAGTCGTGGTCGCCGGAGAGGCCGGGACCGGGAGTCGGCGTCCCGGGGAACGCCCGCCAGGGAGTCAGCCGGTGGGTGTCGCCCCACACGCCGGCCGGGGTGCCTGCGGCCTCTTCGACGGCCGCCCGCACGATCTCCGTCCGGTCGATGCCGTACAACTCCCGTGCCCGCAGCAGGTGTTCGAGCGCGAAGGCGACACGCGGCAGCAGCGCGAGCCACGGCAGGAACACCTCCGGGTACGCGGGCGGTTCGGTCAGCGCGGCGAACGCGGGGTGCGCCGCGAGCCGTCGTACGACCGCGCCGCGTACGGCCGCGAAGGCGGCGGCGCCGGCGCTGTCGGCGTCCATGCGGCGGTCCCAGGCCAGCAGCCGCTCGCGGAGTGCGGAGGCGGCGGGGGTGAGGTCGGTCAGGGCGGCGAGGTGGTCCAACAGGGGTGCGGCGGAGCCGAGTCGGGTGTCCATGTGGATCGCGGGCATGTCGGCTGCGGACCATCTCGCGCGCCCGGCAAGCAGTTCGGTGATGCGGTCGGCGCGGTGGGGCGGGGCGAACTCGACGCCGAGCGGGGTGGCCGTTCCGCGCTGGTTGGCCATGACGGCGATGCCGTCGTCCGTCAGCTCTCCGCGGGGCATCTCGTGCCAGCCGTGCCACTCGTGACCGGGCTCCCAGGCGGGCACCAGCCGGACGCGGTTGGCCTCGGCGCGCAAGGGCACCCGGCCCGCGACCCGGTGCAGCAGCCCGCCCTCGGTGTCGGCGGCCTGGACGACGTTGACGGGCTCGGCCCAGTCGTCGAACGCCCGGTCCACGTCGGCGACTCGGCGCGCGCGGAGGAGGGGAAGCAGGGCGGTGAAGCCGAGGTCTTCGGTGACGCGGGGCGGGTAGCGGAGGCTGACGGCGAGGGGCGGGACACCGGCCGGCTCACTGATGCCTCCGTCGAGCCCCTCCGGCCCGCCGATGACGACCGGCCCGCGCTCGGTCTCGATGACCTCGACCTCGACGGGCTCCTCCCCGGCCACCTCGACCAGCTCCGTGTGCCGGACCGCGCGCCGCCAACTGCCGTCGGGGCCAAGGGCTTCGACACCGGCGCCGGTGCGGCGCAACCGTTCCCGGTACAGGTCCTGGTAGTCGGCCATGGCGTTGGTGATGGCCCAGGCGACCGTGCCGGTGTGCCCGAAGTGGGCGATGCCGGGGACACCGGGCACGGTGAGGCCGACGACGTCGAACTCCGGGCAGGAGAGGTGGACTTGCTGGTAGACGCCGGGGTCCTCGATGAAGCGGTGCGGGTCTCCGGCGAGCAACGCCTTTCCGGTGGTGGTCCGTTCGCCGCTGACCAGCCAGCCGTTGCTGCCGGAGGTACCGGGCCCGTCGGCGGCGAACAGCCCGACGGCGTCCGGCCCGAGCTGCCGTATCGCCTCCTCGCGCCACAACTTGGCCGGGAACCCGGCGAAGAGGATGTGCGTGGCGAGCCAGACGCCGAGGGGGGTCCAGGGTTCCCAACGGCCAGGTAGGAGACCGGACTTGGCGAACTCCGGGGCGGAGCTTGAGGTCAGTCCTTCGTTGACGCCGTCGACGTACGACCGGACCCAGCGCGCGGTCTCCGGGTCCCGTCGCTCCAGGGCGGCGAAGCAACGCCTCGCGGTGTCGTCGAGGCGGACGCGGCGGGCGAAGAGGTCCCAGGGCAGGGCGGTGACACCGAGGAAGGCGGCCGAGGTGCCCTGCGCCCGATGCCGTTCGACCTCCAGCTGCCGGCCGCGGTCGAGGGCGGTGACACGGCCCTGGGCGCGGGCGAGTTCGTCGGCGCTGTCGGCGCGCAGGTGGGGGATGCCCCAGGTGTCGCGGTAGATCTGGGTCGTCACCCTGTGACCCCTCTGTTTCGAGGCTGTTGTTTAGGTTAGCCTTGCCTAAGTTACTTGCGGGGAAAGCGTACGCGAAGGGTGAAGAGACCATGGTGCAGGGGCGCGGCTGGGAGGGCGCGGTACTCAGACTGCTGCGCGCGAAGGACTTCGAGTTCACCGTGACGAGAGCCGAGGACGTCACCCCGCACTACCGCCGCCTCCGCCTCACCGACGGCGGCATGCTCGCGGCGACCGGCGTCCACCCGACGATGTGGGTCCGCCTCTGGTTCGACAACGCCGGCCGGCCGCACCAGCGGGCGTACACCCTGGTCGACCCCGATCCGGCGGCCGGCACGTTCGGCCTCGAGTTCGCCCTGCACGAGGGCAGCGCGAGCGACTGGGCGCGAGCCGCGAAGCCCGGCGACACCATCGAGGCGACGATCCAGGGCACGGGCTTCGACCGCCCCGACCCCGACCCGTCCCACCTCTTCGTGATCGGCGACCCGGCGTCGCTGCCCGCCATCAACTCCCTGTTGGGGGCGGTCGGTTCGGCGACCCCGGCGACGATCTGGTTCGAGAACGCCACCGAGGGCCTGCCCTTCCGCACGGACCCGCCCCGGCACGAGGTCCGCCACCTCCCCAGGGGCCAACTCACCGAACGGGTACGCGCGGAACTCCCCGACCTCCTGAAGAACACCCCCGACCCGTACGTCTGGATCACCTGCGACACGGCCACGACGCGGGGGCTGTCGTCGTACGTGCGCAGGGAGTTGGGCGTACGACGGGAGCGGGTGCACGCGCTGGGGTACTGGCGGCCGACCTGAGGTCGATCCCCGTACGGGGAGGTGCATGATTGATTCATGCCAAAGGGGCGGAGACGCGCGGTCGTCGGCTATGCCGCGCTCACCTTGCTGGGCGTGACGGCGACGGCGGCGGCCGTGTCGATGAGCATCGCGTCGCTGGACCTGTCGGGGAACGCCGTGGAGGTCCGGTTCGCCGAGTGCCACCAGGAGTCGGTGAAAGGCGGCACCAAAACCGTGTGCAGCGGCCCGGTGCAGCACACCACGCACGCGCGCACCGCATCGGTCACGTACAAGGGCCACGTGGGCGAGACCGTCCGGGCCGCACCGACTCTCTGGGGCAGCTACGAACCGGTGAAGACGGACTTCGTCTCCTGGGGCATCTGGATCCTGGTCCCCGTCCTGCCGCTCTTCGGGACGGCGGGCGCGGGGGCGCTCACCGTCAGGGAGTTCCGCCGGGCAAGGCAACCAGCGGCTGCCGATGAAGCCTCGTGAGCTTCCGTCCGACGCCGACCCGCCCCACCGGCAGGCGTCCCGCCCCCGTCCGCGCCATCATCGACCCATGGACGTCACCCTTCACCTCGCCCAGGACCCCGACGCCGACGCGCTCCTCGGCCGTTCCCCGCTCGCCGCGCTGGTCGGGATGTTGCTCGATCAGCAGGTGCCGATGGAGTGGGCGTTCAAGGGGCCGCGGACGATCGCCGATCGGCTGGGGGCCGATGATCTGGACGCGCACGAGATCGCGGCCCGGGATCCCGAGGAGTTCGTCGCGCTGCTCTCCGAGAAGCCGGCCGTGCACCGGTACCCGGGGTCCATGGCCAAGCGGATCCAGCAGCTCTGCCAGTACCTCGTCGAGCACTACGACGGGGACGCGAGCGGGGTCTGGGACGGTGTCGGTACCGGGGCCGAGCTGCTCAAGCGGCTGGAGGCGCTGCCCGGGTTCGGGAAGCAGAAGGCGCAGATCTTTCTCGCCCTGCTCGGCAAGCAGCTCGGGGTCACGCCGAAGGGATGGCGGGAGGCCGCCGGGGCGTACGGCGAGGCCAGGTCCTTCCGGTCCGTCGCCGACATCACCGGGCCCGAGTCGCTCACCAAGGTCCGCGCCCACAAGCGGGAGATGAAGGCCGCCGCGAAGGCCGACAAGGCGGCGAAGGGTGTGGGAGGCGGTAAGTAACCTCCGGCGCCGGACAGCCCCGTCAGCCCCGTCAGCCGTGTGGCCCGTCCCCGGTGGCGGGTCCGCCGGAGCCGGTCACAGCATGGATCATGACCGAGGCACCGAGCGGCCCCAGGGGCCCGGAGTACGACGACCGCAGCGCCCACGACAGCCGGCGTGAAGACCGGCCGCCACGCGAAGAGGAGTTCGAAGGGCCCCTGTTCGCCCTCTCCAAAGCCGCCTGGCAGGTCGTCCTGCTCACCGGCGTCGCGTCCCTCGTCCTCGGCGTGCTGGTCCTGGTGTGGCCCGGCGCGTCCCTCTTCGCGGCCGGCATCCTCTTCGGCCTCTACCTCCTGATCAGCGGCGTCTTCCAACTGGTCGCCGCCTTCGGCACCCACCGGGCGACCTCGCTGCGCGTGCTGGCGTTCATCAGCGGCGCGCTGTCGATCGTGCTGGGGCTGTTCTGCTTCCGCGGGCCGATGCAGTCGATCCTGCTGCTCGCCCTGTGGATCGGCATCGGCTGGCTGATCCGGGGCATCACCCAGACCCTGGCCGCCGTCCACGACCGGACCATGCCCGCGCGCGGCTGGCAGATCTTCCTCGGGATCGTCACCTTCGTCGCCGGCATCGTGCTGATCGACTCGCCCTTCCGCTCGGTCGCCGTCCTCACCCTCGTCTGCGGCATCTGGCTGGTCGCGGTCGGCGCCGTGGAGATCATCACCGCCGTCCGGATGAGGGGTCTCGCCAAGAAGGTGCCCGCGGCCCTGTGAGCCTCGTTGGTAGGCCGTGCGGGCGGTTTCCCCGCCCGCCGCGATGAACGCCGTACGGCCGCTGGGAGATGACCTTCCATGAGCACGAGGGTGAGCCCCGCACGCCACCTCCCCCGCAGCCGCGTCTGGCTGCGGG
>NZ_JAENRY010000113.1 GCF_016612545.1 Streptomyces sp. MBT65 | reverse complement strand
CAGGAGGAGTGCCCGCCGCCGCAGGAGTGGTGACCGCCACCGTGGTGCCCCCCGCCCGAGGACGACGAACCCCCGTCCCCGGCCCACCAACTGCTCGTGCCGGCCGCCGTTCCACCGCCGCGGAGCCCGGCCCCACGACCCGACCCCTTGCCGATCCTGCTCTTGCGCCCCGCGCGGGCGATCGCCGCGACGAAGACGACCGCGATCACCGCCAGGATGACGAAGAAGAACATGGCGTCACCCTCCTTCCGATTCCCCCGAAGCGGCCCCCCGTGGGCGCCTCGTGTGGTGCGTGACACAGGGATGCCCGGCCGTCTCACGTGCCAAAGCAGAGTTGAGGAAGTCCAGAGCTTGGGCGCAGGATGACGGGCATGACCTCCACCGCACGCCCCCTCCTCAACCGCCGGCTCGCCGAGTTCGGGACGACGATCTTCGCCGAGATGTCCGCCCTGGCCCTGAAGACCGGGTCGATCAACCTCGGCCAGGGTTTCCCCGACACGGACGGCCCCGAGGAGATCCGCGAGGCGGCGGTCCGCGCCCTGCGCGACGGACGCGGCAACCAGTACCCGCCGGGCCCGGGCGTCCCGGAACTCCGCACCGCGATCGCCGCCCACCAGGAGCGCCGCTACGGCCTCTCCTACGACCCCGACGCCGAGGTCCTGGTCACGGCGGGCGCCACGGAGGCCATCGCCGCGGCGCTGCTGGCCCTGGTGGAACCCGGTGACGAGGTCATCGCCCTGGAGCCGTACTACGACTCCTACGCCGCCTGCATCGCGATGGCGGGCGGCACCCGCGTACCGGTCACGCTCCGCCCCGCCGACGGCAGCTTCCGTCTCGACCTCGACGAACTGCGCGCCGCCGTCACCGACCGCACCCGCCTCCTCCTGATCAACACCCCGCACAACCCGACCGGTACCGTCCTCACCCGCGAGGAACTCGCCGCCATCGCCGAACTCGCCGTAGAACGCGATCTGTTGGTGATCACCGACGAGGTGTACGAGCACCTGGTCTTCGACGCGGCCGAGCACATTCCGCTCGTGACGTTCCCGGGGATGCGGGGGCGCACGGTCTCGATCGGTTCGGCCGGCAAGACGTTCTCGTTCACCGGCTGGAAGGTCGGGTGGGTGACGGGCACCCCGGACCTGGTCACGGCCGTGCGCTCGGCGAAGCAGTTCCTGACGTATGTGGCCTCGGGCCCGTTCCAGTACGCGGTGGCGGAGGCGCTCGCCCTCCCCGACTCCTACTTCGACGATTTCCGCGCGGACATGCTGGCCAAGCGGGACGTCCTGGCGGCGGGCCTGGCGGACGCGGGCTTCGAGGTGTTCCGCCCGGCCGGCACCTACTTCGTCACCACCGACATCCGCCCCCTGGGGGAGACCGACGGCTTCGCCTTCTGCCGCGCGCTCCCCGAACGCGCCGGGGTCGTCGCCATCCCGAACGCGGTCTTCTACGACCACCGGGAGGAGGGCGCGCCCTTCGTACGGTTCGCGTTCTGCAAGAAGGTGAGCGTGCTGGAGGAAGCGGTCGGCCGCCTCAAGAAGCTGGCCGGCTGAGCGGTACGCGGTACGACGACGGCGCCCGTCCACAGGCTGTGGACGGGCGCCGTCGTGTTCACACAGGTCGAAAGGGACCGAGGTGGTCTACTCCTCGTCGCCCTCGTCCTCGGGCTTCTCGACCGCCTCGTCGACCTCCTCGGTGAGGCCGAGCTGCTCGACCAGCCAGCGGTCGAACTCGATGGCGGCCCGCACCCAGCTCACCGTCGAGGAGACGAAGTGGTTCAGGTCGACGCCGGTGCCGATCAGCATCTGCGCCTCACCGATGAGACGGACGGTGCCGTCGTCGTGGGTGTGGCTGTAGACCTTGGGCCACAGGGTGCGGCGGTTCCAGTCGTCGATGGACTCCAGCAGCTGCGGCTTGGCGTCGATCGCGTGGGGACGGTCGTAGAAGGTCCGCACCGAGAAGACGAGCTGGTCGTCCTCACCGCGGAACATGAAGTACGTACGGAACTGCTCCCACGGCGCCGCGAGGTCACCCTCGTCGTCGACGACATACTTCAGCTCCATCTGCTCGAGGAGCTGCTTCACAAGGTCCTGATCCGGGACGACGGGGCCCGCCGGTCCTTGCTGCGGTTCGGGCTGGCCCCCGAAGTTCGGAATCGAGGACGGGTCGATGCTCACCGTGTATTTCCCTTCGTACGGATTCCGCCATCCTCCCCCATCCGGGGAGGGGGGTGGCAACCCCTGCCGGGACTGTCCGCCCTGGGCTGACCTGATCCGGTCGGCCCAGGGCCCTACGGTGCCATCTACAGCGTCTTGCCCGTCGCCGGGCCCACGATCAGCCCGTCCCCGAACGCGTCCACCCGTACCGTGTCCCCGTCCTTGACCTCGCCCGCCAGGATCTCCTTGGCGAGGCGGTCGCCGATCGCCGTCTGCACCAGCCGCCGCAGCGGTCGCGCCCCGTACGCCGGGTCGTTGCCGTTGTCCGCGAGCCAGGTCAGGGCCTCGTCGCTGATCTCCAGGGTGAGGCGGCGTTCCGCGAGGCGCTTGGCCAGGCGGCCGATCTGGAGCGCGGCGATCCGGCCCAGCTCCTCCCGGTTGAGCGCCGAGAAGACCACCATGTCGTCCAGCCGGTTGAGGAACTCCGGCTTGAAGGAGGCCCTCACCACCTGCAGAACCTGTGCCTTCTTCTCGTCCTCACCGGTGCTCGGGTCGATCAGGAAGTTGCTGCCCAGGTTGGACGTGAGGATCAGGATCGTGTTGCGGAAGTCGACCGTGCGGCCCTGACCGTCCGTCAACCGCCCGTCGTCCAGCACCTGGAGCAGGACGTCGAAGACCTCCGGGTGCGCCTTCTCCACCTCGTCCAGCAGGATCACCGAGTACGGACGCCTGCGCACCGCCTCCGTGAGCTGACCGCCCTCCTCGTAGCCGACGTAGCCGGGAGGCGCGCCGACCAGCCGGGCCACGCTGTGCTTCTCGCCGTACTCCGACATGTCGATGCGGACCATGGCGCGTTCGTCGTCGAAGAGGAAGTCCGCGAGCGCCTTTGCCAGTTCGGTCTTGCCGACGCCCGTCGGGCCCAGGAAGAGGAAGGAGCCGGTGGGGCGGTCGGGGTCCGCGATGCCCGCGCGGGTGCGCCGTACCGCGTCGGAGACGGCCTGTACGGCCTCTCGCTGGCCGATGAGGCGGCGGCCCAACTCCTCCTCCATGCGCAGGAGTTTCTGGGTCTCGCCCTCCAGGAGGCGGCCCGCGGGGATGCCGGTCCAGGAGCCGACGACGTCCGCGATGTCGTCGGGGCCGACCTCCTCCTTGACCATCGTGTCCTTGGAGGCCGCCTCCTCCGCCTGCGAGGCCTCCGCCAAGTCCCGCTCCAGGGAGGGGATCTCGCCGTAGAGGAGCTTGGAGGCGGTGTCGAAGTCGCCGTCGCGCTGGGCCCGTTCGGCCTGGCCGCGCAGTTCGTCGAGCTTCTCCTTCAGTTCGCCGACGCGGTTGAGGGACTGCTTCTCCTTCTCCCAGCGGGCGTTGAGGCCGCGCAGCTCCTCCTCGCGGTCGGCGAGGTCGCGGCGCAGCTTCTCCAGCCGCTCGATGGAGGCGGCGTCCGTCTCCTTGTCGAGGGCCAGCTCCTCCATCTTCAACCGGTCGACGGAGCGCTGGAGTTCGTCGATCTCGACCGGGGAGGAGTCGATTTCCATCCGCAACCGGGAGGCCGCCTCGTCGACGAGGTCGATCGCCTTGTCGGGGAGGAAGCGGGAGGTGATGTAGCGGTCGGAGAGGGTGGCCGCCGCGACCAGCGCGCTGTCCGCGATGACGACCTTGTGGTGCGCCTCGTAGCGTCCCTTCAGGCCGCGCAGGATCGCGATCGTGTCCTCGACGCTCGGCTCCGCGACCAGCACCTGCTGGAAGCGGCGCTCCAGCGCCGGGTCCTTCTCGATGCGCTCGCGGTACTCGTCCAGGGTCGTCGCGCCGACCATGCGCAGCTCGCCGCGGGCGAGCATCGGCTTCAGCATGTTGCCGGCGTCCATCGAGGAGTCGCCGCCGGCGCCCGCGCCCACGACGGTGTGCAGCTCGTCGATGAAGGTGATGACCTGGCCGTCGGAGTCCTTGATCTCGGCCAGGACGGTCTTGAGCCGCTCCTCGAACTCGCCGCGGTACTTCGCACCCGCGACCATCGCACCGAGGTCCAGCGACACCAGCCGCTTGTTCTTGAGGGACTCCGGCACGTCCCCCTTCACGATCCGCTGCGCCAGCCCCTCGACGACGGCGGTCTTGCCGACGCCGGGCTCGCCGATGAGGACGGGGTTGTTCTTCGTGCGGCGGGACAGCACCTGGACGACCCGCCGGATCTCCTGGTCCCGCCCGATGACCGGGTCGAGCTTGCCCTCGCGCGCGGCGGCCGTGAAGTCCGTACCGAACTTCTCCAGCGCCTTGTACTGCCCCTCGGGGTCGGGTGTGGTCACCCGGCGCCCTCCCCTGCTCTTCTGGAACGCGTCCAGCAGCTTCTTCGCGCCGGCCCCCTGCTGGGAGAGTACGTCCCCGGCCGCGCCGCCCTTGGCGGCGATCCCGATCAGCAGGTGCTCGGTCGAGAGGTAGTCGTCGCCGAGCTCCTTCGCGCGCTCACCCGCGTCCGCGATCACGGCCAGCAGCTCACGGTTGGGCTGCGGGGGCGCGACGGTCGACCCGGTCACGCTGGGCAGCGCGGCGAGCACCCGCTCGGCCCCGGACCGTACGGCGGCCTGGTCGGCGTCGACGGCGGCCAGCAGGTCGGTGATGTTCTCGTTGTCCTCCCCCGCGAGCAGCGAGAGAAGCAGGTGGGCCGGGGTCAGGTCGGCGTGCCCCCCGGTCACGGCTCGTTTGCTGGCCGCGTTGATCGCGTCCCGGCTCCTGTTGGTCAGCTCGGCGTCCACGTTCCGGTGCTCCTCCTCCTACGACCTTCGTACACGGACTGACTCGGTCAACGTGCACAAAGTTGAGTCTATTCCACTCAAGGCGGTGGCGGGGCGGATCGAGGGACTAAGTTCCGGGACCATGGCCGTACATCCGGTGGACCCGGGCGATCCCGACCCGTCGTACCTCACCTTCTGGCAGGAACGGCATCTGTGCACCCTCACGACTCCGCGCCCCGACGGCAGCCCGCATGTCGTTCCCGTCGGAGTGACATACGACCCCGAGGCGCGTCTGGCTCGGGTCATCGCGAACAAGGCGAGCAGGAAGGTGCTGAACGTGCTGGCCGCCGGACCCCTCGGGGCCCGGGTCGCCGTCTGCCAGGTGGACGGGCGGCACTGGGCGACGCTGGAGGGCCGGGCCTTCGTCCGCGCGGAACCCGACCGGGTCGCGGAGGCGGAGCGCCGGTACGCCGAGCGGTACGGGCGCACCCCGTCGCCGAACCCGTCCCGGGTGGTGATCGAGATCCAGCTGACGCGGGCGATGGGGAAGCGGTGAGCGGGCGGGAGGCAAGGCGGCGGGGCGACCGCTTCCGGCCACTCGGGCCAGGCCCATACCCGAACATTCCGTACAAACTGCAGCGGCGTCACCGTGTTCAGGTCACGGTGACGCCGCTGCGGGGGGAAGCACCTGAGCGATCTTGTTACGACGGGGGAATCGCGTCAGGCACTGCGGGGGGTGGCTGAGATGGTCTGGATGTCGGGGGCATCCGTCTCCACCAGCCGGTGGTCTCGTTGGTCAAGATTCACAAAGATCATTCCGTACCGGATGGCGCATCGCACTGGCTGCGGCGCCCCCCGGGGCCGTCGCAGACACCGGTACGCCCGTACGTCCTCGTCCTCGTCCCGCGTCACCACGACCGGCTCACCGAACACGGTCACCATGAGCGAGTCACCGCTGTGGGGGATGGCGGTGGCCAGGTCGATGAAGTGCCAGCCCGAGCGATAGGCCGTGGCCATCTCTCGGCGGAAGCTGCGGTCGTCGGGAGGTGTCGTCACGTCAAGCCCAAACGCTGTCGTCTGCGTGAGCAGAAGCCACCGGCCAGACGCTGTCACCGGCGACAACAACGGTCTGAGCAGCCGCCGGCCAGACGCTGTCCGCCCGAGTGTCACTCTTCTCGCCGGAGACTCCACCGAACGCTCCGAAGGCCACGACGGCGGAGAAGGCGGCGACAAGCACCGAGTGAAGCATTCTGTTACGCATAGTCGGCTTCATCCTCACTTGAAGGTCCCTCTTCCCCCGTCGAGTACGACGATGGCTCATTCGGGCACTTCATGGCCACATAATCGATGCATCATGTTCCTGCACGTTCAGGACCCTGGGGGGTGGAGATTTGGGAACAAAAGAGACAAGGGCGACACATCCCCACACGGTGGCGAAACTGTGTGAGGAGGGCGGGCGCCTGTACGCGAATGCCCTACGCACGGGACGAATAGCCCGCGCGGACGTGGAACCCGCTCCGTGCCTGATGGAATTCGCCCTTCTTCATCCCGACCCTGACGACGCGAACTGGCTGCGTCCGGTTCCTCCATCGGTTGCCCTGGCCCAGCGGCTCAACCCCATCGAGCACGAGATCACCGAGCGCCGGCGGCTGTCGATCGAGTTGGCCGACGCTTTCGAGCCGTTCATGGCCCTCACCGCCCAGACCACGACGAGCACCCACTCGATCACGGTGCTGGAGGGCAACGACCGCATCAACGCGGCCCTCGACCTGGCCACGGCCCAGTGCCAGCACGAGATGCTCACGGTCCAGCCGAGCGGCCACCGCCCCGAGCGCAGCCTCGTTCAGGGGCTGGAGCGCGACAGGCCGCTCGTCGAACGTGGTGTGAGCATCCGGACCCTGTACCAGCACACGGCCCGCTACAGCCCGGAGAAGCTGGCCTACACGGACCAGTTCGCCAACGGCAAGGTCGAGTACCGCACGATCGACGAGCTGGTCGAGCGGCTCATCATCTGCGACGAGACCGTCGCCTTCATCCCCGCCCGCGACGACCAGAAGGTCGCCCTGGAACTTCGCCACCCCGGACTCGTCAGCTATCTGGTCAAGGTCTTCGAGTTCATGTGGGCCCGCGCGGTCCCACTGAGCACCGGCGCCCCGTACGAGACCGCCCCCGACGGCATCACCGACATCCAGCACTCCATCGCCAAACTCCTCGTCGAGGGCCATGTCGACGAGGCCATCGCCCGCAGGCTGGGCATGAACGTGCGCACCTGCCGCGCCCACATCGCCAAACTGGCGACAGCCCTGGGCAGCGGCAGCCGGGCCCAGCTCGGCTTCCTCATAGCCCAGTCGGGGATCCTGAACAAGGACCACCCGCCGCGGGGAGGAGACGGCACACCGTGACCGAGGCGCACACGCACGGCGCGGACGAGCTGTGCGAGGCAGGTCAGAGCCTGTATGTCCGAGCCCTGCGCGCCGGGCGGGTGCGTGCGGACGACACCGACGAGGCACCGTGTCTGGTCGGCCTCGGCCTGCTGCAGCCCGAGATCGGGGCCGACCCCGGCTGGCTGCGGCCCGTCGCCCCCGCCTCCGTACTCCACCGCCTGCTACGGCGGTCCGCGGAGCGCATCGCGGACGAGCGGCGCCGTGAGGAGCGCCTGGAGTCCGCCTTCGCGCCGCTGATACAGCTCGACGGCTCCCACGCGGCGGCCACGGTGAACCCGACGCTCACCGTCCTCGGTGACAGGGAGCGCATCAACCAGGCCATCACCGAGGCCATGGCGGACGCCACGGGCGAACTCCTCGCCATCCAGCCGCACGTAGGCCCGCGCGGCCCGGAGGCACAGGCCGTCGCCCTCGTCCGCGACCAGGCCTTCCTCGACCGCGGCGGTCGCATCCGCACCCTGTACCAGCACACCCAGCGCCACAGACCTCTCGCCCTGGCCCGCTACGAACAACTGCGGGGCGACGCCGAGGCCCGCACCCTGGACGAGGTCACCGAGCGGCTCATCGTCATCGACCGGCAGGTGGCGTTCATCCCCGCCAGCCGGGACCGCAGTCTCGCCCTGGAGGTCCGCCACCCCTCGCTGATCGACTGGTTCATCACGGTCTTCGACCGCCTCTGGCACCTCGCCACCCCCATGTACCCCGAAGCGGTCCAGCAGCCCTCCCTCAACGGCATCACCCCCCGTCAACGAGCCATAGCGAGCCTGCTCGTCGACGGCCACACCGACGCCGTCATCGCCGACCGCCTCGGCATGAACATCCGCACCGCCCGCGTCCACATCGCCAAGCTCGCCGCCACCCTCGGCAGCGAGAGCCGGGCCCAACTCGGCTATCTCATCGGGCAGTCGGGGATTCTTGATCCACCGGCGTGAGCTGTACGGGGACGTCCGGCAGCCGTGACGCGGTGCCGTCCAGGCCCGCCTGGGCGATCCGCACGCCGAGTTGGGTACGGCTGGCCGCGCCCAGCGTCTCCGACAGGCGCGCGATATGGGCGCGGCAGGTCCGCACGCTGATCCCCAGCCGTTCCGCGATCACCGCGTCCTGGTGGCCGTCCGCGAGGAGGGCGGCGATGGACTGCTCACGGTTGGAGATGCCCTCGATGCCGGTGTCCGGCAGGGGGGCCGCGACCGGGATCGCCAGGCGCCACAGCCGGTCGAAGACCGTGACGAAGTAGTCGATCAGCGCCGGGTGGCGCAGCTCCAGGGCCATCGTGTGGTCGGCGTTGGCGGGGATGAAGGCGACCGTGCGGTCGAAGAGGATCAGCCGGTCGACGACCTCGTCCAGGGTCCGCGCCTCGACCGCGTCGCCCATCAACTCCAGGTAGTTCAGGAGGCCTTGGCCGTGCCGGGCGACATGGGTGTACAGGTCGCGCATCCGGACCCCGCGCGAGCGCAGCGCCACCGCCCGGTGCAGGCCCTCCGTGAGCTCCGGCTCCCGGCGGATGCCGCCGGGCTGGACGGTGAGGACCTCGCCCGTGCAGGCCTCCGTCGCGTCGTCCATCGCCGCCTGGATCCGCGAGAGGCCGTCCAGGACGCGGATCGCGGCGCCCTCCAGGGAGCCCGGCGCCGCCGCGGACGCCTGCACCCGGCGGCCCAGACCGGCGTACCGCTCGAAGGCCTCGACCGCCGAACCCACCCGGCGGTGGCTCTCGCTGACCTCGTCGTAGACCCCGCGCAGCAGCCGGGTCATGACCTCCTGCGGGGAGGTCGGCACCAGCCAGGCCATGTCGTCGGGGTCGGGGTGGAGGAGGGCCAACTCCAGCAGGCACGGCACCGGTTCGGCGTCCGTGCGCGGCACCCGGCCCCGTCGTACGGCCCGGGAGTACACGCGCTCCCCGGCGTCGCAGAGTCGGTCAGCACCGTGTGGATGCTCGTCCGTCCCGTGCCCGGCCATCGCCCATCCCACCCCCGGTTCCCGGCTCTTTGCAGCGCAACTATGCGCGGACGGGACCTGCTCCGCAACACGGCTTCCGCTCGAACAGCCCCCGAAAACCTCCGATATCGCCCGCTATCTACCGGCCTCCGAGCCTCACCTTGCAACAAGCTGGGGGGTGTCCGGCCAGTAACACCGAGTCCCTCGTCGTATCACTTTCCGCGTGAGCTGCCGGAAATCACTCAGAGATCGCCGTGTTACGTAGCGCACTTAACGTCCCCTCATGGCGGACATATTTGACGCATACGCATTGGCCGATGCGTGGGACGAGATGTTTGTGCGGCCGGGTGAGGTCAGAACCGCCTACGAGCCGGTACTGGCGGCACTCCAGCCGATCGAGCCGAGTGAACTGCGCTTCCGCGCGGACCAGATGGCCCGCGCGTTCACCGACCGCGGCGTGACCTACGCCTTCGCCGGCGAGGAACGGCCCTGGCCACTGGACCTGGTGCCGCGGATCATCGACGCGATGGAGTGGGATCTCATCCAGCGCGGAGTGGCCCAGCGGGTCAGGGCACTCGAGGCCTACCTCTCCGACGCCTACTCCCACTGCCGCGCCTTCGAGGACGGGGTCGTGCCCTGGCGGCTGCTCCTCAACTCGGCTCATTTCCATCGGTCCGCGCAGGGCGTCGAACCACCGGGCGGGGTCCGCATCCATGTCGCCGGCATCGACCTCGTCCGGGACGAGGCCGGGGACCTGCGGGTGCTGGAGGACAACGTGCGGGTCCCCAGCGGGGTGTCGTACGTCATCGAGAACCGCCGGGCCATGACGCGGATCTTCCCGTCCCTCTTCGCCGAGCAGCACGTGGTCCCCGTCGACGGGTACGCGGGGCGGCTGCTGGCCGCGCTGCGCGCCGCCGCGCCCGCCGGGACACAGGACCCCCGGGTCGTGGTCCTCACCCCGGGGCCGGGGAACGCCGCCTACTTCGAACACGCCCTGCTCGCGCGGCTGATGGGCGTGCAGCTGGTGGTGGGGCACGACCTGACGTGCCGCAACAACCGGGTGTGGATGCGCACCACCCGCGGCGAGGTGCCCGTCCATGTCGTATACCGGCGGCTCGACGACGACTTCCTCGACCCGCTGCACTTCCGCCCCGACTCGGTGATCGGCTGCCCGGGCATCATGAACGCCGCGCAGGCCGGGAACGTCACACTCGCGAACGCGGTCGGCAACGGCATCGCGGACGACAAGCTCCTCTACACCTACGTCCCCGACCTCATCCGCTACTACCTCTCAGAGGAACCGATTCTTCCCAACGTGGAGTCGTACCGCCCCGACGAGCCGGGCCAGTTGGAGGCGGTCCTCGACCAGATCGACCGCCTGGTCATCAAGCCGGTGGACGGCGCGGGCGGGCAGGGCATCGTCATCGGCCCCAAGGCGGACGCGAAGACCCTCGAACGCACTCGCAAAGCCGTCGCCGCCGACCCGCGCGGCTGGATCGCCCAGCGCCCCGTCGCGCTGTCCACCTCCCCCACCCTCGCGGGTGAACGCATGGCACCCCGCCACATCGACCTACGGCCCTTCGCCGTCAACGACGGCACCGACGTCTGGGTGCTGCCCGGCGGCCTCACCCGGGTCGCCCTCCAGGAGGGCAACCTGATCGTCAACTCCAGCCAGGGCGGCGGCTCCAAGGACACCTGGGTGCTCGCGGAGGGCCCGGCCGAACACCCCGAACCGGTCACCCCGGACGGCGAACTGCCCGAGGTGGCACCCCGCCAGCTCGGCCCCGACGGCAACCCCGCGGTCGTACAGGAAGGGGCGCAGCAGTGAACGACGTGATCCTCTCCCGGATAGCCGAGGCCCTGACGTGGACCGGCCGTTACGTCGAGCGCGCGGACGCCACCGGGCGCATCCTCGACGCCTACCTCCACCGCATGCTGGAGGATCCCTGGCGCGACGAGGACGCGGCCTGCCGGTCCCTGTACGCGATCCTCGGGGTCGACGCGGGCGGCCAACGCGTGGACATGCAGCAGGTGTTGGACCAGCTCGCGTTCGACGCCCGCTCCACCTGCTCCATCGAGGGCGCGCTCGGCGCCGCCCGCCTCAACGCCCGCAGCGCCCGGGAGGCCGTCTCCTCGGAGATGTGGGAGTGCCTCAACTCCACCTGGCACGCCCTGGCCGACCAACGCCTCGCGGCCCGCCGTACGGGCCCCTACGCCTATCTCGAACTCGTGCGCAGACGCGCCGCGTTGTTCTTCGGCCTCGCCGACTCCACGATGAGCCGCGACGACAGCTGGCGTTTCGTCGTCCTCGGCCGCAGCCTGGAGCGGGTGGACATGACCGTACGACTGCTGTCGGTACGGGTGTTGGACGCTGCGCACGCACCCGACTGGACGACACTGCTGAGCGCCTCGGGCGCCGACGAGGCGTACGCGCGGGTGTACGGCGGTTTCGGCGACACCCCGCGGGTGGCCGAATTCCTGCTCCTGGACCGGGACTTCCCGCGTTCGGCGCTGCACGCGCTGACGACGGCCGAGGAGTGCCTCACGGCGCTGGGCCGCCAGCGCCAGGACCCCGCGCGCCGTCCCGTCGGCCGGCTCCGCACCCGCCTCGAATACCTGGACTCGCACGCCTTGGAAGAACAACTCCCCGCCCTCCTCAAGGACTTGCAGCACGCCTGCATGGACTCGGCGGAGGCGGTCGCGGAGTTGTTCTTCCCGTACCAGGGGCCCGTCGAGTGGGCCCAGGAAGGAGCCTGAGATGACCCGTAGGCTTCGCATCCGCCACACCACGCGCGTGTCGTACGCCCAGGCGGCGGTGTCCTCCCACAACGAGGTGCGGATGACCCCGCTCACGCTCCCCGGCCAGACGACACTGGACGCGCGCGTGACCGTGAACCCCACCACCCCCACCTGGTCGTACTGGGACTACTGGGGCACCCAGGTCACCGGCTTCGACCTGATGGACCCGCACGCGGACCTGACGATCACCGCGTCGAGCCTGGTCGAGACGTCCCCGCCGGAGCTGCTCGGCCCCTCCCCCACCTGGCAGGAGATCACCGAACACACCACGAACTCCCGCCTGTTGGAGTTCATCGGCCCCACGGTCCGTACGACGGTCCCGCCCAAGCTGCTGAAGAAGGCGCGCAAGGCCGCCGTAGGACTCGATCCGCACGAGACCGCTGTCGCCGTCTCCGCGCTCGTCGCCGACCGGGTGGCGTACCTCCCCGGTGTCACCGGAGTGAACACCTCCGCCGCCGAGGCCTGGGAACAGGGCGCCGGAGTCTGCCAGGACATAGCCCACGTCACCATCGCCCTGCTACGGAGCCTGGGCCTGCCCACGCGCTACGTCTCCGGCTACCTCCACCCCGAGCGGGAGGCGGAACTCCACCGCCCGGTGGCCGGCCAGAGCCACGCCTGGGTGGAGTACTGGGCCGGCGACTGGTCCGGCTACGACCCGACCAACCGGACCCGTCCCGACGAGTCCCATGTGGTGGTCGGACGGGGGCGGGACTACGACGACGTGACTCCGCACAAGGGGATCTACCGGGGGGTGGCCGGCGGGCCGCCGGAGGTGACGGTGGAGTTCACGCGGGTGGCGTGAACTCCCCTGCGGGGCGAACGGGTCACTTCAGCCCGTTCGCCGCGCACGCCGACTTGAACTTGGCCGTGCAGATGTCGGAGATCTTGTAGATCCCGTCCGCGACCACCGTCGACTTGATGTTGTCCTTCGTCAGCGCGACCACGGACACCAGCTGGGCCGGGATCTTCTTGTTCGTGGGGCTGTCGACCGTGTCGCGGGTGAGGGAGTCGAACTCGATGTCGTGGCCCTGGATCAGGGACACCGCGGCCTTGGCGGCGGCCTCGGCCTCGTCGGGGTAGGGCTTGTAGACGCTCATGTACTGCTCGCCGGTGAGGATCCGCTGCACGGCGGTGAGCTCGGCGTCCTGGCCGGTGATCGGCGGCATCGTGGTCACGCCCGCCGCCTGGAGGGCCTTGATGGCGCCGCCGGCCATCGCGTCGTTGGCGGAGTACACCGCAGCGATGTTGCCCTTGCCGAGCTTGTCGATCGCCTTGGTCATGGACGCCTGGGCGACCTCCGGGCTCCACGCCTTCGTGTCGTAGCTCTCGGAGATCGTCACCTTGCCCTGGAGCTCGGAGAGCGCGCCCGCCTTGAACTGCCCGGCGTTGGGGTCGGTCGGCGAGCCGTTGATCATCACGATCTTGTCGGAGGTGTCGACGTTGCCGCCCAGCGCCTCCACCAGGGAGCGCCCCTGCACCTCGCCGACCAGCTCGTTGTCGAAGGAGATGTACGCGTCGATCGGCCCCTCGGCCAGACGGTCGTAGGCGATGATCGGGATGCCCGCGGCCTTGGCCTTCTTCACCATGGGCAGGATGAGGTGCGAGTCGACGGCGTCGAGCAGGATGACGTCGACCTTGCTGTCGATCATCTTCTGCATCTGGCCGTCCTGGACCTTGGCGTCACCGCCGGCGTTGGCGTACTCGCTCTTGCCCTTGCCGCTGGTCAGTTCGGAGACCGTCGACTTGATGATCGGGTAGTCGAACTCGGCGTAGCGCGTGTTCGTCTTCTCGGGCATCAGTACGCCCACCGTGATGTCGTTGCCCTTCGCCGGTGTCTCCTCCGCGCTGCTCCCTGAGGAGTTGAGCACGCCGCAGGCGGCCAGCGGGAGGGCCAGCGAGGACGCGGCCACGGATATGGCGATACGACGCATTGGGGTGCTCACTTCTGGTGCCGTCCGGACGAGGGTGCAGCATTGCAACCCAGGTGACTGAAAAGCCAACGCGGCCGCGACCACCGGCGTCAAGCGGAACCACTTAACGAGATGGCAACAGCACGTTCCGTTTGGTATGTGGAGGTGCTGCGGAATCCCATCCAAACGCTCTTTACGGACCCTTCACTCAACGGGAGTTCATGAACGGGCAAAGATCAGCACAACCAAGTCCGTTCCTTGCGAGTCGTGATCGTCGACGGCCGTCTGTCGCCGTACCCGATCCGACTGGGAGACGCATGAACCGAGCCCGACACGCGACGGCAGCCGCCGTCGCCTTCTCCGTCGCGGGCGGCCTGCTCGCCGGCGCGACCGCGGGCGCCTCGGCCGCCACGACCTGCAACTCCCCGGACTACAAACGGCAGTTCTTCGCGAACACCACGTTCAGGGGCACCCCGAAGAAGACGGACTGCGACAACGCGATCGACCAGACCTGGACGGGCGCCCCCGCCACCGGCCTCCCGAAGGACAACTTCGCCGTCCGCTGGTCCGTGACCCGCGACTTCGGCTCCGGCGGCCCCTTCTCCTTCGCCGCGGCCGCGCAGGACGGCGTCCGGGTCTACCTGGACGGCGTCCGCAAGGTCGACGTGTGGAAGAACGTCACGTCGACCGTCAGGAAGACCGTCAACGTCACCGTTCCGAAGGGCAGACACACCCTCCGCGTCGACTACGTCAACTGGACCGGCAAGGCCGGCGTCAAGTTCGCCTACGCCCCCAGGACTTCGGCCACGGTCGACAAGGTCAAGCCACTGGCCCCGACGGGTGCCTCAGTGACCTACGACACCACCACCGGCAAGGCCAAGCTCACCTGGTCGCAGAACAAGGAGATGGACCTCGCCGGGTATCGCGTCTACCGGCGCCTCAAGGGTGCCTCCTTCGGGAGCAGACCGCTGGCGACGACCACCGCCACGTCGTACACCGGTAGCGCGCTCCCGAAGACGGGCGACACCTACTACTACGAGGTCCGCGCCTACGACAAGGCCGGCCGCGAGTCGACCGGCAGCGCCGACCAGGGCGTCACCACCGTCGACACGACGGCTCCCGCCGCGCCCACCGGCGTGGAGGACAACTGGGCCATCGGCGACGTCACCACGGCCCGCGTGTACTGGGGCTCGAACACAGAGTCCGACCTGGCCGGTTATCGGGTGTACCGGTCGACGGTGTACCCGGTCGCCCTCACCGCCGCGAACCTGGTGAGCGGCCCGACGCCGATCCGCGACAGCGCCTGGGTCGAGGACCTGCCCACGACCGGCGAGGCCTTCTACTACGTCGTCACCGCCGTCGACACCCACGGCAACGCGTCACCGCCCTCCGGCACGGCCGAGTACTGGTCGAAGGACATCGACACCGTCGCCCCGGTCTACGCCCCGGACGACGTGACGGCCGTCGACGGGGAGCGGGGCGTCACCCTGAACTGGACCTGGAGCACGGACGCGGACGACGACATCGCGTACTTCTCCGTCTACCGGGACGGCGTCGGACTCGGCGGCGACACCGCCGGAGAGTCCTACACGGACACCGAGATCGAGCGTTCCACGACGCACACCTACTGGGTCCGGGCCGTGGACCGGCACGGCAACTTCGGCCCCGTCTCGAACTCGGTCACCATCGACCATGTCGGCGACTACACCGCCCCCGCCGCGGTGACCGGCCTGACCGCGACGCCGAAGGGGTACGGCGTCCGGCTCGACTGGGACGACAGCCCGGCCGAGGACTTCGCCGACTACCGGATCCACCGGGGTGTGTACGTCGACGGCGCCTGGACGTACACGGACATCACCGACACCCTCCCGTTCGGCAGCATCTGGTCCCAGAACCGGGACGTGAGCCTGCCCGACGGGGAGAAGCTGCGGTACGTGGTCGTGGCCGTCGACCACGACGGCAACACCCTGGATCTCGGTTCCGCCGCCGGCGTCGAGGTCACGGAGCTCGACATCGTGCCGACGGAGACCTACGCGGACGAGTCCGCCTCGGGTGCCCTGTACGTGGACGCGACGGACATCGCCCAGGGCCCCGACATCAGGGTGCTCTACGACGCCCGGCGCGATCCGAACGGCACCGCGATCGGCTTCAACGTCTACCGCTGGGACACCTCGACCGGTGCCTACACGCTGCTCACCGACACTCCCGTCGAGTTCGGCCACAGCTACTCGGACACCGGCGCGCCCACCGACACCACCGTCTTCTACAAGGTCACCGCCGTGTACACGGACGGCACCGAGGCGGAGACGGCCGGAGACCACGTGTTCCGGATCGGCACCTCCGCGTAGGCACGAACGAGAGGGGCCCGGAGGTCAGTGACCTCCGGGCCCCTCTCGTCTGTCGGTTCAGTCCTTGGGCCGCTTCGGCCGCCACACCACCAACGCACTCGTCTGCTGGACCTCCTGATACGGCACCAGGTCGCGCCGGTACGAAGCGTGTACCGCCGCCTCCCGCTGCTGCATCGTCGCCGCCGCGCCCTCGACCGCCGACTGGAGTTCGGCGACGCGCTGCTGGAGCGCGACGACCTGGTTCTCCAGCTCGATGATGCGCTTGATGCCGGCCAGGTTGATGCCCTCGGTCTGCGACAACTGCTGGACGGTGCGCAGCAGTTCGATGTCGCGGGCCGAGTAGCGCCGACCGCGCCCGGCCGTGCGGTCCGGGGAGACCAGGCCGAGGCGGTCGTACTGGCGCAGCGTCTGCGGGTGCAGTCCGGAGAGCTGGGCCGCCACCGAGATGACGTAGACCGGGGTCTCCTCGGTCAGCTCGTACGGGTTGCGTCGACGGCCGTCCATCACTCTCATGCTCCCTTCGCGGCCTGGAACAGCTCCGCCCGCGGGTCCTCGCCCGCGGTCGCCTCTCTGTACGCCTCCAGGGCGTCACGAGCATTCCCCGTGACGTCCTTCGGGACACTCACCTCCACGGTCACAAGGAGGTCACCCCGGGTGCCGTCCTTGCGGAAGGCGCCCTTGCCGCGGGCCCGCATGGTGCGGCCGTTGGGCGTGCCCGGCGGCAGCTTCAGCGTCACCGGGGGTCCGCCCAGGGTGGGCACCCTGACCTCGCCGCCCAGTGCCGCCTCGGCGAACGTCACCGGGACCGTCACCGTGAGGTTGTCTTCCTTGCGGCCGAACACGGGGTGCGTGTCGACGTGCACCATGACGTACAAGTCCCCTGCGGGACCGCCCCGTTCACCCGGAGCGCCCTTGCCGCGCAGCCGGATGCGCTGGCCGTCGGTGACCCCCGCGGGGATCCGGACCTGCATGGTCCGCGAGGACTTGGCGCGCCCGCTGCCCTTGCACTCGATGCAGGGGTGCTCGGCGATGAGGCCGCGGCCCTTGCAGTCCGGGCACGGGTCCGTGAGCGAGAAGCCGCCGCCGGAGCCGCGCGCGACCTGGCCGGTGCCGACGCAGGTCGGGCACACGCGCGGTGTGCCGTTCTTGTCGCCGGTGCCCGAACAGGCCTTGCAGGGCTGCTGCGAGGACATCCGCAGCGGGACCGTGGCCCCTTCGATGGCCTCCGTGAAGCTGAGCGTGACCTCGGACTCGATGTCCTGGCCGCGCCGGGGCTGCGTACGGGTCGTGCCCGTGCCGCCGCGGTTGAACAGGCCCCCGAAGACGTCACCGATGCCGCCGCCGAAGCCGCCGGCACCTCCGGCACCGCCGCCCTGGGCGCCGCCTCCGAAGAGGTCGCCCAGGTCGAAGTTGAAGTTGCCGCCGCCCGCGCCGCCCGGTCCCGGGCGGAAGCCGCCGTTGCCGAACAGGGCGCGGGCCTCGTCGTACTCCTTGCGCTTCTTGGGGTCACCGAGGACGTCGTGGGCCTCGGAGATCTCCTTGAAGCGCTCCTCCGCCTTGGCGTTGCCCTTGTTGGCGTCCGGGTGGAACTCGCGGGCGAGCTTCCGGTACGCCTTCTTGATCTCGGCCTCGGTGGCGTCCTTGGGGACGCCGAGGACCTTGTAGTAGTCCTTCTCGATGAAGTCCTTGGTGCTCATCCTCGACGTCCCTCCTTTCGTGCGCTCGCTGCGTCAGCCCTCCTCAGGGCCGTTGTCCTTCTTCTCGTCGCCGGCCTCGGACTCGTCCTCGGCCTTGACGGCGCCGGGCTGCGGCTCGGCGACGGCCACCCGCGCGGGGCGGATGGTGCGCTCACCGATGCGATACCCGGGCTGCAGGATCGCCACGCAGGTCGTCTCCGTGACGTCCGGCGCGTACGAGTGCATCAGGGCCTCGTGGATCGTCGGGTCGAAGGGCTCGCCCTCCTTGCCGAACTGCTGCAGTCCCATCTTCGCCGCGGCGGTCTCCAGCGACTCCGCCACGGACTTGAAACCGCCGACGAGTTCGCCGTGTTCCCGCGCTCGGTTGATGTTGTCGAGCGTGGGCATCAGCTCGGTCAGGAGGGTCGCCACGGCGATCTCCTTGACCGCGATCCGGTCGCGCTCGACGCGGCGGCGGTAGTTCTGGAACTCGGCCTGGAGCCGCTGGAGGTCCGCGGTGCGCTCCTCGAGCGCCTTGCGCACCTGGTCCAGCTGGGCCGTCAGACCGGCGATCTGAGCACTTGCGTCCCCTGCCGGGGCCGCCCCCTCCCCACTGCTGGAGGGGGAGGCGGCCTGCGGCTCGGCGTCGTCGGGGGTGGCGCCGGAGGGGACGTCGGGCTTCTCGTCGAAGCCCGGGGTCTCCTCCGTCACGCGGCACCGTCCTTGCGCTCGTCGTCCACGATCTCGGCGTCCACCACGTCGTCGTCCGCCCGGGGAGCCTCGGCACCGGGGGCGTCGCCGCCCGCGGCCTGCGTGGCCTGGGCGTCGGCGTACATGGCCTGGCCGACCTTCTGCGAGACCGCGGCGACCTTCTCGGTGGCGGTACGGATCTCGGCGGTGTCCTCGCCCTTCAGCGCGGCCTTCAGCTCCTCGACGGCGGCCTCGACCTCGGTCTTGACGTCGGCAGGGACCTTGTCCTCGTTGTCCTTGAGGAACTTCTCCGTCTGGTAGACGAGCTGCTCGCCCTGGTTGCGGGACTCGGCGGCCTCGCGGCGACGGTGGTCCTCGTCCGCGTACTGCTCGGCCTCCTGGCGCATGCGGTCGACCTCGTCCTTCGGCAGCGAGGAGCCGCCGGTGACGGTCATCTTCTGCTCCTTGCCGGTGCCGAGGTCCTTGGCCGTGACATGCATGATGCCGTTGGCGTCGATGTCGAAGGAGACCTCGATCTGCGGGACACCACGCGGGGCCGGCGGCAGACCGGTCAGCTCGAACATCCCGAGCTTCTTGTTGTACGCCGCGATCTCGCGCTCGCCCTGGTAGACCTGGATCTGCACGGAGGGCTGGTTGTCCTCGGCGGTGGTGAAGATCTCGGACCGCTTGGTCGGGATCGTGGTGTTGCGCTCGATGAGCTTGGTCATGATCCCTCCCTTGGTCTCGATACCGAGGGACAGCGGGGTCACGTCGAGGAGCAGGACGTCCTTGACCTCACCCTTGAGGACACCGGCCTGGAGGGACGCGCCGATGGCGACGACCTCGTCCGGGTTGACGCCCTTGTTGGCGTCCTTGCCGCCGGTGAGCTCGCGCACGATCTCCGCGACGGCGGGCATCCGGGTGGAGCCACCGACGAGGACGACGTGGTCGATCTCGTTGATGGAGATGCCGGCGTCCTTGATGACGTTGTGGAACGGCGTCTTGCAGCGCTCCAGCAGGTCGGCCGTCAGCTGCTGGAACTGGGCGCGGGTGAGCTTCTCGTCCAGGTGCAGCGGGCCCTCGGCGGACGCCGTGATGTAGGGCAGGTTGATCGAGGTCTCGGTGGAGCTGGACAGCTCGATCTTGGCCTTCTCGGCAGCCTCGCGGAGACGCTGGAGGGCCATCTTGTCCTTGCCCAGGTCGACGCCGTGACCGGCGGCGAACTGCTTCACCAGGTAGTCGACGACCCGCTGGTCCCAGTCGTCACCACCGAGGTGGTTGTCGCCGTTCGTGGCCTTCACCTCGACGACGCCGTCACCGATCTCCAGGAGGGACACGTCGAAGGTGCCGCCACCGAGGTCGAAGACGAGGATCGTCTGGTCGTCCTTGTCGAGGCCGTACGCCAGCGCGGCCGCCGTCGGCTCGTTCACGATGCGCAGGACGTTCAGGCCCGCGATCTCGCCGGCCTCCTTCGTCGCCTGGCGCTCGGAGTCGTTGAAGTAGGCCGGGACGGTGATGACCGCGTCGGCCACCTTCTCGCCCAGGTAGGCCTCGGCGTCGCGCTTCAGCTTCTGCAGGATGAAGGCGCTCATCTGCTGCGGGTTGAAGCTCTTGCCGTCCAGCTCGATCTTCCAGTCCGTGCCCATGTGGCGCTTCACGGAGCGGATGGTCCGGTCCACGTTCGTGACCGCCTGGCGCTTGGCCACCTCGCCGACGAGCACCTCGCCGTTCTTGGCGAAGGCGACGACGGACGGCGTGGTCCTGGCGCCCTCTGCGTTGGTGATGACGGTGGGCTCGCCGCCTTCAAGAACGCTGACGACGGAGTTAGTCGTGCCCAGGTCGATGCCGACCGCACGTGCCATGGTTGATTCCTCCAGCAATGACTTGAGTGGAACAGGCTCAAGTGTGCACGACACTCACCGCTGGGTCAACAGAGCTGAGTCACCCCGACTCAACTCTTATCCGTTCCTTACACGCAACTGAGCCCTGACCTGCGAAGACACCGCACGCCGCCCCCCGTAGACAGAGACTTTAAGCAGTCCGAATACGACGACCAGGGCCCCGCCGGCCACCCACACGACGGCGGATTCACCCATCCACCCGTTGTGCACGAGCACCCCGACGAGCCCCCCGGAGAACGCGCCGGCCCCCACGAGCACCACCGCCCCCTGCGGAGTGAGCCCCAACTTCCGCAGCCGGTGGGCGAGATGATCGGGCCCGCCCCGCAGCAGCGCCCGCCCGGCCAGCCGCCGCGACAGCAGCACCAGTACGGCATCGGCACTCGCGACGGCGGTGAGCGCGAACAACACCCCCGCACCGTCCGCGAACCCGCGCCCGGCCTGGGTGAGCACGGCCGCCGAGGCGAGCAGGAACCCCGTGAACAGCGACCCGCACGCGCCGAGCGCGATCCGCGCGGGATGCCAGTTGTGCATCAGGAACCCGGTGAGCGCGGCGGCCAGCACACTCGACAACACCGCGAGCCCGTCCATCACTTCCAGCGCGGCGCAGGCCCCCACCCCGAAGGCGGTGACCACCCCCACGGTCCCCGCGAGCCCGTCGGCGTGATCGAGCCCCTTGAAGGCGGCGGCGACCCCCACGATCCACACCACGGCCAGCAGCCCGCCGAACACCCCGATCTGGCCGTACGGCACGACACAGGCCGCCGCCACCGCCGTACCGAAGAGCAGGAACCGTGTCTTCAGCCGCCAGACGTCGGCGACGAGCCCGAGCGCGGCGACCGCGGACCCGGCGGTGAGCAGCCCGCCGACACCGTCGCCGAGCGGGGCGACGCCGGTCCGGTCGCACGCCCAGGTCACCGACACGACGGCGAGCGCGACGGCCAGTCCCCCGAGCAGCGGTACCGGCCGCGTCCGCCGTCTGCGGTCGACGACTCCGGCCCGCAGTGCGGGCACTCGGAGCAGTGCGGCGAGGAGGGCGGCGAGGAGAAGGGCGGTCGTGGCGGCGAGAATCCCGTAGAGCACGGTTCTAAATTAGACGCAAATGTACCAATTCAGTACGAATAACACGATCGGACCGTCACAGGTTTTTAAGGCGACCCTCAGCGACATAGATCACCGCACGGCTGGCTACAGTGCGACGGAGAATGAGGGTAATCTCGGTCGGACCGATTAAGTTACCGCTTAGTAATATTCTTGGTCATGCTCTTGGTTATGCCTTGACCCCTCGCAGGCCCGAGGAGCCCTGAAATGCAACTCGCCGCGATCATCGTGTCGCTGGTTCTGATCGTGGTCGGTGTGGCGTTGTTCGCCCGCGCCGTCCTGCAGATCTACACCTTCATGCGACTCGGCCAGAACGTGCCCGCGGGCACCCGCACCGACGAGCCCGTCCAGCGCACCGTCACCGTGGCCAAGGAGTTCCTCGGCCACACCCGGATGAACCGTTGGGGTGTCGTCGGCGTCGCACACTGGTTCGTTGCGGTGGGCTTCTTCTCACTGCTGCTGACGATCGTCAACGCCGTCGGCCAGCTCTTCCAGGCCGACTGGCTGCTGCCGATCATCGGCGAATGGGCGCCGTACAACGTCTTCGTCGAGTTCATCGGCACGATGACGGTCCTCGGCATCCTCGCCCTGATCGCGATCCGCCAGCTGAGCAAGCCGAACAAGCCCGGGCGCAAGTCCCGCTTCGCCGGCTCCAACTTCGGCCAGGCGTACTTCGTCGAGGCCGTCATCCTCATCGTCGGCGTCTGCATCTTCATGCTGCACGCCCTCGAAGGGGCCCAGCACCACGTCGACGGCTACGAGGCCTCCTTCTTCATCTCCTACCCGGTGATCTCGGGCCTGGAGCACCTGGACGTCTCGACGCTCCAGAACCTCACATACCTCTTCGCCGGCGTGAAGATCGCGACCTCCTTCATCTGGATGATCACGGTCGCCCTGAAGACCGACATGGGCGTGGCCTGGCACCGCTTCCTGGCGTTCCCGAACATCTGGTTCAAGCGGAACGCGACCGGTGAGACGTCCCTGGGCGCGCTGCTGCCGATGACGTCCGGCGGCAAGCCGATCGACTTCACCGACCCCGGTGACGACGACGTGTTCGGTGTCTCCCAGGTCGAGCAGTTCTCCTGGAAGGGCCTGCTGGACTTCTCCACCTGTACGGAGTGCGGGCGCTGCCAGTCGCAGTGCCCGGCCTGGAACACCGGCAAGCCGCTCTCCCCCAAGCTCCTGATCATGTCGCTGCGCGACCACGCGCACGCCAAGGCCCCCTACCTGCTCGCCGGCGGCGGCAAGTCCATGGAGGGCGAGGAGAAGGCCACCGGGGAGCAGCTCGCAGGCGTCCCCGCCGCGGCGCTGGCGGAGGCCGAGCGCCCGCTGATCGGGACGGCGGAGGAGAACGGGGTCATCGACCCGGACGTCCTGTGGTCGTGCACCACCTGCGGGGCCTGCGTGGAGCAGTGCCCGGTGGACATCGAGCACGTCGACCACATCGTGGACATGCGCCGCTACCAGGTGATGATCGAGTCGGCGTTCCCGTCCGAGGCGGGCACG
>NZ_JAENRY010000112.1 GCF_016612545.1 Streptomyces sp. MBT65 | reverse complement strand
CGCTGCCCGCCGCGGCGGGCAGCGGCAAGGGCACCATCAGCATCTGGGCCCACCAGGGGCAGAAGAGCGAGGACACCGCCCTGCAGAACGCGGTGAAGTCCTTCAACGCCTCCCAGGACAAGATCAAGGTCGAGCTCAAGCTGATCCCCGCCAACGACTACACCAAGACCATCACCGCCACCGACGCCTCCAAGCTGCCGGACGTGATGGAGTTCGACGGGCCGACCATCGCGAACTTCGTCTACAACAAGAAGCTCGCCGCGATCGACTCCTACGTCTCCGCCAAGACCATGAGCAACGCCACGGACGCCAGCAAGGCGCAGGGCGAGATCGACGGCAAGCACTACGGCCTGGGCATGTACGACTCGGGGCTCGGCATCTACGGCAACAAGAAACTCCTGGACGCGGCCGGGGTGAAGTACCCGACCGGCCTGTCCGACGACTGGACGGCCGCGCAGTTCACCGCCGCGCTGAAGGCGCTGAAGGCCAAGGACTCCGACGGCAAGACCCTGGACATCCAGGAGAACAACGGCCTCGCCACCGAGTGGGGCACCTACGGCTTCGCCCCCGTCGTCTGGTCGGCCGGCGGCTCGCTCCTCAAGGACGGCAAAGCGGAAGGCGCCCTCGACACCCCGGCCGTGGTGTCGGCGATGAAGACCTTCCAGTCCTGGAAGACGTACGTCGACCCCAACACGGACGGCAACGCCTTCGCCAAGGGCCGCGTCGCGCTGAGCTGGGTCGGCCACTGGATGTACCCCGCCTACAGCACGGCCCTCGGCAGCGACCTCGTCGCCCTGCCGCTGCCCGACTTCGGCAACGGCCCCAAGACCGGCCAGGGTTCCTGGGCCTGGGGCATCGGCGCGAACTCCAAGAACGGCAAGGCCGCCGGCGCCTTCCTCGACTACCTCCTGAACGACACCAACGTCACCGCGATGACCACGGCCAACGGCGCCCCGCCCGCCACGAAGACCGCGCTCGCCAAGAGCCCCCTCTACAAGCAGGGCGGCCCGCTCCAGCTCTTCGCCGACCAGTTGGCCAAGCCCTGCGGCGACAGCGACATCACCAAGTCCTGCGTCGCCGTGACCCGCCCGGTCACCGCCGGATATCCCACGGTCACCGCCAAGTTCAGCGACGCCCTGAACTCCGTCTACGGCGGCGCCGACCCGAAGAGCGCTCTGGAGAAGGCCGCCCGCTCCATCGACCAGGACTTCTCCGACAACGACGGCTACAAGATCCAGTAAGCCAGTGCTCCAGTACCCCAGCAGGACGCTTCGGCGGGGCGGGTGCGCGTACGACGCTGTCGACGGCGCGCCCGCCCCGGCCGGGAACAGGACCCCGTGATGACCGTGGAAACCGCGCCCGCAGCGCCCTCCGGCAGGGAAGCAGGCCCGCCCGTGACCTCCGTGAAGCCGGCGCGTGCCAGGCGGCCCAGGAACCGCGACGGGCTGCACGGACTGCTCATGTCCACGCCCGCCGTGGCCGGCCTCGTCGCCTTCGTCGGCGTCCCGTTCGGGTACGCCGTCGTCCTCTCCTTCTACAACGTGCGCCTGGGTTCCCCGCTCGCGCCCAGATTCTTCGGCCTGGAGCAGTACCGGCGGCTGTTCACCGACCCGGACCTTTCGGGGCCGTTCCTGCGGGCCCTGCTCAACAACCTGACGTTCGCCGTGGTCGTCGTTCCGCTCCAGACCGGCCTGGCGCTGGCTCTCGCAATCCTCCTCAACCGCAAGCTGAAGGCGATCGGCCTGTTCCGCTCGCTGTTCTTCATGCCGGTCGTCTTCCCGATGACGCTGGTCGCCGTGATCTGGCGGCTCATCCTCGCCCGCAGCGACCAGGGCCTGCTCAACTCCGCGCTGCACACGGTGAGTTTCGGCAACTGGGGCGCCTTCGACTGGCTCGGAGACTCGGCCACCGCGATGGCCTCGGTCATCGTGCTGTCGGTGTGGCAGGGAGTGGGCTTCCAGATGGTCATCCTGCTGGCCGGCCTCCAGCAGATCCCCGACGAGCTCTACGAGGCCGCCGAACTGGACCGCGCCACGCCCTGGCAGCAGTTCCGGCACGTCACCCTGCCCGGCATCCGCGGCACCCTCGTCTTCGTCGCCATGCTCACCTCGGTGCTGTCCTTCCGCGTCTTCGACCAGGTCTACGTCCTCATCCACGGCGGCGGCCTCGACGAGGACGCCACCCGAACGGTCATGTACCAGGCCGTCACCACCGCCTTCGACCAGAACAACATCGGCCAGGCGTCCGCGATCACCGTCGTCTTCTTCCTGATCGTCGTCGCCCTGACCCTCATCCAGCGCCGCGTCGTCCGGCCCGACAACGACAACGAGGACTGACACCGACCATGGCCACGACCCGCGCGCCGTACCATCACCTGCGCCGCTTCACCGACTACGCCGTCCTCAGCGTCCTGGCGTTCCTCTTCGTCCTGCCCGTCCTCTACTTGTTGCTGGGCAGCCTCAAACCCTCCGACGAAGTGCTGAACGGCCTGTCCGGCTTCCTCCCCACCCACCTCTCCTTCGACAACTACACACACGTCCTCGACGCCCTGAATTCCGACAGCACCGGCTACTTCTGGCGCTTCCTGGGCATCTCACTGCTCGTCGCGTTCGTGGTCGTGACCGGCGGCCTGTTCGTCAACTCGATGGCGGCGTACGGCATGTCACGGCTGAAGTGGCGGGGCCGGGAAGCGGTGTTCACCCTGGTCCTGCTGCTGATGCTGGTGCCGTTCGAGTCGGTGGCGGTCCCGCTCTTCTACATGTTCAACGACCAGCGCAACACGATCTACGTCCAGGCGATCCCGTTCATCGCCAACGCCTTCTCGGTCTACCAGTTCCACACGTTCTTCCGCTCGATCCCGCCGAGCATCGAGGAAGCCGCCCGGCTGGACGGCGCGGGCCCCTGGCGCACCTTCTTCGCGATCATCGTGCCGATGTCCAAGCCGGCGTTCGCCTCGGTCGCGATCCTCACCTTCCTCACCCAGTGGGGCTCCTTCCTGTGGCCGGTCCTGATGGTCTCCGACCCCTCCGTCCGCCCGCTCCCCCTCGAAATGAGCGTCTTCCAGGGCCAACAGCCCCCGGACTGGGGCCAGATCCTCGCCTTCGGCGTCCTGCTCGTCCTGCCCGTCCTGATCGTCTTCGCCTTCTTCCAGCGCTGGTTCGTCCAGGGCGTCGCCAGTTCCGCCGTCAAGGGGTGAACCCGGGCTGCCCGTGCAGTCCGGGCCCTGACGGCATTCGGATCCGGTAGGAGTTCTCGCGTCTGCCGGAGAAGCACGCTCACGACCATCCACCTGTCGGCATCCACGTGCGGTCGCGACGGCGCCACCCGGTTGGCTCGGGCATCACAGGCGTCGAGGCGGAAGGAGGCTCCATCAACACGGCGATCGTCCTCATGCCTCCCGTCGTGCCCCTAGCGTGCCCTTCAGAGCGGAAACCCACGGTCAACAGCAGTGCTACGAAGCACCCACGCCCGCAGCAGGACATGGAATCTGCGCAGGTCAGAGCAATGGTTCCAAACTGGGCGCCATGGCTTCCCAAGCTGAAAGTGCGAGTTCGATTCTCGTCACCCGCTCCATGATGAAACCCCAGGCCAACAGCCTGGGGTTTGTTTGTTGTCCGATCCCGTTCAGGGGCTCGTTCGGGACCGCCGTCGAAGCCGGATGGGAACAGTCGATCAGTACCTTGCCGTCCGGAACCGTCCGGGTCACCGAGTACGCCGGCTTCGCGGCCCCGCACCACCGCTGGACGTGCTGCCGCAGTTCGGCCGGCGGCGTGGCCGTCCCGGCGTGGTGCCTACGCTTCTTGGCCGGCCGGAACCACCGGCAGCACGATGCGGGAGGGCCGGGCGGGGTCGTGGAAGACCTGCTGGCGGGCCACCCGGGCCGTGGTCGCGCTCTCCTCGGGTTCGCCCGTGTTGAGGTTGCGGTCCCAGCGGGGGAAGTTGCTGGAGGTGACCTGGACCCGTATGCGGTGCCCTGCCCGGAAGACGATGCTGGTCGACCACAGGTCCACGACGTGCTCGGCCGGCTCACCCGGGGTCGCCCGTATCCGCACGATGCCGTCGGTCACATTGCGGGAGACGCCGTGCTCGTCGACGTCACACAGCCGTGCCACCCAGTCGGTCGAGGGCCGGTCCGTGGCCGCGAGGAGCACGGCCTTGACGCGGCCGGTCACCTCGATGTCCTCGGTGAGGGGTTCGGTGGTGAAGACCAGGACGTCCTCACGCGCCTCCACGTCCCTCTGGTCGAGAGGCCCGGGACGGAACTCGTCGGTCATCAGCGACGCGCCGCCGGTGGTGGGCACCGGATCCGTCGGATCGTAGGTGAACTCCTCGGCCTGCTCGGCGACAGCGGGCGGCTCCCTCGTCAGGCGTCCGTCGGCGCGCAGGTGGAAGTCCGTGTCCACGGCCCGCGACAGGGGCCATTCCGTCTCCTCGCGCCACTGGTTGACGCCCATGACGAACAGCAGCACCCTGCCCGTGTCCGGCTCCAGCGCCTCACCGTCGCCGATCGTGCGCTGGAACCAGTCGAGCTGGAGGCCGTGCAGGGGTCCGCGCATGCCCATGAAGGCGGAGTTCGCGCCGAACCCGAAGTTGACGTCGCCGATGACGTGCTGCTGGTTGGCGTGACTCCACGGACCCATGATCAGCGTGGCGGACCGGCCGGCGCGGCGCATGGCGGTGAAGTTGTCGAGTGTGCCCTGGGTGAAGATGTCGTACCAGCCGCCGACCTGGAAGGTGGGCAGGTCGACCTCGTCGTGCCGGCCCGCGACACGGCAGGACCGCGCCCAGTCGGGCTCGCGTCGGGACCTCTCGTAGCCCAGCTCGGGAAGGTCGTGCCGGACGAACGCGGGGAACCGCCCGGCGGGCAGTTCGCCGTAGCCGCCGTCGGCCAGGCCGTCGAGATCCCGTACGAGCCCGCCGAGACTGCCGCCGAGCGTGGCGGGGTCAGTGCTGTGCCGGCGCATCAGCGCGTCGGCGCCCATCATGAGGGACCAGGGCGCGGTGATGCCGAGTTCGATCGCGCCGCCGCGCGTCCACAGTCCGTCGTCCGGGTCGGACCACGTGACCATCGGCGCGATCGCCTTCAGCTCCGGCGGCTTGGACAGCGCCGCCATCCACTGGGTGTTGCCGAAGTAGCTGGCGCCGATCATGCCGACGGAGCCGTTCGAGCCGGGCAGGGCGGCGGCCCACCGTACGGTGTCGTACCCGTCGCTCTCCTCGTACGTCAACGGCTCCCACTCCCCCTCGGAGGCGAACCGGCCGCGGGTGTCCTGGAGCACCACCATGAAGCCACGCCGAGCCGCCGCCAGTGGATCGAGGAGGGCGATCGCCAGGGCCATCTGCTTGCCGTACGGCAGTCGGCTCAGCAGCACCGGCCACGGCCCCGTACCCCCGGGCCGGTAGACATCGGCGCGCAGCACGGTGCCGTCACGCATCTGAGCCGGAACGTCGGACTCGACCTGGATCTCTGCCACGCGCTGCTCCTTTGCATGCACGACGCTGTCAGACACATGCTCGAACCTGGTCCCCGTCCCCACTACGCCCGAACGGGGGTGACTACAGCGCCCTCGGGGCGGTCACGCCACCGCGTTCAGCAGGTCGGCCAGCAGGTCGGGCCGTTCCAGGGCGATGAAGTGGCCTGCTCCCGGCACCTGCGTGAAGTCGGCGGCCGGCAGCAACTCCTTGTTGGCCTGCCGGTCCGAGGGGCGGGACCAGTCCTTCTCGCCGTAGACGAGGTGGACGGGCGCCTTGACCTCGGAGTAGCGCGAGCGGGCGGCGATGAGGCTGGGCATGCTCTGGTACACGGCCCGGGCGACGCCCGGGTAGCCGGGGCGGCCGCCCACCCGGAGGAGTTCGTCGAGGTAGTCCTCCCGCAGCGCGGTCCTGTCGACCAGCCCGCCCTGCAGGATCCTGCGGACGACGGGCTTGGGCTCGACCCCGGCGACCACCGGGCCCACCCCCGGAGTGAGGACACCGCCGACCACCACACGGGCGAGGAGGCTCGACAGGGCGATTCCGCCGCGGAAGTCGTACGCGTTCACCGCGACGACGCGCCGGACCCGCTCGGGCAGGTCGGCCGCGGCGGTCAGGGCGAGCACCGCCCCCATGGACTCCCCGACCAGCGTCACGTCGTGGAGGTCGAGTTCGGTCAGGAGCCGCTCGACGCCCGCACGCATCGCCGGCTCGTCGTACGACGCCCCGGGCACGATCTCCGAGTAGCCCATCCCCGGCAGGTCGAGGGCGTACACGGTGTACTGGTCCGCGATCAGCGGGATGAGGGAGCGGAAGTGCTCGGCCTGGGTGCGCACGGTGTGCAGCAGGACCAGGGGGGCGCCGGCACCCGCCTTGAGGTAACGCAGGGTCCCCTCGTCACTGCGGTGTCCTGCGCGCGGGGCGATGGTGTGGCTGGTGGTTCCCGGGATGTGGATCGTGGGACGTGACTCGTTGCTGGGCATCTCGCCGACTCCTTGTGTGTACGGGGGTTAGTTCGCCAGCTGGGCGTACAGTCCGGCCAGGTCGCCGGCCAGACCGGCCTTGACCTGCCGTGAGATGTCGTCGGCGAGCACCTCGTACGCGCCCGTCTCGACGCCGTCGAGGGCGAGTGCGGCGACGTCACGCGGGTCGGACTTGGGCGCCTCGACGTCCGCCGCCAGGTCCGTGTCGACGTAGCCGACGTGCAGTCCGGTGACGGCGATGCCGCGCGGCTGCAGCTCCAGGCGCAGGGAGTTGGTCTGCGACCACAGGGCGGCCTTGGACGCGCTGTAGGAGCCGCCGAGCGCCAGCCAGGACAGCACGGAGTGCACATTGAGGAGGTGGCCGCCGCCGTTGCGCTCGATGAGGGGCACGAAGGCGCGGGTGAGAAGCAGCGGGCCGTAGAAGTTGGTCTCGAACTCCCGGCGCACGTCGTCGACCGGGGAGTCGAGGAACGATGCGCCGACCACGGCACCGGCGTTGTTGATCAGCACGGTCACGTCCTGCGCCTGCGCGGCGGCGGCCGCCACGGAGGCCGGGTCGGTGACCTCCAGCGCCACCGGGACCGCGTCGGGGTGCGTCACCGTGCGCGGGTCGCGGGCCGTGGCGTAGACCTTGCCGGCACCGCGCGCATACAGCTCTTCCACCAGGGCCTTGCCGATGCCTCGGCTGCCGCCGGTGACGAAGACGTTGGCGCCCTTGAGTGCGGTCATGACTGCCTCCACAGAATGAGAAACCGATCGGTTTCCATCACAGTAAACCGATCGGTTTCCAGGCGCAAGCCCAACCGACTCACCGGACTCACCGGGGCGTTCCGTACCCGTGGATCCCCGGGATGACGAGCCCGTCACCTGCCTGACCGGCCTGGTCGGTGTCGGCGTCGTCCAAGCCGAGTCGGAGCTTGAGGTCGAGTTTTCCGACCGTGTCGTAGAGCCACTCCGGGACGGTGTCGGGCGCGAGACGGAGGCGGAGGGCTGGCGGCAGGGGGATGCCTTCGACGCCGGAGAGGGTGCCCGTCAGGCTCTCGATCCTCCCGGGGCCCCGGAAACCGATCGGTTTTTATTTCGTCCGTTTCGGGTTAACCTCGCGGCATGACCACCGAAGTGAAACTGAGCCCCAGGGAGCGGTTGCTGGAGGCGGCGGCCACGCTCACCTACCGAGAGGGCGTCAGCATCGGCGTCGAGGCGCTGTGCAAGGCGGCGGGGGTGTCGAAGCGCTCCATGTACCAGCTGTTCGAGAGCAAGGACGAACTCCTGGCAGCAAGCCTGAAGGAGCGCTCCTCCGCCTACGCGGCGACTCTCCTGCCTGCGGCGGACGACAACCGTTCACCCCGCGAGCGGATCCTGCACGTCTTCGCGCAGGTGGAATCACAGTCCGGCGCCCCCGAGTTCCACGGCTGCCGGTACCTGGCCGTACAGGTAGAACTCAAGGACCAGAGCCACCCCGCGAGCCGGGTCGCCCATCAGGTCAAGGCGAACCTGACCGCCTTCTTCCGTGCCGAGGCCGAGCGGGGCGGGGCGGGCGATCCCGATCTGCTGGCCCGGCAGCTCATCCTGGTCTTCGACGGCGCGAGCGCCCGCGCGGGAATCCAGGCCGACAACCTGACCGGGCTCATCGCCCCCACGGTGACCACCCTGCTCGACGCGGCAGGCGTACGCTGACGCATCGCCCGCCCGGAAAACTCCCTCACCGCCCGGTGCTCGCGGGAAGCCCGATGGCCGTCAGAGTGTTGCCGAGCATCCCGCAGGCGAAGAAGCTCGCGGTCGCCTCGACATCGGCGCCCAGCGACAGGTGCACGGTTTCCCAGATCCTCATCCAGCCGGCCCGGACGACCTCACCGATCAGGTCATCGCCCTGCGCCTCGGCGGCCGCCACGGCGACATGTCCCTGCATCTGCATCAGGAGCGTTTCGGGGTGCGTCGACATCAGGTGCGCGTAAGCGCTCGTCAACGACTGGAGGGCCTGCTCGCCAACGTCCACCCCGTCGGCCGCCCTCTCGAAAGCCAGGCGGGTGTCCTCCATGCTCCGCACCAAAGCAGCGACGAAGATCGCCTTCTTGTCCGGGAAGAGCCGGAAGAGATACGGCTGCGTGACACCCACTCGCTTGGCGATCACCGCGGTCGAGGTGCCGCGGTAGCCGGCGATCGCGAACTGGGCGATCGCCGCGCGAACGACGTTCTCACGCCGCTCCTGCGCACTGATCCGGCCCATGACGACATTCTCCCTGCTTGAACTTGCACGCGGAAACCGATCGGTTTACTGTAGCGGAAACTGATCGGTTTCGAGTGTGCGCGGGAGTCCATGATGACGACGAACCGGCCGGTCGCACTCGTGACGGGTGCGTCATCCGGCATCGGGAAGGAAACCGCGCTCGCCCTGGTCGCAGCCGGATTCAACGTGCTCGGCACAAGCCGTGACACCTCGCGCGTCACTCCGCTCGACGGCGTGACGTTCCTCGACCTCGACGTCGCCAACAACGCCTCGGTCTCCGCAGCCGTCCAGGAGGTGAGCGAGCGGTTCGGGCGGATCGACATCCTGGTCAACAACGCCGGCGTCGGCTCGATGGGGGCGGCCGAGGAAACCTCCGTCGAGCACGCCCGGTCCGTCTTCGACACCAACGTCTTCGGGGTCATGCGCATGGTGAACGAGGTCCTGCCGCACATGCGCGCCCAGCGACGCGGGCGCATCATCAACATCTCGTCCGTACTCGGGTTCCTGCCCCAGCCCTACATGGCCGCCTACGCCGCCTCCAAGCACGCGATCGAGGGCTATACCGAGTCCCTCGACCACGAGGTCCGCGACCACGGCGTCCGGGCACTCATCGTCGAACCCGCCTACACCAGGACCGGATTCGAGGCCAACAGCGCGAAGCCCGACACCCCCCTGCACGCCTACGCGAAGCAGCGGCAGACCGTCGACCGCGTCATGGGGCAGGCCGTCAGGAACGGCGACGCCCCCGCCACCGTCGCCAAGGCGATCGTCGCGGCAGCGACCGACCCGAAGCCGAAACTGCGCTACACCGCCGGGCCCCTGGCCGGACGCGCGCGCATACTGCGCCGCCTCGCACCCGCCGGGGTCTTCGACCAGCAGATCCGCAAGACGAACCAGCTGGCCGACTGACGCGCAGGCGCCGAATGCGCACCAGGCTGCTCCCGATGCCCAGGCTGCTCCCGATGGGGACCAGAGCCAGCGTCACCGCCGAGGCTTTTTGTGATCTTCAGGACTCGGGCGCGGAAGGGGCCAGCCTTCCATGTGCACGCGCAACAGCTCCGCACAGTCGGCCCTGGCACGGACCGACCCCGTGCAGAAAGTGGCCACTTCAGCGCGGCACCCGCCCGTCCCGGAGCGCCGTGCCCATAGCGTGCCCTTCAGAGCGGACAACCACGGTCGACAACGGGGCCATCAAGCCCCCACACCAGCGGTAGCCGAACGGATCTGTGCAGGTCGGACAGCGTAAGGCTCCCAAGCGCCGTCGCTTCCCAAGCTGAGAGTGCGAGTTCGATTCTCGTCACCCGCTCCACGAAGAAGGCCCAGGTCATCGACCCGGGCCTTCGCCATGTGTCCAATGCCACGGCCCCCACAGGGCCGCATCCGACGGCCTGCTCCCGCCGGTGTTCGAGATCGCCCGGCCCACGCTGAGCCTTTTCCGTCTTCAGTCTGAGCTGGCCAGATGAAGGGTGACGACGGCCTGGACGAGGCTCGTGATTCGGGTCGTCGAGCAGCGGAGCTTGCGCAGGAGCCGCCAGGACTTGAGGGTGGCGATGGCTTGTTCGACCAGTGCCCGCACCTTCGCATGGGACCGGTTGACGGCCCGCTGACCGGCGGACAGCTTCTCGCATCGGCCGCAGTAAGGCAGGCGGACCGTGCCACCCGCGCCCTGATAACCCTTGTCCGCCCAGCAGTTGATGCCGGCCTGGGCGAGAGCGTCGATGATGCCGTGTTCGCGTGCGGCCCTGACGTCATGGACGGCACCGGCCAGGGCTGGCGAAGCCCACAGCAGACGCCCCTTCGGGTCGGCTATGACCTGCACGTTCATGCCGTGCTTCTTATGTTTGCCCGAGTAGAAAGGCCGGTCGGCGGCGATCTCCCCCAGCCTTCGGCCGGGAGGTGCCCCCAGTCGATCGGCAGAAGCGTCCCGTCCAGGATCAGGTACGCCTTCGTCGACACAGCCTCTACTGCTTCGGCGAGCGTGGGGGCAAGGGCGGCCAGGAGTTCCACTGCTTCGCTGATGTACCGGTAGGCGGTGGTGGTGCCGATCCCGAAACCGGCCGCGAGCTGGGCGTAGGGCTGGCCGTTACGGAGGTGCGTGAGAGTGAGCAGGGCTTGTCGGCCCGCGCTCAGGCGCCGCCACCGGGTTCCGAGAGCGTGGCGGTGCTTCCTCAAACGGGCGGCGAGGAAGCGGAGGGCAGAGCTGGACACGTCGACGCCGGACGGGCAGACAAGCATGCGAAGCCTCTGGTGGAGACGGTTCTCCTGGTCGAAACCCATCTACCAGGGGCTTCACCTGGCTGTCAGGCCAACTGCCCCACCAACGCCAGAGGTTGGAAAGACTCACTGCCACAGCAGGGCCTCCTGGTATTCGCCCCGGGATCGCATCCCGAACCGCCAGAAGGCCCTGCCGTTGTGAACGCCGTTCCTGCCGTGGGATCGCCCCGGCAGGAACGGCGTTCGGTTGAGCAAGCCCGCCGAACGGTGAGCGGCAGGCTGCTCGGACGCGGCCTAACTCACGATCCAGACCTGGGCCGCCGCCGGGTGTGCGTCGTCGCAACTCCACTGCATGAGCTGGCTGCCGGCACCGCCGACCGTGTCGAGGCACAGATTGGTGCCCACGTGCCTGAACTTCGCGCCGATCTTCTGGTCGACGATCACGGCGGTCTCGACCCACTGTTCCGACGCCAGCCCGTCACAGAGGTACTCGTCGACGGCCTCGCCCGGAACGCTAGTGCCGTTGTTGACCTCGGCGCAGTACCCGCTCGCCTGATTCACCAGGTAGTAGGTGTCCGCCGAACCGGTCGACACAAACGCCCAGTTCTGCGTGCTGGAGCCGTTGCAGGTGGCCAGCTGAAGTCTGACGTTGAGCACCCCGCCGGGCGCGTCCACGCATTGGCTGTAGGCCATGTTCTTGATCGTGTGATAGCTGCTCGCGGCAGCGGCGGCCGTGACACGGGCGGACACTCCCGCCGTAGAGTCCGGCGTCGGCACGGCGGCACTCGCTCCCGTCGCCAACGTGACCATGCCCGCGCAGCTCAGAAGCGTCGCCGCCAGGACGGTGATCCTGTTCTGGATCTTCATCGTCGCAACTCCTATGACTCGTCGACCGGAAACCCGATTCCGTCTCGCTCGGGGACAGTGTGTTCCGGCGAAAGCGCGCAGTCGCCTTCTGTTCCGGCCAGCGGACCAGCCATCGCTTCCTGGCTTGTTCCTCTACGTCCGAACTGACGCGGGAGGTTGGAAAAGGATCGCTGTATCGACAGTCCCCACTACGGAGCTGGCCCACTGTCGGGTCCAGGATGAACCGATCACAGCAAGTGTGGAGCGCATTTCATGGCCTCCACGTCAAATAACATCGCCTAGTGCAAGGGCCCTCTCTGCACTGTCGATAAGTTCTTTGTAAGTGAGAACTTCGACCCGATTCAGATGTGATGCGTGAACGCGCAGAGCCTCATTGATATCCGCCTCATCAACTTCTGGCTGACTTAGCGGGTGCCCAATGAGAATTAGTGCGCTTGCGCGACGCGTATCGACCCCGAACTCCCTCAATATGCGTTCTCGATTCTCGTCCAGGCCGACGAGATAATTGATGGCCTGACCCACAGCATCATGCACTTCTCTTCTTGGCACCCAGGAACCTCGATGCTCCTTCACCAGCTTCGCTCCTGCGGCTCTTTTTAGTTCGACTACGTGAAGAGAGCCATCACCACGGACGAGCGGGATATCAACCTCGTCCCCAGGCACCAGCCTTCGCTGCTGAGCCTCACCGATGAAGTGTCCGCCGAATATCCAGTACATCCCCTTCAGTTCCTGCTGCAGAGCGTGTTCGGTGGTAGTGGCGTCTTCGGTCAGCCGACGCAGCTCACGCAGGCGGGCCGCCCGGCGCTGCAGCTCTGCGGCACGCAGGACCGTAAGACCGTCTTCGTCCGCCGCCAGGACGGCCAGCGCTTCAGGGGATGACACGATGCGGCGCGCAGATCCCGCTGGATCTGTCACCTCTACCCGATTCTTCAGCACTCGCTCCGTCCATAGCGCACGCTCAGCTATCCCCCGAGGGATGTAATAACGTGCTGGATCTTCTACGGGAGCTTGCATGAATTGAGCGTCCGCACCCAACTTGCGGATGTGTTCCAAAATATCCGAAACAACAGCTTCAGGGTGGCTGTTGAGATACCTCTCGACTTCCGCACACCAGAATTCGTTGGTCATGGCCACGGTTCTTGTGATCGAATCAAGCCCCAATTTGTCACGAGGGCTGCGATCCAGGTAATGCAATCGATACTTCTCTTCATAGTCGGGCCTGAGCAGTCTCCCTTCTGTGTAATAGAGAGCATCTTGAAGGGCCCGCACAGTCTCCCATTCTTCCGCTTGAGCGGCTGAGAATCGTGCCGCGCCGAGGAGTTCCGTAAGCCGCTTTCCTCCTTTTCGCTTTCCTCCAGTTCCGGACTGTACGTGGCGCAGAGTTACGGTGACTGCGCTCCGCACAGTTTCCGCCGTAGCGGCAGAGAGGATTCTTTTGAGGTGGATCTCGAGAGCCATGTCGGATCGTGTGGACATGAGCAGGAGTCTGACGCACGGGTCTGACACGCCATCCGATGGAGTTTCTGTTGGCTGCGCAGTAGTGGTGACCCGACGCCGGCATGCTCCGCATCAGTCTCCGGCTGTTCGGACGTGGCCCAGCCGCTGAACCGCCGGCGGGGCCGCACTCCACGGTTTCGAGATCTCACCGTAGGGCTCCCAGCCGTACCGCCGCATGCACTGAGCGTCCTCCATGCGACCGGCCGCCTCCAGCAGTTCAGCGTACTGACGCCAGGCGTACGGGTCACCGGTCCGCGAGGCGCGGCGGAGCCAGGCGAGCGCCTCGTCCGTGCGACCCGCGATGCGGAGCAGCTCGGCCACGGCGGACCGCTGGTCCGGGTAGCCCTTCTCGCCGTGACGGTCCGCGCACGACTTCAGCCAGTCGAAGGTCTCGTCCGGCCCCTCGGCTGCCGACATCAGGCGAGCGATCTGCGGGAAGACCTCCGGATCACCTCCTTCCGCCGCACGCTGGTACCAGGCGAGGGCCTCCGAGGTTCTCCCCAGTTGCTCGTGAAGGGCGGCGACATGCACCACCGCGTCCCGTCGACCGGTGTCGGCCTCTTTCCGGTACAGGACGAGTGCTTCCGCCAGGCGGCCATGCTGCCTGAGCGCCTCTGGCGTGTTCGTGTCCTTCTCCCGGAGGTCGCCCTTGGCGAGCTCCTCCACGAAATCCAGCAGTGCGGTCAACTCGCGCCGAAACGCGTCGTCCTGGCCCTCCTCATCGACAAGGCTTCGCAATCGGCTTCGGAGGAGGGCGTCCATGGCCAGGTGCCGGAACAACGCGTGCTCTACCCAAGGGATACCTCCCCCGTCCTTCCTGCCTTCTTCCGCTGCACGGGGCAGCAGCCACGCCAGGACGGTGAGGCCGCTGTCACCGCGCTCCCGCATCAGGGCGGCCGTCTCCACCACTGCGTACCCACCACTTGCCTCGGCCTCTTGCTGAAGGTGGACGAGTGCTTCCTCCGTCCGCCCTGCCTGCTGCAGCAGGTGAGCCAGCTCTGCATGTCCGCCGTGCACGCCGGCATCGGCCGCGCGTCTGAGGCAGACCTCTGCCTCCAGGAGCTCTCCAGCCCTGCGCAGAAGCATGCCGGCGTAGAGCCAGCCATACCCTTCTCCCGCTTCGGCGGCTTTCCTGTGCCAGGCCACCGCGACGTCCGGCCGGGTCGCCTCCATGAGCCCGGCCACCCGGCCCATGGCCGCGACGTCCCCGGCTTCCGCGAGAGGCAGGCACCACAGCAGCGCATCGTCCGGTCTCCCCTCTTCCTCCAGGAACTGAGCCGCTGCCACGGCAGCACCCGGCACCCCGGCTTCCACCCCTGCCGCGAGCAGACGCAGGGCGACCCTCAGGTGCCCCCTGTCCCTGGCCGCCTCGGCCAACGCGATGAAGGAATCCCGCGCGGCGTGGTCCACCAGTGCGTCCCACAGCCCCGCCGGTGGTGCCTTGGTGCGCCTTTCCTTCCTGCCGTGCTGATCCAGGTAGTCCGCGAGTCTGACGTCGTCGGTGAGGACGCGAGGCCCGCCCGGCTCACGGAAGGTGACGGGCGTGAGAGGGCCCCGAGTTCCACGCCTCGGCTCGCTGAGTTCCGCCAGTGCGTGCTCGATGTCACCGTCCGCCACCAAGTCGTACTGGTCGGCGGAGAGGTAGTGGCGGATCGACGCTTCCAGGAGGATGCGCGGGAGGGGTATGTCGTGCCCGAGACGGCGGACATCCATGGCCGACTCGATCAGGGCCCTCTGAAGAGCCGTGGCGGTCTCATACCGGTCGATGAGCGCTCGCCCGCCCGCGAGGTACTGCGTGATCCGCCCTGACTTCCCCTGTTCCAGCGCTTCCTTGAGCCTGGGGTCCGCGGTGGCCAGACGCCGCAGCTCGGGCATGTCCGTGTCCTCGAAGGCGTCCGGTACCCGGTAGTGCTTCCCGGTGAGGAGGGCACGGGCCTGTGCGTGCGTATCCCCGCGGTCGCCGTCTTTGCGCGGCTTCACCAGATCCGCCCACAGGCCGGGCCAGGTCGTGCCCAGGACGAGCAGCGGCCCCCGCCGCGGGTCGTTGAGTACTTCTCGCAGGTGGGCAGCTGCCTGTTCGCCCCGGTCTCCGCTCAGGAAGCGGTGGATCTCGTCGAGCCACAGGGCGGTGCGGGGAGTGATCTCGGCCAATGCGGCGATCAGTGCTTCGGCGGGGCTCGGTACCAGAGGAAGCACGAGCCGCCAGTCCGGCGGGAGCAGGTTGAGCGCTTCCCAGCACGCCCTCGTCTTGCCGGTCGATGATTCACCGACGAGGACGGCGAGTACGCCGACCGGCTGCCCGGCGGACCGCGCGACGAGGCCGTTCACCACGTCGGCCAGCCACCGGTCGTGCTGCCGTTCGACGTAGAGGGGAAGCAACGGCAACCCCGACGCGCCACCGCCATCGATGGCCTCGTGCACTTCCAGCGTGAACGGATCGGTGAACTCACGGACCGGCCGCCCGGGGCCGGCCGGCATCGTACGCAGGACCCGCACCGGCTGCGCCTGCTCCAGCAGGTTGCGCCAATGACGCTCGTTGACACTCTCACCCGCCCAGGAACTCCACAGTCGCACCAGCGCCAGAACGTCGTCGCTGCTCCTGTCGCTCGGGACCTTCGGTTCCTTGTCGCTTGTCGGTACCCAGTCGCTGATCCGCTGGTCGCCGACTCTCCTCCCGTACGGAGGCTTGGCGAGCGCCTGGATCACCTCTCGCCGTGAGTACCGGAGGCCGGCTCGGCGGCGGGCCTCTCGCGCCTGTTGCTCCAGTGCGCGCAGCTGCTCGTAGAGCAGTCGCGCCTCCCTAGACCGTGTTGACACCCGTCCTTCCCCTCCTGGCCGCCGCGCCCGGGACCGCCCGTAGCGGGTGCAGCGGGCACCTCGTCGGCCAGCAGCGTAGAACGAGAAACGCCCGGTCCTCCCGCCCGGCCGTGTCTCTTCCACACCACCGCACGAAACTCGGATCGCCAGCTCGCAGCAGCGACGAGATGACCGGAGGAGACCCCGATGAGCAAGCTCACGGAACGAAAGCGGCAGCGAACCGCTCGTCGCCTGGGGCGTGCCGCCCTGTTCGCCGCCGTACGCGGCGTCGCCACGGCTGCAGGCTCTGCTCTCGTCGGGTGCGGCCTGGTGTGGTGGCAGAGCCGTTGAACGACTCGCAGGCCGGCGCCAGAGCGGCAACGTGGTGGGTCAAGCCCGATGCTCATGAGCACAACACGCCGCTCTTCCACTCGGCAAGGGAGAGTGTCGAGGCGACCGAGGTCTCCGAGCCGCCCCGGGCGCGTGGGAGTCGGTACGCTGAGCGCAGCGGGATCGGGCCCGCCGCACAGTGTCCGGGAGGCGTGTCATGACTGCCGAGATGGTGGCCCCGGCGTGGATGCACCAGCAGATCACGGCCGAGGAGTACGAGTCGTGGTCCGAGGAGCAGTGCGCCGGCATCGAGATCGTGGACGGAATGGTCGTCGTGAGCCCCAGCGCGTCCAAGCGGCACAATCGGCTGGCCCGACTCCTGGCGAACGCCCTGGACGCCGCAGCGGGCCCCGACTGGAACGCCGACACGGATTTCGACGTCCGGCTCCAGGACGTCCCGCTGACCAATCGCCGCCCCGACGTCATCGTCTACCGTGCGGACACGATCGACATCACGCCCACCCGTCCGGAGCACGTACTGCTTGTGGCCGAGGTGGTGTCGCCGGGCTCGGAGACCACCGACCGGATCGTGAAGGTGGACCAGTACGCCAAGGCCGGGATCGGCTTCTACTGGCGGATCGAGCAGGCCGCGACAGGCACACCGCTGGTGTATACGTACCTGCTCGATCCTGCGACGAGGACATACCGCGAAGGGGACGTGTTCGCCGGCGCCCTGAAGATCACCGTCCCCTTCGCGGCGGAGATCGACCTCGGCCAGATCTGAACCGGCCGCAGGGCAGTCAGAGGGGCTGCTCGGCTTGCGGTGGTGCGCCCGGCGGACTCCTGCGGGATGTGCGAAAGCAACCGAGGCTCCCTCGGGCAAGCAGATCCCGGAGGCGTAGAACCCACGCGGACGCCACCGCACCTCTGGTCGGACGGCTTCCCGTGCCGTGCCCACCGCGTGCCCTTCAGAGCGGACAACTACGGTCAACAGGAGCATGCGCCGAAGAAGCACACCATCATCGTTGAGCGCGTATCCGCAGGTCAGCGCGATGGCGACCACCCGAGCGCCGTCGCTTCCCAAACTGAGAGTGCGAGTTCGATTCTCGTCACCCGCTCCAGAATTTGCCCCCAGGTCAGCGGCCTGGGGGTTGTTTGTTATCTAGACCAATTTGGGGGTGGCGTGCCCTCCGCGCGCCCTAGGTGCAGGTGGGGCACCCTATCTGTGACCCTCGGGCGCCACTGCGGGGATCACGGACGCTGGGCGTCTGGGGTCCTGAGACGCATTTCATGTGACCTGGGCAACTAGCGCCGGACATACCTGCGAAGTCACATACGCAAAGCTGGAGTTGGGTCACGGTCAACGCGGAAGCGCTGAGCCGAGCGGCTCCACGTCAGGCAGGGAACAGTCCGAGGACGCGGGTGACCCGACCCCAGCCGGCCAGCCAGCCACCAACGTCGCGGCGAGAACCGCCGCTCCCAGGATCAGCCACGGACGCACGTCTTCTCCCACGCCCATCGATGGCAGAGCGCGCGCGGCGCCGGCTGCGGCAGTCATGGCAGCGAGGATCGCCGTGGCGACGTGGGCCGACTCGCGCCAGGTGTTCCGCAGGCGCGAGACGGGCCGGACGTCTTGGAGCAGCTCGGCGGGCAAGAGGGCTGCCTGTCGGCCGTACAGATGGTTCTCGGCGATAACGAGCTGCAGCCGTGCCAACTCAGTCAGCGCGGGCTCTGGGTCGACGTCCACCTGATGCAGCGCAACACGCTGGTCGCCGGAGACTGGAGGAGCGCCGCGGGACCGAACCCGCGATGCTGTGCACTTGAACAGGCGCTTCTCAACGTGTCGACACCTCTGATCCAGCTGCCGCAGCGCCCTGGACCCACCCCGGCCACGAGGCGCCGCGCGCGCCTTGCCGCCGACCACGATGGCATCGACAACTCCCAGAACCAGCCGGTGGCGGGCGGTCGAACTCCACCGCATTGCCCAGAAGACGGGCCCCAGGACCACGCCGGACATGACCACGGCCAGAACCGTCCCATCGACGAGGCTGAAGGCCGCCTCGTTCTCGTCCTTGCCCATCCATCGCCAGTGCGCCACGGCCCGCATGCCCCAAAGCCAGTGAATGCGCGAGACGCCGGCCTCCACCACTGCGAGCGAGATGCGCCAGCATGCCCACGCGACAATCCAGCCCCCGACGACGCCGAGTGCACAGGCTGCCCAGTTCGGACGCCATGACCGAGAACGCCCCGAACCCTCGAAGTTTCCTCCAGCGGGACATCCAGCTTCTCCAGGGCCGCGTCCAGTTCCCTTTTCCGTGTTCCGGCCCAGCCACTCTGCTGACCTACCGCCCAACGCTGCAGACGTAAGTCGTACGACGCCACCCGATCCCCCACTTCAGCTGTGCTCACATCGTGCGGAGTCGCGGTATCTACGATCTGATCCGTCGTCGCAGAGCAAGTTACGTATGCGATGCGGCAGTTGACGTGCTGTAGCACTGCATCAGCTGGTGCGGCAGCACGGGCTCGTACGGCCTGCGCTAGGGAGAGCCGCCCTCCAGTGCCCGCGTGTGCTTGAGCTCGCACTTGACCGTGATGATCTGCTCGTCCGGGTCGTCGGTGACGACCCGGAACACCTCGTCCGCGACCTTGCACACGTCGAGTCCGGGGGTGAAGGGGTTGCCGTGGCTGACGTCGGGGAGAGTGAGGGCCGCCTTGCGGGCGGTGAAGGCGGTTCCAGGCCGCGCTCAGCGGCCTGCCCGGGTGCCGGTGCCGTAGGTGTGCGGGTCGACGGGCCGCTCGGCCTTGGGCAGGTGGGAGACGACGAGCAGGTAGGAGTCGGTGACGAGTTCTGTGACGAGCTCCTCGTCGACGCCTGTCCCGCCCTCCAGCGTGATCCAGTGCCTCTTGTTCATGTGGTAGCCGGGGGTGATGTGGCTGTTGTGTTCCTGGAGGGCTTGGGCCTCGTCGGGGCACGCCTTGAGGATCACGACGGGGCGCCCGGGGACCTCGGTCATCAGCATGAACACCTTGCCGCGTACCTTGAAGACCTCCCAGTCCGGGCCGAAGGGATGCTCCAGCTGGGCTCCGGGAAGTTCCTCCGCGCACTCGGCGGCGAACGTCTGCAGGGTCGATCCGTTCATGAGCGTTTCCTTTTCCGGGCTGGCGGACTGGCCCATGGGACGCGGACCTGTCACCGGTGCTGTGCGGTGCGCAGCTCGTCGGTGAACTGGGCGAGGACGTCCTCGGCCGTGGGGACGGGGCCGAACAGCTGCTCCTGGCGGCGGGGGTCGGCGACGTAGCGTCCGGTGTCGAACCAGCCGAACATCGCGGCCATGTCCTTGACCACCGGATTGAAGCGGCCGACGACGGCTCCTGCGGCGCGGACGACGACGGAGGGGACGGCCCACACCTTGATCTTCTTTCCGGCCCGGTGGCCCATTACGTCGGCCACCTCGCGCATGCTGACCGGACGGTCCCAGCCGATGTCGATCCGCTCACCGGCCTCCGCCTCGGCGTCGACCGCGGCCGCCAGGTAGGCCGCGAGATCGGAGGTGCGGACGAAGGTCAGCGGAACGGTGGCCTTGGACATCCAGATCAGGCGGCCCTTGTCGAGCGGGTTGCCCGCCATGGTCGCGACCTGGTCGAGGAAGGCACCCGGGCGCAGGGCGACGAACGGGACGCCGAGCTGTTCGAGTTTGTCCTCGGCGAGCTTCTTGTGCCAGAAGTGCGGGACGTGGGGCGTCTGGTCGCTGGTGAGGATGCTGGTCAGGACGAACCGCCGGATGCCGGTGCGGCGGGCGGCCTCGGCGAGGTTGGCGTTGCCGAGGGTGTCGATGTCGTGGGCGTTCTTGCCGCCGCGGGTGTAGCCGGCGGCGGTGGTGATGACGGCGTCGGCGCCGGTCATGGCGGCCACGAGCGAGTCGACGTCGAGCATGTCGCCGCGGGCGATCCGAACGCCCCGGCTTTCGAGCCGGCCGGCGTCGCTGGCCGGCCTGACCAGGGCGCGGACGTTCTTGCCGCGTTTGAGTAGTTCGTCGACGACCTTGCTCCCCAGGGAGCCGGTCGCCCCGACGACGAGGACCGGGAGGGCGGTTGAGTCGGTGGCAGGCATGGGGTCTCACTTTCGGTCGGGCTGGTGGGCGGTGGCTGCGGGCATGGGCGCCTGAGTGCCGGACGGGGGTAGGTGAGGCGGGCCGTGGCGGCGGATGGGTCGTGCGCCTCGCCGCCACCGTGCCGCGTCCGGAACAGCCGGTCCGGGGGAGGTGATACGGGCTGGCTGGAGGTGGTCGTGCCGCGTGCGGGACGGTGTGCACCCCAGTCCGCGTGCCCCTTTTCCATGTGCGGTGTGGCGTACGGGGGTCTGGGGTGCACGCCGGGGAGAGTCAGGTGGACTCTTCCCCGGGCAGCGCGCGGCTGCTGATCGCCTCGGTGATGGCGTAGGCGGTCTCGACGAAGGACTGCGCCTGCTGCTCCGAGAGATTCCGGGCGGTGGTCTCCTCCAGGGCCTGCCACAGGGCCGTGATGGGCTCGCGCATCGCCCGGCCCCTGTCGGTGAGCTGGACCACCATGACGCGCCGGTCATGTGCGGCCGGCTCGCGGATGACCAGGCCGGCGTCCTGCATGCGGCGTAGCGCCTTGGAGATCGTGGAGTGGTCCACGCCGAGGCATTCGATCAGCTCGGACTGGGACTGGCCGTCCCGGTCGAAAAGGTGCATCAGCACCAGTTCCTGTCCGGGATGCAGGTCCATGTCGCGCAGCAGAGCGGCGGCGTAGGCGCGGTGGGCGCGGGCGAGTTGGAAGATCGCGTAGCTCATCGGTCCTGCGTCGGCCGTCGTGGGGATGCGGAGTTCGGGGGTGGGCATGGTTCGGTTCCTCAGCCAGTGTGAGTGGGGTGGTCGGTGCGGCCGGCCGCTCCGCCGCCTGGGGAGACGGTGGGTGGGCGTGCTCGGGCGACGGGCAGGACCGTACTTGCCCCGTACGTGCCCGGCGTCGCCGGCCTGCTGGACCGTGGCCGCCTGGTCGGGCGGGCAGGTACTGACGGTGGTGACGAGCTGCCGACTGTGAAGGCTTGCGACTCAGGCTGCCCACTGCGCGGGGAGTCGGACGATCGCTGGCTAGGACTTCTTGAGCCAGCGTTGCAGCGCCTCGGGCACGTTCGTCGGATGCGAGCTGAAGCTCAACCGGATGTCGGGCTGGAGGTCGATGAGCACGTTGACGATCCGTTCGAACAGGACGGTGTACTCCGGGACGTTCTTGATGCCGCCGCCGATGAGCACCACCCCGTATGAGTGCGCGTCGAACAGCCGGCGCAGCTCGGCCTCGGCCTCGTCGGGGTCCAGGCTGACATATCCCGCCTCGCCGTCGATGCCTGTCGCCTGGAGCGCAGCCCAGCTGCGCTCCCTCATGGCGACCAGCTCTTCGAGCGTCGCGACCCCCGGCGGGAAATCGTCCGGCGACAGCGCATCAGAGGTGATGCCGAGGGTCAGCACGCGTTGATTGATCGGAGGCTTCACCAGAGAGTTCTCGTGGGACATGGGGTCTCCTCAGTTCTGCGGGGGAAGTTCAAGAGAAAGCGTGGCTAGCCACATGATTACCGTAACAGCAATCGTGTGGCTAGCCAAGTATTCGCGGGCCCAGGGTGGAGGTAGCCACCTCGGCTCGCTTCGGGGTGCGCCAGTCGCTGTCATGGCCGATCACAGCTTCGGCTCTCTCGAAGGCGGTGTCCGGCGCCTCGCGGGCGTCGATCGCCATGAGGAGATCGGCGAGTACCTCGTACGGAACGCCGGTGGTGAAGTACGCGTTCCACGACGCCATCGCGGCGTCGGCGTGCGGACGGACACTCAACTGTCAAGCTACGGACAGCCCGCCCAGCTTGAACGGATAGGCCGCGAGGATCCACTCCGCACCGCGCAGCCCGTCCGGACTCACGTACAGCAGGGTGTCGCGGGCAGTGGGCCACATGCGCCAGCCAAGGTCGGCCAGGGTGTCGCCGATCCGCTCGGCGAGCATGCCGTCGTCACCGGCCAAGTGGCGCGGGGTGACCCAGTAGACCGGATCTGGCGAGTCGGGATGGGATGGGATGGGTCGCCGGGGCGGTGCGGGAGCAGGGGCGCCTCCATGGCCATCGGCTCGGAACGGCTCTCCGAGCAGGGTGTTGAACGTTGACATGGCCTGCCGCGGAACACCGGTTCCTTCGAGATCTTCCGTGTCTGCCTCCGGCGAACTGGTGTCCCTTGTCATCCAGTCGAGGCGTTTGCCAACGAACCCAGTCCGAGTCCGCGCTATTGGGGGAGGGTGACCAG
>NZ_JAENRY010000111.1 GCF_016612545.1 Streptomyces sp. MBT65 | reverse complement strand
TGGTACCCATGACCAGTGCCGTGCCCACCGCAGCGCCCCGCAAGCAGACCCGGGACACCACCGACCCCGCCCCTCCCCTCCCCCGCCGCGCACTCGACTGGCGGCTGCGGTTCGGGGCGCTCTCCCTCATCTGGGGCTTCAGCTTTCTGCTCATCAAGGTGGGCACACACGGCTACGCACCCTTCCAAGTGACGTTCGGGCGGCTGCTGTTCGGGACGGCGGTGCTCGCGGCGGCGATGGCCGTGAAGCGCGAGCGGCTGCCCCGGGGCGCACGCACCTGGGCCCATCTGGCGGTCGCCGCGTTCCTGCTCAACGCGCTGCCGTTCTCGCTCTTCGCCTACTCGGAGCTGACGATCCCGTCCACACTCGCGGGCATCTGCAACGCGACCTCGCCGCTGTGGGGCATGGCACTGTCCCTGGTCGCCCTCTCCGAGGACCGCCCGACCCGCGTCCGCGTGGCCGGTCTGGGCCTGGGCTTCCTGGGCGTCCTGACGGTCCTGGGCGCCTGGCAGGGCTTCCACGGCCTGGACGCCACGGGCACGGCGATGGCCCTGCTGGCCTCGCTCAGCTATCCGATCGGCTGGATCTACGTCCGCCGCACCCTGGCGGGCACCGACGCATCCCATCTCTCCCTGACCGGCGCCCAGTTGCTCCTGGCGACCCTCCAACTGGCCGTCATCACACCGCTGTTCACCTCGGTGCCAGCCCGCTTCCCGCTCCTCCCCCTGCTGGCGATCGCCACACTGGGCGCCCTGGGCACGGGACTTGCCGTCCTCCTCCAGTACGGCCTGGTCGCCGAGGTCGGCCCCACGACCGCCCAGATGGTCACGTACTTCATCCCGGTCATCGCCACGGCGGCGGGCGTCGCGATCCTGGGCGAGTCGTTGACCTGGTCGACACCGGTCGGGGCGGTAATTGTGCTTGCGGGTGCGGGACTTACCCAGGTGAGGCGTACGGCGGGGCGCTAGGCGGGCCCGCGGAGCCCCGTGCGCGGAGCCTCTACCGGTACCCCGAACCTACGCGTACCCCCGCATCGGCATCGATCCGCAGGCCGAGGCGATCGCCTCCGCCAGGTCGTCCGTCTCCTCCGGTGTCAGGGTCGAGACGGTGACGCGGATGCCGGGAGGCGCGCTCAGCCGGAAGCGGGCGCCGGGGGCCACGGCCCAACCGGCGTGGAGGAGACGGGAGACCGCGCCGGTCTCGTCCGGCACCGGGATCCACACGTTGAGGCCGCTCATGCCGTGGGCCGCGACCCCGCGTTCGGCGAGCGCGGCGATCAGCGCGTCCCGGCGGGCGCCGTACGCGGCCGCCACCGCCGGGGTGTCGACCGCGCCGTCGGCCCACAGCCGGGCCACGGCCCGTTGAGTGAGGCGGCTGACCCAGCCCGGGCCCAGCCGTTGCCGGCCGCGGACGCGGTCGAGGGTGACGGCGTCGCCGGTGAGCACGGCGAGGCGTAGATCGGGGCCGTACGCCTTGGCCGCCGAGCGGACGAAGGCCCAGGCGCGGGTGGCACCGGCCAAGGGGTGCAGGGGCTGGTCGACGATGCCGTGGCCGTGGTCGTCCTCGATCAGCAGGATCTCCGGGTGGGCCCGCAGCACGGAACGCAGCGCACGCGCGCGCGTGGCGCTCACCACCGCTCCGGTGGGGTTCTGCGCCCGGTCCGTGACGATCAGGGCCCGCGCGCCGGACTCCAGCGCGGTGCGCACGTCGTCGGGGAGCGGCCCCTCGTCGTCGACTCCGACAGGGGTCACGCGCAGCCCGAGCGCCGGTACGAGATCGAGCAGGCTGCCCCACCCGGGGTCCTCGACCGCGACGGTGTCCCCGGGCTTCAGATGGGCGCTGAGGACGCGCTCGATGACGTCCAGCGAGCCGGAGCCGACGGCCACGGGGCCCGCCGGGACCCCGTCCGCGTCCAGTTCGGTCCGGGCGATGCGTGCCAGCTCCGGCTCGACCGGGGCGTCGCCGTACATGACCGGTTCGCGGTCGGACTGTTCGGCGGCGAAGGTGAACGCGCGGGCGAGCGAGGGCAGTTGCGCCCGGTCCGGGTTGCCGTGCGACACATCGCGCACCCCCGCCGGTACGTCCACCCGGATGTGCTCGCGCCCGGTCGTGGCCGGCTTGGGCCGTACCCGGCTGCCCCGGCGCCCGGCGGTCTCGATGACCCCGCGCTCCCGCAACGTCCGGTACGCGGCCGCGACCGTGTTCGGGTTCACTCCCAGCTCTACGGCCAACTCCCGCATGGGCGGCAGCAGTTGCCCGGGCTCCAGCTCGCCCGCACCGACCGCGCGCTCGACGTCCGCCGCGATGTCCGCTGCACGCCGCCCTTCGATCCGATATCCTCCTAGCACAAAGCACACTATGCACTAGTGCAATACGAATAGCAACCAGCGATCAGCACCTGGAGAGAACATGCCGGGGACCACCGCGCAGCCGACGTCACCGCCCGCCGCCGCCTACACGCCCACCGACCGCACCGTCCCCACGCGCTCCGCGGACCGGGCGTCGTACGACAAGGAGTTGGTGCACGCGATACTCGACCAGGCGTACGTCTGCCACCTCGGCTTCGTGCGCGACGGGGCGCCGGTCGTGCTGCCGACGCTGTACGGGCGGGTCGGCGAGCGGCTGTACGTGCACGGTTCGACGGGTGCGCGCCCGCTGCGGATGACCGGGCAGGCCGATCCGGGGCTCCCGGTGTGTCTGACGGTCACGCACGTCGACGGTCTGGTGCTGGCCCGTTCCGCGTTCCACCACTCGATCAACTACCGCTCCGTGGTGGTGCACGGCATCGCCCACCAGGTGACGGACCCGGAGGAGAAGCGGACGGCGCTGGACGCGCTGGTCGACCACGTCGTGCCGGGCCGGTCGGCGGACTCGCGACCCGCCAACAAGAAGGAACTCGCCGCCACGATGGTGATCCGCCTCGACCTCGACCAGGTCTCCGCCAAGCTCCGCACCGGCGGCGCGAACGACGACCCCGAGGACCTGGACCTCCCGCACTGGGCCGGCGTGGTCCCTCTCCACCCCTCCTACGGAGCCCCGCTCCCGAACGACGACCTGGCCCCCGGCACCGAACTCCCCGATTACCTCGCCGCGTTGTGATGCTCATCCACCCCTGGGACGCACCCCAGCACGACACCGAGTGGCAACACTGGCTCGCCGCCCACGACTTCGGCCAACTGGCCGTCAACGGCCCTTCCGGTGAACCCCCGTTCGTCCAACCGCTCCACTTCGCCTACGACCCCGGGCGAGGCGAGGCGATCGCCCATCTCGCCCGCGCCAACCCCCTGTTGCCCGCGCTGGAGGCGGCCCCGCAGGTGGTCCTGAGCGTCGTCGACGACTACGTCTACGTCCCCGGCCCCTGGCAGGCGGAACCGGACGGCCCGACCGAGCACGGCGTACCGACCAGCTTCTACGCGGCGGTCCAACTCCGTTGCACCGCCCACCTGGTGGACGATCCCGCCGAGATGGCACCCCTCCTCGACCACCAGGTCGGGCACTTCCAGCCCGAGGGCGGCTCGTCGACGGTCCTCGCGGGCGAGCCGCCGTACGGACGGCTGTTGTCCGGTATCCGGGTGGTGCGGCTCGAAGTGACCGGCGTGCGGGCGAAGTTCAAGTACGCGGGCAAGCGGTCGACCGAGGTCCAGGACCGGATCGCGGCGGGGCTCGTGGAGCGGGGTGGTCCCCGGGACGCGGTGGCCCGTGAGCATCTGCTGCGTCGGCGGCAGGGCTGACGGGATCTCTCCTCACCCCGGAAGGACGAGTGCGTTCCGCTGGGCCGTGTCCGCAGAGGCGGGGCGGGGCACGCACTCCCCCGCCGTCTCAAGGACGTGGGGACCCCAGCCGCGTCGTCGTCGGCCGTCGGTCGTCGGCTCCCGCACGGGCGAACCGTCTCCGCAGGGGCCCATCGCGTCGTCACGCCCTCCGGGTTCACCGACGCCTATCACGGACGTCTCCGTTTCCCCGCGACCTGCTCCGCCGGCAGGCGCTAGGCGGCCGTGCCTCGGCGGGACAACTCCCTTTCGGGGCCGCCGCTGGCCACCGGCTCCTCGGAGCCCTTCGTGGGGGCGGAGGACTGGGCGATGAAGGCGCCCAGCAGGACCACCGCTCCCCCGACGATCTGCGGCGCGGAGAGGTGTTCGCCGAGCAGGACCCAGGCCAGGACGGTCGCGATGACCGCTTCGAGGCAGGCCACGACGCCCGCGACCTGCGGGGAGAGGCGGCGGACGGAGACGACTCCGGTGACGTACGCCAGGACCGTGGCGATCAGGACGATCCAGGCGAGCAGGACGGCGGCCGGGACCGCGGTGCCGTTCATGTGGGCGTCGCCCTTGAGGACGGACCAGTCCATGGTCCAGGGGCGGGCCACCGCGGTGAGGACGAGGGCGCCGACGAGCAGGCCGTAGGCGATCACGCCGAGCGGGTCGGGGGCCTCCGCGCCGGCGTCGCTGCCCTGGTCGGACAGGACGAAGTAGCCGACCTGGCAGCAGGCGGCGCCGAGCGCGAGCAGCAGTCCCACGGCGTCGAAGCTCAGACCCGACCACACCTCGACGACACAGGCGAGACCGCCGGCCGCGAGGACCACGCCGAGCGCGGCGGCACGGGTGACGGGACGCCGCTGCACGAACCGCACCCAGCCGAGTACGAGGGCGGGTGCGAGGTACTCCACGAGCAGGGCGACGCCGACGGGTATGCGGGATATCGCGGCGAAGTAGCAGGCCTGGACACCGGCCACGGCGAGCAGCCCGAACCCGAGGAGCAGCGCGGGGCGACGGCGGACGAGCGAGCGGTGGCGTACGGCGAGGGGCAGCATCACGAGGGCCGCGCCGGCCACCCGCAGCCACACCACGTGCAGCGGGTCGAGCCCCGCCTCGATCAGCGGTTTCGCCGCGACCCCGGACCCGCCGAAGGCCAACGCGGACCCGAGCGCCAGGCCGAGCCCGACACCCTTGCCGCCACCCGCACCACCGCCGGCCGCACTGCTCTCAGACGTATGCACGGCCACATGATGACAGGGGACGACATGAGCGTCACCCCTGTTGACACCTGTCTCAGGTGATGGACGAGCCCCTTACCAGGGCACCCGGCGGGCCGGGGCATGCGTGCGGCTCGGCTCAGCAGCCCGTCTCGCCGCCGCCCCCGACGTACTCCCCCGAGCGGCCCTCGATCCAGATCAGCACCTCGGGGGACTCGATGCCGGCGCGATGGAGGACCTCCACGGCACGCGACCCGGGGTCCGCGACGATCGTGGCGAGGAGGTCCATGCCGCTCGCCAGGTCGTCGCCGCGGAGCTCCGCGCGCTCGCAGGCGTACTCCAGCGCATCGGCGGCCAGTGGTGACCAGCCTTCCGCCACGGGGATCACGGGGATCGCGCCGGAGTCCTCGACCGAGCCCTGCCACCGGAGGCCGTAGCCGATGCTGCGTTGGACGAGGTAGCCGAGCAGTCGGGCGATCTGCGGGCCGTCGCCGAAGACGGCGCGCGCCTCGGGGTCCGACTCCAGGAGGCTGTGCAGCAGATGGGCCGTGTCGATCTGCCGGTCCCCGTCCCGCAGGGCCCGGCGGCGCGCACCGGCGACCACCGCTGCCAGCTCTGCACTGAGCCTGGCATCGTTGTCCGCGCGGTGGATGCCCTGCTCGTGGACCGACTGCCTGGGGATACGGGGTTGCACTCTCCTACCCCATCAGTCCCCCGCTTCGAGGGCATCCCCGGAGGGTTGCATTTCGTCGTCCCACACAAAGTGGACCCGGGGCGACGCAATCTCCTCCTTACGGATGAGATCACGCCCCTTGACCTCGAGAGGCGCACGCCGGTCTACCGCGCGCCCCGTACGCAACCGCCCTGCACCCGGCGTACGTCTTTCGCGAACATGGAGAGCAGGTGCTGGCTGGTGGCTCTGCCGGCGGTCGACGGCAGGCAGTACGTGTACCGGGTCTACGCCCCGGAGGACGCGCTGCCCGCCGACCTGTTCTGGGACGCGTGGCACTGTCACGACGAGAGCGCCCACCCGCGCGCGTGGGACCTGTTCGACGCGGCGGTGATACGGCGGGTGGGCTGAACGACGCAAGTGGGCGCACACGCACAATTCCTGACGGTTCATCAGTATTGAATGTTGCGCGCCCTGCGGCTACGTTCCGCGACACCGTAGCCCGATACGAAGAGGTGGTCGCATGGCCGAAATCAGCGCGGAGGCACGCATCGAGGCCCCGGCCGAGAAGGTGTGGGCACAACTCACGGACTGGTCCGCGTACGGCGAGTGGAACGCGACGCACACCAACTTCCCCAAGGGCGGCCCGGAGGAACTCGCCGTGGGCGGGACCTTCCAGGAGAACATGAAGCTGATGGGCTTCCCGGCCGAAGTCGAGTGGACCATCGCGGAGTTGGAACCGGCCCGGGTGCTGGCCATCCGCGGCAAGGGGCCGATGGCGGTGAACGTCGCCACGCGCTACACGCTCACACCCGACGGCGACGCCACGACGGTCCGTATCGACGGCGAGTTCACGGGCGCGGCGGTGTCGTTGATGGCGGGCAAGCTGAAGGACTCGGGGACGGCCGCTCTGAACGAATCGCTGCGCAAACTGGCCGGGCTGGTGGCCTGAGGAAAGCACCGGGGCACCGCAGGAACGGGAACGCGCACAGGAAAGACGCCCCACGGAAGCTCCGTGGGGCGCCTTGGCCTGCCGCTTCTTCCGGCGCCGGGGACATCAGTCCTCGTCGGCCAGGATCAGGTACAGCTTCTTGCGGGCGTCGTTGATGACGGTCAGCGCCTTCTCGCGCTGCTCCTTGCTGCCGGTCTTCCAGACCTGGCCGAAGGCCTCCATCAGACCGAAGCCGGCCTGGCGGATCTCGGTGAGGGCCTCCCAGTCGACACCGCGGGAAGCCTCTTCCCAGGGGGCGTCCGGGCCCTCTTCGGCCGCGGTACGGCCGGCCTCGGTGAGGGCGAAGAGCTTCTTGCCGCCCTCCGACTCACTGACGATCAGGCCCTCGTCCTCCAGCAGCTGCAGGGTGGGGTAGACCGAGCCGGGGCTCGGCTTCCACGCGCCGCCGCTGCGCTCGGCGATCTCCTGGATCATCTCGTAGCCGTGCATCGGCCGGTCCTTGAGGAGGGCCAGGATCGACGCGCGTACGTCACCGCGCCGCGCCCGGCCGCCCCTCGGGCCGCCGCGCCCTCGTCCACCCCAGGGGCCGGGACCGAAGCCCGGTCCGAAGCCGGGGCCACCGGGACCGCCCGGACCACCGGGCCCGAAGGGTCCGAAAGCCCCACGCCGCCCGTCGGGGCCACCCCGGCCGCGCCGGAAGGGGCCGTCCTGTCCATGTCCACGCTCGTATCCGTGGGTACGCATCGCAATCACTCCATTCCATCGTTGATCTGTCGCGATGCGTCAACGATATATCGGAACTGTTCGCATGGCAACCCCCTGCCGAACTGCTCTGTTGTCCGGTCGCTGTGAAGCGGGGCTCGTCGCACTGATCAGGGGGAGCCGCGAAGCAGCAGGGTCACGGCGGCCGATTTCGAGTCCTGGCTGGAGCGGGATCACGCGAGCGCGATGGACTTCGATCCTCGAATGGCGCCCGGCACCGGCCGGGTGGACGAGTGCCCGGTCGCGGCGGTCCTGGAGGACCGCACAGGGGGACTCGTCGAGGGGGACCCGCACCCGCGTGATCCGGCAGGCCGAGAAGCTGGTCGCCGAACGGCACGGGGAGGGCGCGGTCCCCCTGACGTCAGTGAAGATCCGAACTTCAGTGAAGATCCGACCGGACCTCGGTCAGTCGATGCCTTCGACGATACGGAAGTCGCGCTCGACGCCGTCGGAGAGGGCGACCAGCGCCTCCTGGTAGGCCGCACTCTCGTGCGCCGCGACGGCCTGCTCGTAGCTGTCGAACTCGATCAGGACGGTGCGCTCGGCGATTCCGGCGTCATGCGCCACGACCCGACCGCCACGGACGAGGACCCGGCCGCCCCCGGCCTTGACGGCCGGAGCGGCCAGCTTGTTGTAGGCAGCCAGCTTCTCGGGGTCTGAAACGGTGCGGTAGGCGCTGACCCAGTAGCCCTTGGGCATGGAACCTCCAGTGTCGGGATGAGTGCATCTGACTTACGGGGTGGTCTCGGACGAGCGTCGACGGGCGAGCGCGAGGCTTGTCAGCGTCGTGATCACCATGGCGCCGATGCCGACCAGCGCGGCGGTGGTGTAGGCGCTGTCGTCGGGGAAGAGGTGGCCGGGGCCGGTGCCCGCGGCGAGGATCAGGCCGCCGATGGCGCTGCCCAGGGAGTAACCGACGCTGCGGACGACGTAGTTGAAGCTCATGGCGCTCGACGTCTCGCTCTTGGGGGTGACGGCCAGGATGACTCCGGGCATCGCGGCCGAGAAGCCCCCGACGCCGAGGCCGAGCACGCCCATCGCCGCGAACAGTTCGGCCAGGTCCGACCGGGCCGCCGCGAACAGGACGAACCCGCCGCCGACCACGACGGCGCTGCCGGCCAGGAGCAGGGGGTCGGCGATCCGCGTCCGGACCCGCGGCGTGAGCTTGCCGGCGACGAACCCCAGCACCGAGAACGGGACGAGGACCAGTCCGGCGACGAAGGTCGTCAGCCCGAAGCCGTAGCCGGCGCCGTGCGGCGTCTGCGCGTACCGGGTGATGAGCGTGAGCAGGAGGTACATGCCGATCCCGCCGACGAACATGGCGAGGTTCGCCCCGGCGACCGCCGGGTGCCGCACCGCCCGCACATCGACCAGGGGCGTCGTGCTGCGCAGCTCCATGACGGCCCAGACGCCCAGCAGCACCACCGCGACGACGGCGAGGCCCGCCGCCACCGCGAGGTGCCGGCTCCACAGATTCCGTTCGCCGGCGAGGAACAGCACCAGGAGCAGCGCGGCGGCCAGGACGACCGCGCCTGCCACGTCCACGTGGGCGGAGCGGCCTTCGGGGGCTTCGGGCATGGAGCGCCACGCGGTCAGGAGGGCGGCGGCGGTGACGACCAGGCCGAGGCCGTAGGCGGCCCGTACCCCGCCGAGCTCGGCGAGCAGTGCGGCCAGCGGGTAGCCGACGCCGGCCCCGATGATCGAGACCACCGAGATCAGGGCGATCACGGCCGCGCCGCGCTCCTCGGGGAGGTGGTCCCGGGCCACGCCCATCATCAGCGCCGTCAGCCCGAGCCCGACGCCCTGGGCCGCCCGGCCGGCCAGCAGCCACGCGAACGGCAGCGGCAGCACGGTGAGCGCGCTGCCGGCGACGACCGCCAGCGTGGCGAGGATCGTGGCCCGCCGGTGCGGACCGGCTCCGAGCCGGCCCAGGACAGGAGTGGCGACGGCGCCGCTGAGCAGCGCGACGGTCAGCGTCCACTGCGCGCTGCCGAGCGAGACGTGGAACGAGGTCGCCACGCTGGTGATGAGCGGCGTCCCGAGGCTGGCGACCGCCGCCACGACCAGAGCGATGAACATCAGGGCGGGGACCAGCAGCCGCGCCTCGGAACGCGCCACCGGGAACGCCTTCACCGCACCCCCGCCGACCGGCTGCCCGGTCACTTCTTCGGCCTTTCCCGGTCCTGAACTTCGAGCTCTGCCAGATGCCTCAGCGCCGGAAGGGCCGCCACCAGCGCCTCGACCTCGTCGCCGGTGAGCTCGCCGATCAACCGCTCGAACCCGTGGACGCCCGCCTGGCGCCGCGTCCGGACATAGGAGGAGCCGGCCTCGGTCAGGCACACCAGCGTGACCCGCTTGTCGGACGCGTCGCCCCGCCGCTCGACCAGTCCGGACTCCTCCATCACCCGGACCAGGGCGGTCATCGCGGGCTGGGTGACGCCCTCGACCGCGGCCAGATCGGTGATGCGCCGCGGGCCGGTCCGGTCCAGGGTGGCCAGGGTGGCGGCGGACGTCAGGCTCATGTCCCGGGGCAGGCGTCTCGCGGCCCTGGTGGCCAGGCCGTAGAGGGCTGCCCCGATGGCGGCGGACGCGCCAGGAGCGGTGTCGTGACGACTCACGCCCGAAGCATAGCAATTTTATATTCACAGTTTATGTAAATGGTCGGCTGCGCTGTGGTGGCATCAAGGAAGGTGACCCCGGATCTCAAGATTCCCGACAGAGTCGCGGAGAGCCTCTTCGGCAGAGGTGGAACCGCCGACTCGAAGTACTGAGCGAGGACCCGCTCGCGAGCCGCCGGCTACGGACGGGCAGCCTGATCCCGAGTGGGCGTCGCGTCCCGTTCACGGCCGTCGGCGGCGGTGCGGATCCAGGCAGGATGCAGGGCCGCGAGGATCAGACACGCACAGGACATGGCGCACCACAACCCGAGAGTTCCGGCACGCTCAAGCAGTTGTGTGCCGATGAGCGGGGCGACGATCCCGCCGATGCCCCAACTCGTGCCGTAGACCGCCAGGTAGCGCCCCTTCCCTCCGGCGGGGGCCATGCCGGCGACGAGTGCGTAGGCGCGGCCCACGAGGAGCAGGTCGCCCACGCTCCACACGATGGTGGCCGCGACGTAGGCGACCAGGCCGTGGGCGAGAGCGTATCCGGCAAGCCCCAGCGCCAGCAGGAGATAGCCGCCGGCGAAGGCGGCGGGTGCCGGGAGTGTGGCGAGTCGTTCGAGCCGCGACAGTGGCTGCGCGGCGGCGATGGTGACGGCGGACGTGGTGAACAGCAGCCCGGCGTCGGCCGGTTGCAGTCCGCGGAGTTCCAGGGACAGCGGCAGCGAGATCATGATCTGGAGGTAGACCACCGCGAACAGCGTCCCCGCCGCGAGCATCACGAGCAACGAGCGATCTCGCCAGGGGGCGACGGTGACCGCGTGCTCTGTTGCCGCTGTCGCGGAGGGGCGGTCCGCGGGCAGGACCAGGTGCACGGTCAGCGCGCAGAGCAGACAGGTGATCGCATCGACCACGAAGAGCCACCGCAGGTCCCAGCGCCCCAGCCCGGCCGCCAGAAGGCCCGCGCCCATCCCGGCCACTGCCAGCGCCGCGTTCAACAGGCCGTAGACGCGGACCTGTTCACCCGGCGCCACGACATCCGCGATCATCGCCTGGCTGGGCGGCTCGTAGATTTCGAAGGCCAATCCCATCAGCACCGCGAAGCAGGCCGCCGCCACCAGACCGTCGGACGAGGCGATGCCCAGTTGCGCCACCGCGCACGCGGTCAGCCCGGCCACGATCGTGCGCCGTCGGCCGATACGGTCGGCCAGGCGACCACCGACCAGACGCGAGGGAATCGTCGCGAGCCCGAAGGCGGCACCGATGTACCCGGCGACGACGGTGCCGGCACCGAAACGCGTCGTGATCAGCACGGTGAGGAACGGCAGGGAGAACGCCCCCAGCCGGTTCACCGCCCGCGCCGCAATCAGCAACCGCACCGCGCGCGGCAAGTCCTTCCCGCCCTGTGCAGACCTCACCGAAGCCCCTCGTGCGTGACCGACGAAACGGCTATCGTCGGTTGCGCACGCACGCTAAAGGCCGAAGGAGTGACCGGTCAAGTGATGTTCGACGGTCACGTGGTGACGCTGCTCGACGCGGCCGTCTCCCTCGTGAATACGCTGACCGACGGCACCCGACAGGGTCGCCCCTACACCGCTCCGCACGGGGATCAGCTCCCGCAGGCGGTGCACGAGGCGCTGCCTCCTACGCCGCTGCGCTCCACGGTCGAGCCGGGCCACGCCGCCCATCTCGCCCACACCGCCCAGCGGATGCGGGCGGTGTTCGAGGCCGTCGACAGCGGCCACATCGATCAGGCGGCCCAGCTGGTGAACGTCCTGCTGCTCGCCGCCGGCGCCCGCCCCCAGCTCGATCGCGTCGACGGCGAGCCCTGGCAGGTCCACTTCCACGGCTCCGACGACAGCCTCTCCGTGGGGTGGAGTGCCGGATGTGCCACCGCCCTCGCGCTGGCGATCGGCAGCGACCTCGCCGGACGCCTCGGCGTCTGCACGGCCCCGCACTGCGACCGCGTGTACGTGGACGCTTCCCGCAATACGGTCCGCCACTTCTGCTCCCCGGCCTGCCGGAGCCGAGTCAAGGCAGCGGCCTTCAGGGCGCGCAAAGCGTCCGGGAGCTGAGCGTCTCTCGGCTTCGGCGCCCGAGTGGTTGGCATTCCCTCCGTCGTTCTTTCCGTGCCCTGACGGCGGCGCAGATCCCATCAGATGGCGAAAAAATCTCGGTTGATCCGGACCCTGGCGCATGAATACTGGCTGTCGCCTCAGCCGATCTCGCCTGTTCCCGGCGTTTCGCATCGGACTGTTCGCATCGGACCAGTGGAAGAGCCTGCGAGAGATGACCATGCACGATGACCAAGTGGACGTGACCACCGAGATCATCACGGCCTTGATCCAGGAACAGTTCCCTCAGTGGAGCGGCGAGGCGATCCGCCCCCTGTCGTCGACCGGGACGGTCCACGCGATCTTCCGCATCGGCAACGACCTCTCAGCGCGCTTCCCGCTGCGCCTGGCCGATTCCGCCGAGACGCTGGCGGTGCTGGAGCAGGAAGCCCGGGCGAGCGCGGAGTTGGCGCGGGTGTCCCGGTTCCCCGTCCCGGAACCCGTCGCTCTGGGAAAGCCCGGAGCGGGTTACCCCATGCCGTGGTCGGTCCAGACATGGCTGCCGGGGGCGGTCGCCTCCGATGCCGACCCGAGTGGGTCGGACGCTTTCGCCGAGGACCTCGCGGTCTTCATCGCGGCCCTGCGGGCCGCCGAGACACGGGGGCGGCTCTTCAGCGGCGACTATCGCGGCGGCGTTCTCGCCCACCACGACGACTGGATGGCGACGTGCTTCGAGGAGAGCGAGGGGCTGCTCGACGTGCCCCGACTGCGCCAAGTGTGGGGCCGTTTCCGGGAGTTGCCGCGCACGAGTCCCGACGTGATGAGCCATGGTGACCTGATTCCCGGCAATGTACTGGTCTCGGAAGGCCGGCTCAGCGGCGTGCTCGACACCGGCGGCTTCGGCCCGGCCGACCCCGCGCTGGATCTGGTCAGTGCCTGGCACCTGTTGCGGCCGGGCCCGCGGGAGGTGCTCCGGCGGACGCTGGCCTGTGACGATCTGGAGTGGGAGCGCGGCAAGGCATGGGCGTTCGAACAGGCGATGGGTCTCGTCTGGTACTACGTCGAGACCAATCCGACGATGAGCGGCCTGGGGCGCCGGACACTCGGCCGCATTCTGGAGTCGACGGAGTGATGACGGAGTGATGTGGGCCTGTGCCGGTGATCACAAGCCCACGGGCCGGTGATCACAGGCCCACGGCGAGCGGGCTTCAACGGCGCCGCAGGCGCTTTTCCGTGATCGGCGGGGTGGGGTCGATGTAGAAGTCGCCGGGATTCACGTCGACGCCGGGCGGGACGATCTCGTCGATGCGGTCGAGGAGGTCGTCGCCGAGTTCCACGTCGGCCGCGGCGAGGAGGTCGGCCAGTTGTTCGGGGCGGCGCGGACCGATGAGGACCGCGGTGACCGCCGGATGGGCGCGGACGAAGGCGACGGCCAGATGAGGCAGCGGCAGGCCGGCCTCGGCGGCCAGCGCGGTCAGTTCGCGTACGGCGTCGGCCTTGGCCCGCACGCCCGGCTGGGCGAGATCGAACATCTTCGCCCCCGGACCCGCGTTGCGGTGCCCGCCGGTCGGATCCGCACGGCCCGAGAGCCACCCGGAGTTGAGCGGACCGAAGGTCAGCACGCCCATGCCGTAGCGCTGGGCGGTGGGCAGCACCCGGCTCTCCACACCCCGGGTGAGGATCGAGTACGGCGGCTGCTCGGTGCGGAACCGGTGGTGGCCGCGCCGCTCGGCCGTCCACTGCGCCTCCACGATCTCCTCGGGGGAGAAGAACGATCCGCCGACGGCACGCACCTTCCCGGCCCGGACCAGGTCCGACAGCGCGCCGAGGGTCTCGTCGAGGTCGGTGTGCGGGTCCGGGCGGTGCATCTGGTACAGGTCGATGTGGTCGGTCTCCAGGCGGCGCAGGCTGTCCTCCACCGCGCGGTGGATCCAACGGGCCGAGCCGCCACGCCGGTTGGGGTCCTCGCCCATCGGCAGCCCGAACTTGGTGGCCAGGACGATGTCGTCGCGGCGGCCCTTCAGCGCCTTGGCCACGATCAGCTCCGACTCGCCGCCGGAGTACACGTCGGCGGTGTCGACGAGATTGATCCCGGCGTCCAGTGCCGTGTGGATCATGCGGACCGACTCGTCGTGGTCGGTGTTGCCCATCGCGCCGAACATCATCGCGCCGAGCGCGTATTCGCTCACCGACATACCGGTGCCGCCGAGAATCCTGCGCTTCATCAGACGTCCCTCCAGGTGCGTGCTTGTCTCCACCAGCCGAGCACCACGCGCGGCCGGGGCGGGAGACCCGCTCCGACCGGGGGTCCAGCAGACCCCCTTTGGGGCACCCGCGCCCCAGGTCACCCCGGTCTACGGTGGGTGCATGGCCCAGGAACCGAACAGCGAGCTGCGGGACTTTCTCCGCTCGCGCCGCGCGAAGATCACCCCCGAGGAGGCGGGCCTGGCGCCCCTGCCCGGCACCCGCCGCGTTCCTGGCCTACGGCGCGAGGAGGTCGCCCAGCTCGCGGGCGTCAGCGTCGACTACTACGTCCGTCTGGAGCGCGGACGCCACCTCAACGTCTCCGCGTCCGTCCTGGACGCGATCGCCCGCGCCCTGCAGCTGAACGAGTTGGAGCGCGCCCACCTGTTCCGGATCGCCAGACCGACCCGCAGCCGTCCTCGCGCACTGCCGCCGCAGAGCGTCCGCCCCGGACTGCGCCTGCTGCTCGACAGCCTCACCGACGTCCCCGCCCTCGTCTACGGCCGCCGTATGGACGTCCTGGCCGCCAACCATCTCGCCCGCGCCCTGTACACGGACTTCGAGGACCAGCCCGCCCGCAGCCGCAACATGGCCCGGCTGGTCTTCCTCGACGACACCTTCCGTACCCTGTACGCCGATTGGGAGGACGCCGCCCGAGGCATCGTCGCCTCGCTCCGCCTGTACGCGGGACGTAGCCCGCACGACCCCGCCCTGGCCGAGCTCGTCGGCGAACTCTCCGTCCAGGACGCGGACTTCCGCCGCTGGTGGGCCGACCACGACGTGTTCCAGCGCACCCACGGCACCAAGCGCTTCCACCACCCCGTCGTCGGCGAACTCGTCCTGGGCTACGAGGCGTTCGCCCCCGTCGACGACTCCGAGCAGACCCTGGGCGTCCTCACCGCCGAACCGGGGTCGCCCTCCGCGGAATCCCTGCGACTCCTGGCCAGTTGGGCCGGAGCGCGACCGGGACCATGACCGACAGCGGCGGACGGACGGCCTCCCTCCGTAGAGTCACCCGCGTGACCACGCAGCCCTCCTACCTCACCGCGATCCGGGAGTCGTACGACACCGTCGCGGCCGACTACGCCCAACTCGTCAAGGCACCGGCCGAGTTGGACCCGATCTCCCGCGCGACACTGGCCGCGTTCGCGGCGACTGTACGGGCCGACGGCCTGGGCCCGGTGGCGGATCTGGGGTGCGGGCCCGGCAAGGTCACGGCGTATCTGGCGGGGCTCGGGGTGCCGGTCCTCGGCCTCGACCTCTCCCCGAGGATGATCGAACTGGCCCGCCACGCGCACCCGGACCTGTCCTTCACCGTGGGCTCGATGACCGCGGCGCCGATCGGGGACGACGAGCTCGGCGGCATCCTCGCCTTCTACTCCACGCACCACACCCCTCCGGACCAACTGCCCGTCGTCTTCGCCGAGTTCCACCGCGTCCTCGCTCCCGGCGGCCTTCTGATGCTGGCCGGTCACGTGGGCGAGGGCCAACTCCGGCGCCCGACCCGGGCGTACGGCGGCCACCCCGTCTCCTACGAGTCGCACCTGCTCCCACCGGACCGGATCGCCGAGCTACTCACCCGGGCCGGACTCACGGTCACCGGCCGCCTGGTCCAGGAGCCGGCCGAGGGAACGAAGCGGACCTACGCCACCTTCCTGGCCCGCAAGCCGGAACGCCCCGCCGGCACATCGGTCCAGTGACCCCGGATTGGCCTTGGCCCGCGGCTCCGCGCAGCCTCTAACGTCGCGGCATGCGGATTCGAATCGTGGACGCCTTCACCGACCGCCCCTTCGCCGGCAACCCGGCCGGGGTGCTGCTCCTCGACGCCTTCCCGGCGGACGACGACCGGCTGCGGAAGATCGCGATGGAGGTCAACCACGCCGAGACCGCGTTCGCGCACCGGCTGCCCGAGGGCGGCGACGCCGACTGGGCGTTGCGGTGGTTCACGCCGACGACCGAGGTCGCGATGTGCGGGCACGCGACCCTCGCCACCGCCCATGTGCTGCACACCACCGGCGCCCACGAAGGGCCCGTGCGGTTCGCCACGCGGAGCGGGGTGCTCATCGCCACGCCGGCCGAGGACGGTTCGATCACCCTCGACTTCCCGACCGCCCCGCTCACCGCCGTCGAGATCCCGGACGGTGTCGCCGAGGCCCTGGGCGTCGAGCCGCTCACCGCCTTCGACACCGGCCCGAACATCGGCGACCTCCTGATCGAACTCGCCGACGAGAAGACCGTCGCAGGACTGGCACCCGACCACAAGGCGCTCGCCGCCCACTCCGAGCGCGGCGTCATCGCCACCGCGCGGGCCGAAGACCCCACCCGGGGCTACGACTTCGTGTCCCGGTGCTTCTTCCCGAACGTCGGTATCGACGAGGACCCGGTCACCGGCAGCGCGCACACGGCGCTGGCTCCGTACTGGTCCGAGCGGCTCGGGAGCGCGGTCCTCACGGGGCTCCAGGCCTCGCCCCGTTCCGGGCTCGTGCGGACCGAACTGCGGGGCGGGCGGACCCTGTTGACCGGGCGGGCGGTCACGGTCATCGACGGCGAGCTGCTCGCCTGAGCCGCAACGGGACCGCCCCTCACGGGACTTACGCCGTCGGCAGCCAGCCGACCTTCCCCGCCAGCAGCGCGTAGCCGACGAACGCCCCGATGTCGAGCAGGGAATGCGCCACCACCAGGGGGCCCACGCGGCCCCAACGGCGGTACAGGTAGACGAACACCACGCCCATCACCATGTTGCCGACGAAGCCGCCGATGCCCTGGTAGAGGTGGTAGCTACCGCGCAGTACGGAACTGGCCACCAGCGCCGTGCCCGGCGTCCAGCCCAACTGGCCGAGGCGGCGCAGGAGATAGCCCACCACGATCACCTCTTCGAGGATCGCGTTCTGCATCGCGGAGAGGATCAGGACCGGGTACTTCCACCAGACGTCGGGCAGCGCCTCCGGCACCACCGTGAGGTTGAAGCCGAGGCCGCGGGCGGACAGGTAGAAGGCGATGCCGGTGCTGCCGATGACCGCCGCGATCGCGGCCCCGCGGCCCAGGTCGGGCCAGGGCCGGGTGCGGTCGAAGCCGATCGTGCGCAGGCTCTCGCCCTCGCGCAGGAGGAAGTGCGCGACGAGGGCGACGGGGACGAGTGCCGACGCGATCCCGAACAGCTGCCAGGCGAGATCCAGCCAGGGACGGCCCGGCGCGGCCGAGGCGTTGAGGGTGGCGGCCTGGTCCTTGAGGCCGCCCGGTTTCGTGACTGATCCGACAAAACTGATCAGGGCGGACACACCACTCGCACCGAGCGAAAGCCCCAGAACGAGCAGCGCCTCGGACCGGAGAATCCGCCGCGTGGGCCGCTCCAGCGGAAAAGTTTCGGCCACCTGCCCTGCCTCCACCTGCGCACCTGCCTTCAGTTCGAAAATCCCGCCTCATGCCCATCTTCGTCCCGCTAGGGTCTCGAAAGAACTTACGAAGATCGTGCTCGACAGGCCGTTGGGGGAGACGGAGGCACGAGGTTCAACAGGGAGGGGCACCACCGTCATGGGACGTCACAGCTTGCCCGATCAGTACCGGGCGGGCGGCAGCGACCCCCGTCCTCGCGCGCGCCGCCGTACGGTGGCCGTCGCCACGGTCCTCGTGCTGACCGTCGCCGGCGGTACCGCCGTAGCCGTGCAGAGCGGGTTGCTCTCCTTCGGTTCCTCGTGCCGCAAGGACGCGGTACGGCTGAAGCTCGCCGCCTCCCCCGATCTGGCCCCCGCCCTGCGTGCGGCGGCCGGAGAGGCCCGTGACCAGGGCATCACGTCCGACGGGCAGTGCCTGAACATCTCGGTGACGGCCCAGGACTCGTACAAGTTCGCGGACACGCTCAAGGCGGGCAAGCACCCGGACGTCCAGGTGTGGGTGCCCGACTCGGAGCTGTGGGTGAACGAGGTCTCGTCGGCCGCCGACAGCGCCGCCACGGAGGTCACCGCCGCGGGCAACGTGGCCTCCACGCCGGTCGGGGTGGCGATGGTCCCCGCCGCCGCGAAGTCGCTGGGGTGGCCGAAGAAGACGTACACCTGGCTGGACCTGGCCGGTGCCACGCTGACGGACGACTCGCTGCGGCTGGGCGCGGCCGATCCGGCGCGCAGCGCGACGGGGCTGCTGGCGCTCACGCAGTTGAGCACGGCCGCGGCGAAGGTCAAGGGCGGGGCCACCCAGGCGGCGGCGATGATGAAGACGCTGTCGCAGCGGATCTCCGACACCGACGGCCAGGTGCTGGACACCCTGCCGCGTGACTCCTCGGGCACCGAGCAGGGCAATCCGAAGCGCAACCAGGCGCTGGTGCTGAGCGAGCAGTCGGCGTTCTCGTACAACGCGTCGGCGGACAGCGGCGGGAGCCTGGACCTGTTCTATCCGAAGGACGGCTCCCCGCGGCTCGACTATCCGTACAACCTGGTCGACCAGGAGCGGTTGACCACGGACCAGAGCCGGGCCGCGATCCGGTTCCTGACCTTTCTGAACCAGCCCGCGCAGCACAAACTCCTGGAGAAGTACGGCTTCCGCACGGACGACGACAGCGCGCCGAAGGCCGTGGTCGCCGAGGCCGGTGGCAGCAGTCCCCAGCCGTACGCCGTGGCGGCGGCCGAGCCCGCCTCCGACGCGGCGCTCCAAGAGGCCCTGGGCACCTGGACGATCACGGTGCAGAGCGCGCGGATCACCACGGTCGTCGACGCGTCCGCCTCGATGTCGGAGTCGGTGCCGGGGACCGGGCAGTCGCGCATGGACGTCACCAAGGGCTCGCTGCTCCAGGCGCTGGCCACGTTCACGCCCGAGGACGAGATCGGGCTGTGGGAGTTCTCGACGAAGCTCGACGGCAACAAGGACTACCGCGTCCTGGTGCCGACCGAGCGGCTCGGCGACCGCACGGGCGACGGCACCCAACGGGACGCCCTGACAGCGGCGTTCGGCTCGCTGAAGCCGGTACCGGGCGGGGCGACCGGGCTCTACGACACCACGCTCGCCGCGTACAAGGCGGCCACGTCCTCCTATGTGAAGGGGAAGTTCAACGCGCTGGTCATCCTGACCGACGGGGTCAACCAGGACCCGGGCAGCATCTCCCGCTCCGCCCTCGTCCAGCAGTTGAAGCAACTCGCCAGCCCTGAAAGGCCGGTACCGCTCATCATGATCGCGGTGGGCCCGGAGGCCGACAAGGAGGAGGCCCGGCAGATCGCCGAGGCGACCGGCGGCTCGGGCCACGAGGTGACCGACCCGGCCCAGATCCAGTCGGTGATCCTCCAGGCCATCGTGGCGGCGGGCGCGTCGGGCGCAGCCGCCAACGCGGGCTGAAACAGGGCCGGTTCACCCCACCCCCCACACCTCACCCCAGCGGCACCGGCTCCGGCAGCCCCACCGGCCAGGTGTGGACCGGCTCCCCGAGGTGCATCAACTCGCTGTAGCGCCGCGTGGTGGCGGCCAGCGCGGCGTCTCTCGTGTGGCCCTGTTCCAGCGCGCGGTGGAACGTGGCGGACTGCCAGGTCGCGCCGTTCGCCCGCCGTCGACAGCGCTCGTCGATCACGCCCAAGTACAGGTCCCGGTCGGCCGGTTCGACCCCCCACGCGTCCAGGCCCGCCTCGGCGAGCGGCAGCAGTTCGTCGCGTACGAGGGTCACCGCGTCGATCTCGGTGGTGCCCCCGAGCCGTCCGCGCCGGGGCCAGAGAAGGCGGGCGTCGATGCCGTGGCGGCACGCGGTGTCGAAGTTGGCGGCCGCCGCCTCGAAGGGCAGCCGGGTCCACACCGGCCGCGACTCCTCGGCCAGGGCGCGGACGACGCCGTAGTAGAACGCGGTGTTGGCGATGACGTCGGTGACGGTGGGGCCGGCCGGCAGGACGCGGTTCTCGACGCGGAGGTGCGGGACGCCGTCGGCGATGCCGTAGACCGGGCGGTTCCAGCGGTACACCGTGCCGTTGTGCAGGACGAGTTCGGCGAGGGTGGGGATGCCGCCCGCGTCGAGGACGTCGAGGGGCTCCTCGTCGTCGTGGAGCGGGAGCAGGGGCGGGAAGTAGCGCAGGTTCTCCTCGAAGAGCTCGTACGCCGAGGTGACCCAGCGCTCGCCGAACCAGGTGCGGGGGCGGACGCCCTGGGCCTGGAGTTCGGGCGGGCGGGTGTCGGTGGCCTGCTGGAAGAGCGGCGGGCGGGACTCGTGCCACAGCTCGCGGCCGAACAGGAAGGGCGAGTTGGCGCCCACGGCGACCTGGACGGCGGCGACGGCCTGGGCCGCGTTCCACACGTCGGCGAAGCGGTCCGGGGTGACCTGGAGGTGCAACTGCACGGAGGTGCAGGCGGCTTCGGGCGCGATGGAGCCCGAGGTGCAGGTGAGGTGCTCGACACCTTCGATGTCGAGGACGAAATCCTCGCCGCGGGCGGCCACGATCTGATCGTTCAGCAGGGTGTAGCGGTCGACCGCGGAGAGGTTCGAGGAGACCAGGTCGTCCCGGTCGAGTGTGGGCAGAATGCCGATCATCAGTATTCCGGCGTCGACCTCGCCCGCTTTCCGATGGGCATATGCCAGTGACGTACGGATCTCCTCGGCCAGTCGGTCGAATACCCGGCCCTCCAATCGATGTGGGGCAATGTTGACTTCCAGATTGAACATGGCGAGTTCTGTTTGGAAATCTCGGCTCGCGATGCGTTCCAGCACTTGCCCATTCAGCATTTTCGGCATGCCGTCGGAGCCGACGAGGTTGAGTTCGATCTCCAGCCCCATGAGGTTCCTGGGGCGGTCGAACCGCTTCTCGGCCAGCAACCGCTCCAGCCCCGTCAGACAGCGCCGCAGCTTGGCGCGGTAGCGCTGCCGGTCGGCCAGTTCGATCGGCCCTGCCACGACCTTCTCGCCCATCGAAGCGTCACCTCCTCGTCCCCGGGTCAGGAAGGATGATGCCCAGACCTGGCGATCGATAACGTCCCCGGACCGGCCCGGGGCCCGCTACTCTGGTCGGACGTGACCCGCGGCACATTCACGAGGCATGCGGCGCATGCAGTTCCGTCCACAATGAAGACCTCGTGAAAAACGCCGACGACAATTGGCCGACCCCATCGGAGACATATCCCGAGGTCATCGCCGCGGAGCCGGTTCGGAACCGGGATGATTCCCGTGAATCCCTGGCCGAATAGGCCCTTGTTGTTCATGCGGGAAACGGTTAGACGAAACATCGTCTGAACACGTGTCGTATAAACTCCGCGAACAAGGCAGAAGGTTGGCGCCCCGGTCCTGGAACCTGCCGTCGAGGTGACGTGCGGCGGGCCCTACCCATGCGCACGGAACCCGGCCCCGACCTCGCTGACCCCGAGAGCTGACAGCGCCGTCCGCCCCCGTCCCGCCCTCGCGCCACCAGTGCCTGTCGAATGAGAGGCGACCCACCATGCCGCTGCATGTCCCCCCGGCTCCCGCGCCCGCCCTGCGCTCCGTTCTCACGGCACTCGGTTCCCCCACCGCAGTCCGCGAGGCCCGAACCCCGTCCCTGCGCGCGGCCCAGGGGCCGGCCACACCCGAACTCCCGCTGCCCCTCCATGTGTTGGACCGCGTGACCGCGGAGGGGGCGGCCGTGACCCGGCTGGCCGGGTGGCGTTTCCTGATCCGCTGCGGTGACCGCGCGGTCGCCGCGGCCGAGACCATGCTGACCCCCGACGGCTGGGCGTTCTCGCACTTCTTCGAGGGCCCGTACATCGCCTCCACCGAGCGCGCGCTGCGCCAGGCCGAGAGCATGAAGGGCACCCACCAACCGCGCCTCCTCTCGGTGCCCGGCCTCTACATGCTGACGCTCTGGCTGCACGGCGACCTCACCGCGGACGGCGCCGACGGCCACCCCGCCGCGAGCGATCTGCTGGTCCCGCTGGCCCCGGCACCGCCCGGCATCGCGGCCCACCGTCCGCACCGGGTCGCCGAGTTGCTGCCGGTGCTGACCCATCGGGTGACTCCCGCGCCGCTGCTCGGTTCGCCCGCCTGACTTTCCCCTGCCGTCACCCTCGTACCCCGTCACCGAATTCCCGGTGGCGGGGTACGATCGCGTTTCCGGCCCTTTCACGCTCGTAACGCTCGTCCGAGCACGAAAAAGCTCGTACGAGCTGGGAATTGGGATGAACCGTCCGCGCGGGTGATGCGTCTTGAACCTGTGAGAAGCGGTGCTGCTAAATCCCTGCGGATTGACGTCCATGGGGCAACACTGGGTTCGGACCGACTCAACACCACGGGGGACGGACATGACCACAACTGAGCGAGAGATCCCACCAATGTGCAAGCACCAGCCACCGTGTCCCACAGCCGAATCCGCCGACCGGGAGTCCGCCCGCCTCACGGCGCACCACCCGGAACAGGGCTGGAGCCTGCTGTGCAATGGCGTTCTCCTGTTCGAGGACACCGGTGAGCTCCTGCCCGACGGCCAGATCATCGCCCCACACCGTCAGGTGATGACTGCCGCTTGAGCATTTCGAGAACATGAGGGGCCGGCCGCACACACGAGGTGCGCACCGGCCCCGACGCATTTCCGGGGTCAATCACCCTCCGTAGTCGTCCGCTTTCCCAGCGCCTCTTCGTAGTCGAACCAGTCGAAGTCCGCCGCACCCTCAGTGACATACATGCCGATCACCCGTCCGGTGAATCCGCCCGCCACCTGCGTGGACAGATAGCGTCCGTCCAACTTCGCCATTTCTACGGCGCCTTGAGGACCCTCCACGGAAAAGGCCAGGGTGTCGGGGCCACGCGTGCCGACGCCCGCCGTACCGATGTCGACGGCCAGGGTGACCGGACCGGGCGGCACGGGTTGCTCCGCGACCACCTGCCGGACCGGGCCGATCCGCACGACCACGCTCGCCACTCCCCCGGCCACCTCCACGCCGTAGTGATGCGCGTCGTCCATGCGGACGGAGAGACCGGCGCGTCCGGAGCCGGGGTCGAGTCGGACCGCCGCGCGGCAGTCGGGGTGCTGCTGGCGGCGCCCGAGGAACACCTGGCCCGCGTGTGCGTCCAGGGTCAGCCGGCCCGGTCGACGCGTCAGCGACCAGCTGTCGTCCCGTCTGCCGCGCGGGGAGATCCAGGAGGCAGCGAGGGTCGAGTCGTCGAAGTCGTCGCGTACCGGCGGGAGTTGGACGGGATGCCAGGCCGCCGGAGCCGGGTGCTGTTCTTGTACGGGGCCGACCCTGGGCCAGCCGTCCACCCACTCCACCGGGGTCAGGAACGTCTCGCGGCCCAGGACGTGGAAGCCGGGGAACCAGCCCCGGGGGCGGGTGCCGAGCAGCACCATCCACCAGGTGCCGTCGGGGGCCGTGACCAGGTCGGCGTGGCCGGTGCTCTGGATCGGGAGGTCGGTGCTGCGGTGGGTCAGGATCGGGTTGGCGGGGGCCGGTTCGTAGGGGCCGCGCGGGGAGCGGGCGCGGGCGATCGAGACGCTGTGGCCGTGTGCGGTGCCGCCCTCGGCCAGCATCAGGTACCACCAGTCGCCGACGCGGTAGAGGTGCGGGGCCTCCGGGTGCTGGAGTCCCGTGCCGGACCAGACGGGGAGCGGGCCCTCCAGGACCTTGCCGGTCGCCGGGTCGATGCGGGCGACCTTCACCCCGGACACCGCGCACCAGCAATCGCCGTTGTCGTCCCAGGCCAGGTCGGGGTCGATGCCGGGCAGGTCGACGAGGACCGGGTCCGACCAGGGGCCCTCGGGCCGGTCGGCGGTGACGAGGAAGTTGCCCTTGCCGCCCACGTCGGTGGTGATCAGGTAGAAGCGGCCGTCGTGGTGGCGGAGGGTCGGGGCGTAGATGCCGGCCGAGGCGGGGGTGTCGTCCGGCAGGTCCAACTGGCTCGGTCGGTCAAGGACGTTGCCGATCTGACGCCAGTGCACGAGGTCCCGGCTGTGGAACAGCGGGACCCCGGGGAAGTACTCGAAGCTGGAGCACGCGAGGTAGTAGTCGTCGCCGACCCGGCACACGCTGGGGTCGGGATGGAACCCGCCGATGACCGGGTTGTCGTAGGTCCGCATGTGTCCCGTCTCTCCGTCCGGCCCACCTTCGAAAGTTTCGGGCCGATAAGCGAACATTACGGAGCGGGACTGTAGGTGGCTCCTGAGGTGTCGGCAAGGTGCTGGGCGGGGGCGAGTCGGAGGCTGAGCACCATCGTGAGGCCGCCACCAGGGGTGTCCTCGGCGCCGAGGGTGCCGCCGAGGGCCTCGGTGAAGCCGCGGGCGACGGCGAGGCCGAGGCCCACTCCGGCGCCGCGCGGGGCGTCGCCGTAGCGCTGGAAGGGTTCGAAGATGCGGTTCTTGGCCTCGTCGGGGACGCCGGGGCCGCGGTCGATCACCCGGATCTCGACGCGGTCGGCGATGGCACTCGCCTTGACCAGTACGGGAGTTGCGTCCGGGCTGTACTTGACGGCGTTCTCCACCAGGTTGGCCACCGCGCGTTCCAGGAGCCCGGGATCGACGCCCACCATCGGCAAGGTCTCGGGGATGTCGAGTTCGACGCTGTCCTCGGGGACCCCGCCGAGCGCCATCGGGACCACCTCGTCCAGGTCGACCTCGCGGATGATCGGGGTGACCGTGCCGGTCTGGAGGCGGGACATGTCCAGGAGGTTCCCGACGAGGTTGTCGAGGCGGTCGGCGCCGTCCTCGATGCCGGCGAGCAACTCCGCCCGGTCCTCGTCCGACCAGGCGACGTCCTCGGAACGGAGCGAGGAGACGGCCGCTTTGATACCGGCGAGCGGGGTGCGCAGGTCATGGCTCACGGCTGCCAGGAGTGCTGTGCGAATGCGGTTGCCCTCGGCCAACGCCCGTGCCTGGTCCGCCTCTTCGCGTAGCCGACGACGATCGAGTACGACGGCTGCCTGGGCGGCGAAGGCGGCGAGGACGCGGCGGTCCTCGGCCGGCAGGACCCGCCCGGAGAGCGCGAGGGCCATGTGGTCGCCGACCGGTACGTCGACGTCCGCGTCCTCGGGGCTCCGGCAGGGGCGCGGGCCGACGCTGCCCGCGCAGGTCCAGGGTTCGACGTCGCTCGCGCGCTCCAGCAGGGCGGCGGACTCCATGCCGAAGGTCTCCCGGACCCGCTCCAGGAGCGCCTCCAGGCTGGTCTCGCCGCGCAGCACATTGCCCGCGAGGAAGGACAGGATCTCGGACTCGGCACGCAGCCGGGCCGCTTGCTGGGTGCGTCTCGCGGCCAGGTCGACCACCGACGCGACCGACACCGCGACGGCCACGAAGATCGCGATGGCGACGATGTTCTTCGGGTCGGCGATGGTGAAGGTGTGCACCGGCGGGGTGAAGTACCAGTTGAGCAGCAGCGATCCGACCGCCGCCGAGGCCAGCGCCGGGAAGAGTCCGCCGAGCAGGGCCGCCGCCACGGTCAGCGCCAGGTACAGCAACATGTCGTTGGCCAGGCCCACTTCGGGCGCGACGCTGCTCAACAGCCAGGTCAGCAGCAGCGGTCCGGCGATTCCCGCGAGCCAGCCCCAGACGATCCGGGCCCGGCCGAGCCGCGCGCCCCGGTTCACGGGCAGTCCGCGCCCCTTGCCCGCCTCGTCGTGGGTGATGAGGTGGACGTCGAGATCGGGTCCCGAGTCCCGGGCGACCGTCGAGCCGACGCCGGGCCCGAAGACATACTGCCAGCCCTTGCGGCGGGAGACGCCCAGGACGATCTGGGTGGCGTTGACCCCGCGCGCGAAGTCCAGCAGGGCCACCGGGATGTTCTCGCCGACGACTTGGTGGAAGGTGCCGCCCAAGTCCTCGACAAGCGTGCGCTGTTGGGCCAGTTCCTTCGGGGACGCGGACGTGAGGCCGTCGCTGCGGGAGATGTAGACCGCCAACACCTCGCCGCCCGCGCCCTTTTCGGCGAGGCGCGCGGCCCGCCGGATCAGCGTGCGTCCCTCCGGGCCGCCGGTCAGGCCTACGACGATCCGCTCACGCGAGCCCCAGATCGCCGAGACGCGGTGTTCGCTGCGGTACTCCTGGAGGTAGGCGTCGACCCGGTCGGCGAGCCAGAGCAGCGCCAACTCCCTTAGGGCGGTGAGGTTTCCGGGGCGGAAGTAGTTGGAGAGGGCCGCGTCGACCTTGTCCGGTTTGTAGATGTTGCCGTGGGCCATCCGGCGCCGTAGCGCGGGTGGTGACATGTCGACCAGCTCGATCTGGTCGGCACGGCGGACGACCTCGTCCGGGACGGTCTCCTGTTGCCGTACGCCGGTGATGGACTCGACGATGTCGCCCAGGGATTCCAGGTGTTGGATGTTGACGGTCGAGATCACGTCGATGCCGGCCGCGAGCAGCTCCTCGATGTCCTGCCAGCGCTTGGTGTTGCGGGAGCCGGGGATGTTGGTGTGCGGCAGCTCGTCGACCAGGGCCACCTCGGGGTGGCGGGCGAGGACCGCGTCGACGTCCATCTCGGTGAACGTCGTGTCCCGGTAGGCGAGTTCGCGGCGCGGGATCTCCTCCAGGCCGTGCAGCATCACCTCGGTGCGCGGCCGGTTGTGGTGCTCGACGAAGGCGACCACGCAGTCGGTGCCCCGCTCGATTCGGCGGTGTGCCTCGGACAGCATCGCGTACGTCTTGCCGACGCCCGGTGCCGCGCCGAGGTAGATCCGGAGCTTGCCGCGTCCCATGTCATCCTTCGAAGCGGTAGCCCATGCCGGGCTCGGTGATCAGATAGCGGGGGCTGGAGGGGTCGCCCTCCAACTTCCTTCGCAACTGGGCCATGTAGACCCGGAGATAGTTGGTCTTGTTGCTCTGGGTCACCCCCCACACCTCCTGCAACAGGTATTTCTGGGTGATCAGGCGGCCCGGGTTGGTGATCAGGATCTCCAGCAGATGCCACTCGGTGGGGGTGAGCCGGATGTCGTGTCCGGCGCGAGTGACCTTCTTGGCGAGCAGGTCGATGGTGAAGTCGTCGGTGGTGACCAGGGTGGTCGCCGGAGTCAGCGGCACGTCCTCGACGCGGCGGACGGCGGCCCGTAGCCGGGCGAGGAGTTCGTCCATGCTGAACGGCTTGGTGATGTAGTCGTCGGCGCCCGCGTCGAGGGCGGCGACCTTCTCGTCGGAGGCCTGCCGCGCGGACAGCACCAGGATCGGGACCCGGGTCCAGCCGCGCAGCGCCTTGATGACGTCGACGCCGTCCATGTCGGGCAGCCCGAGGTCGAGCATCACGACGTCCGGCTGCCGGGCGGCCGCGAGCCGGAGCGCGGTGGCTCCGTCGGGGGCCGCGTCGACGCCGTACTGCCGGGCCTGCATGTTGATCACGAGGGCCCGTACGAGCTGCGGGTCGTCCTCCACCACCAGCACCCGTGTCATGGGGGTGTGCCTTTCGTGTGGTCCCTGGCATGGCGGCAGGAGTCGGCGACGCCGGGATCTCGCCCGGGCCGCCGACTCCCCTGCCGGTCGCGTAACGCCATCAGCTCTTCGTCACAAGGGACTTGAGCGCGATGTTGAGTTCCAGCACGTTCACCGTGGGCTCGCCGATGAAGCCGAGGGTGCGGCCGTCGGTGTGGTCGTCGACCAGCTTCTGCACCTGGGTGACGGTCAGCCCGTTCCTCTCGGCGATGCGGTGGACCTGGAGGCCCGCGTACGCCGGGGAGATGTCCGGGTCCAGGCCGGAGCCGGAGGAGGTGACCGCGTCGGCGGGCACCTGGGACGCCTCGACCGTGTAGCCGGGCACCGAGTTGTCCTTGATGACGGCGGCCTTGGCGTCCTTCACCTGCTGGACGAGCACCTTGCTGTCTGCGGAGAGGTTGGTGGCGCCGGAGAGGATCAGCTTGTACTGGGTGTTGATCGAGTTCACACCCAGCCCGTTGGCCGGTCGGCCCTGGAACCACTTGAGGTCCGGGGCCGGGGTCTCCTGGCCCTTCTTCAGCGGCAGGTTGTACGACTGCCCGATGAGGGACGAGCCGACGACCTTGCCGTCCGCCTTGATCTCCGAGCCGTTCGCCTTGTTGTTGAACAGCGCCTGGGCCACACCTGTGACGGCCAGCGGGTAGATCACGCCTGTGACCAGTGTCAACACGAGGAGCGCCCGCAGGCCCGCCCAGAGCAACCGGGCTGTATTCGATACCGAGTTGTTCATAGCCGATCAGCACGCTTTCAAAAAGTTACAGCCCAGGGATGAGGGAGATGAGGAGGTCGATGATCTTGATGCCGACGAAGGGGGCGATCAGTCCGCCGATGCCGTAGATCCCGAGGTTGCGGCGGAGCATCTTGTCGGCGCTGACCGGCCGGTACCGCACACCCCGCAGGGAGAGCGGGACCAGCGCGATGATGACCAGCGCGTTGAAGATGACGGCCGACAGGATCGCGGAGTCGGGCGAGGCCAGGTGCATGATGTTGAGCTTGTCCAGGCCCGGGTACACGGCCGCGAACAGCGCCGGGATGATCGCGAAGTACTTCGCGACGTCGTTGGCGATCGAGAACGTCGTCAACGCGCCCCGGGTGATGAGGAGTTGCTTGCCGATCTCGACGATCTCGATGAGCTTGGTCGGGTTCGAGTCGAGGTCGACCATGTTGCCGGCCTCCTTCGCGGCCGACGTACCGGTGTTCATCGCGACGCCGACGTCCGCCTGGGCCAGCGCGGGAGCGTCGTTCGTGCCGTCGCCGGTCATCGCGACCAGCTTGCCGCCGGCCTGCTCCCGCTTGATGAGGGCCATCTTGTCCTCGGGAGTGGCCTCCGCGAGGAAGTCGTCCACACCGGCCTCGTCCGCGATCGCCTTGGCGGTCAGCGGGTTGTCACCGGTGATCATGATGGTCTTGATGCCCATGCGGCGCAGCTCGTCGAACCGCTCGCGCATGCCCGCCTTGACGACGTCCTTGAGGTGGATGACGCCCAACACCCGTGCGCCGTCGGTGTCTTCGACGGCCACGAGCAGCGGGGTGCCGCCTGCCGCGGAGATCCGGTCGGTGAGCGCGCCGGCGTCCTCGGACACCTCGCCGCCCCGCTCCCGGACCCAGGTGACGACCGAACCGGCCGCGCCCTTGCGGATCTTGCGCCCGTCGACATCCACACCCGACATCCGGGTCTGGGCGGTGAAGGCGATCCACTCGGCGTGCGCCAACTCGCCCTGGTGGCGCTCGCGCAGGTCGTACTTCTCCTTCGCCAGGACGACGATGGAACGGCCCTCGGGCGTCTCGTCGGCGAGCGAGGAGAGCTGGGCGGCGTCGGCGAGCTGGGCCGCGGTGGTGCCGGTCACCGGCACGAACTCGGAGGCCTGACGGTTGCCGAGGGTGATGGTGCCGGTCTTGTCGAGCAGCAGCGTGGAGACGTCACCGGCCGCCTCAACTGCCCTGCCGGACATGGCCAGTACGTTCCGCTGCACCAGCCGGTCCATGCCCGCGATGCCGATCGCGGAGAGCAGTGCGCCGATCGTGGTCGGGATCAGACAGACCAGCAGGGCCACCAGCACGATCATCGTGAGGTGCGTGCCCGCGTAGTCCGCGAAGGGCGGGAGCGTGGCGCAGGCCAGCAGGAAGACGATGGTGAGGGACGCCAGAAGGATGTTCAGGGCGATCTCGTTGGGCGTCTTCTGCCGGGCCGCACCCTCGACCAGGGCGATCATCCGGTCGATGAAGGTCTCGCCGGGCTTCGTCGTGATCTTGATGACGATGCGGTCGGAGAGGACCTTCGTGCCGCCGGTGACGGCCGAACGGTCGCCGCCGGACTCGCGGATGACGGGCGCGGACTCGCCGGTGATGGCCGACTCGTCGACACTCGCCACGCCGTCCACGACGTCACCGTCGCCGGGGATGATGTCGCCGGCCTCGCAGACGACCAGGTCGCCGATGCGGAGGTCGGTGCCGGGGACCTGTTCCTCGACGGAACCGTTGAGCCGCCTGGCCACCGTGTCGGTCTTGGCCTTGCGCAGGGTGTCGGCCTGCGCCTTGCCGCGGCCCTCGGCGACGGCCTCCGCGAGGTTGGCGAAGATGACGGTCAGCCACAGCCAGGCGCTGATCGTCCAGCCGAACCAGTCGCCCGGGTCCTTGAAGGAGAAGACCGTGGTCAGCACGGACCCGATCCACACCACGAACATGACGGGCGACTTGACCATGATCCGCGGGTCGAGCTTGCGGCAGGCGTCGGGCAGGGACCTGATCAGCTGCTTCGGGTCGAACAGGCCGGCGCCGACGCGTCCTTCGTCCTTGTGACCGGTCGGCACATCGCTGTGCGGCGCCCGGGTCGGGGTGGCAGTGGACATCGAGTCCTCTTGGTTTTCTTGGTTGTCTGTGCGGGTGGTCATGACGCCAGCCCCTCGGCCAGCGGACCCAGCGCCAGAGCCGGGAAGTAGGTCAGACCGGTGATGATGAGGATCGCGCCCACCAACAGGCCGGTGAACAGAGGCTTTTCGGTGCGCAGGGTTCCCGCCGTGACCGGCACCGGCTTCTGCTCGGCGAGCGAACCGGCCAGCGCCAGCACGAACACCATCGGCAGGAAGCGGCCGAGCACCATCGCGAGTCCGGTCATGGTGTTGAACCAGTCGGTGTTCGCGTTCAGACCGGCGAAGGCGGAGCCGTTGTTGTTCGCGGCGGAGGTGAAGGCGTACAGCACCTCGGAGAAGCCGTGCGCGCCGGAGTTGAGCATCGAGTGCGGCGGGGTCGGCAGCGCCATGGAGGCGGCCGCGAAGATCAGCACCAGGGCCGGGGTGATCAGGATGTAGCAGGCCGCGAGCTTCATCTCGCGGGTGCCGATCTTCTTGCCCAGGTACTCGGGCGTACGGCCGACCATGAGCCCCGCGATGAACACCGCGATGACCGCCATGATCAGCATTCCGTAGAGGCCGGAGCCGGTACCACCGGGTGCGATCTCGCCCAACTGCATGCCCAGGATGGTGATTCCGCCGCCGAGCCCGGTGAACGAGGAGTGGAAGGAGTCCACCGCGCCCGTCGACGTCAGGGTGGTCGACACCGCGAAGATCGAGGAGGCGCCGACGCCGATGCGCTGTTCCTTGCCCTCCATCGCACCGCCCGCGATCTGGAGCGCGGGGCCGTGGTGGGCGAACTCGGTCCACATCATCAGGGCGACGAAGCCGACCCAGATGGTGGCCATGGTGGCGAGGATCGCGTAGCCCTGCTTGATCGAGCCGACCATCACGCCGAAGGTGCGGGTCAGCGCGAACGGGATCACCAGCAGCAGGAAGATCTCGAAGAGGTTCGTGAACGGGGTCGGGTTCTCGAAGGGGTGGGCGGAGTTGGCGTTGAAGTAGCCACCGCCGTTGGTGCCGACCTCCTTGATGGCCTCCTGCGAGGCGACCGCACCGCCGTTCCACTGCTGATGGCCGCCCATGAACTGGCCGACCTCGTGGATACCGGAGAAGTTCTGGATGGCACCGCACGCGACGAGCACGATCGCGGCAACAACGGACAACGGCACCAGGATGCGGATGACGCCGCGCACCAAGTCGGCCCAGAAGTTGCCGAGTTCACCGGTACGGGAGCGCGCGAAGCCGCGTACGAGAGCGACCGCCACGGCGATGCCGACGGCCGCGGAGACGAAGTTCTGCACGGCGAGACCGGCCGTCTGTACGACATGCCCCATGGTCTGCTCGCCGTAGTACGACTGCCAGTTGGTGTTCGTCACGAACGACACGGCCGTGTTGAACGACTGCGCCGGATTGACGGAGGAGAAGCCCAACGAGCCCGGCAGGATGCCCTGGAGCCGCTGGAGCAGATAGAGGAAGAGCACCCCGACCACCGAGAAGGCGAGCACCCCGCGCAGATACGCGGGCCAGCGCATCTCGGTGTTCGGGTCGGCACCGATGCCCTTGTAGATCCACTTCTCGACCCGCAGGTGCTTGTCGGAGGAGTAGACCCTGGCCATGTAGTTGCCGAGGGGGACGTAGGCGAGCGCCAGCGCCGCTATCAGGGCGATGAGCTGGAGCACACCGGCAAGGACGGGACCCATACGCTGCTCAGAACCTCTCCGGGAAGATCAGGGCGAGGACGAGATAGCCCAGCAGGGCGACGGCCACGACGAGGCCGACGATGTTCTCGGCGGTCACAGCTTCGTCACCCCCTTGGCGACGAGGGCCACCAGCGCGAAGACCGCGATCGTGGTGACGACGAAGGCCAGATCGGCCATCGTGAGCTCCTGGAATGAGGTTCGAATGGAACGGACGCTTAGAGGTAACCGCGCCCGTGACCGGATTCGGCCGCCGTTGACGGGTCCCTTACGGCGGCGCATACGCCTTTGACGCGACTCTTACGGCGGGGCGGGGCTTCGGCTTGCGAGCGGGGTTCTACGGGGGTGCGGGGCACGGGCTCGTGGGACACCACACCCCCCGCGTCAGAACAGCCGGAACCTCAGGCGACAGATCACCGCGTCCGTGTCCCGCCGTACGGCATGGGCGACCACGGCCCCGCGCTGGTTCTGGAGCAGCCGTTGCCACAGCCTTACGGGCTCCACCTCGGCGATGAGGACGGTGACGCGGGTGTCCGGTTCCGTCGCCGACACGTCTCGTACGTAGGCGGCGATCGGGCGGCCCAGGGTGCGGCGTTCGCAGGTGAGGCGGACCAGGGGGACGCCGGGGTCCCAGTGGGCCCAGGCCTGTTCCAGGGCGTGGAGGTGGGCGCGGTCCTCGGGGTCCGGGTAGCAGACGGTCACCGCGCGGACCTCGTCGCCGAGGGAGGCGGCGGCCGTCAGTGCCTCGGAGGTGAGCCGGGTGAGGGAGGAGACCGGCACGATCACCACCGAACGGTCGCGGTGCGGCGCTTCCGGGATACGGCCGAGTCCGAGCCGTTCGCCGATGTGCGCGTAGGCGCGGTGCACGGTCTCGAAGGCGAGCACGAGCACCGGCAGGGTGATCACGATCAGCCAGGCGCCGTCCTCGAACTTGGACGCGGTCACGACGATCGCCGCGACCCCGGTGAGGACCGCGCCGAAGCCGTTCAGCAGGGCCTTGCCGCGCCGGCCGGGTCCGCGTTCGCCGCGCCAGTGCCGGACCATGCCGACCTGGGCGACCGTGAAGCCGACGAAGACGCCGATCGCGAAGAGCGGCACGAGGGTGTTGGTGTCGCCGCCGGAGAACACCAGCAGGGCCGCCGAGACCGCGGCCAGCGCGAGCACACCGTGCCGGTGCACCTGGCGGTCGGCCTTGAGGGCGAAGACGTGCGGGAGGTAGTTGTCCCGGGCGAGCAGCTTCAACAGGACCGGCAGCCCGCCGAAGGACGTGTTCGCGGACAGGGCGAGCAGGATCATCGTCGCGAACTGGATGACGTAGAAAGCCCAGTTGTGGCCGAGGGAGGCGTCCGCGAGCTGGGCGAGGACGGTGACGCCCTGGACCGGCTGGAGGTGGAAGCGGGAGATCAGCACCGACAGACCGATCAGCATCACGCCGAGCACCGCCCCGAGGGCGACCTCCGCGCGCTGGGCCCGCTTGACCCGGGGCGTGCGGAAGGTGGGCACGGCGTTGGCGATGGCCTCGACGCCGGTGAGGGCGCTGCACCCGGAGGCGAAAGCTTTCAGCAGGAGCAGCACGCCGACGCTTGTGGCGTTGCCGGTCACCACGGACTCGCTGTTGACCCGGTTCACAGGCGCATCGCGGAAGAGGCCGACCACAATGAGGACGAAGATCGAGCCGATGAACACGACGGTCGGCACGATGAACACCCGCGCCGACTCGGCGATCCCGCGCAGGTTCACAGCTGTGAGCAGTGTCAACACCGCCAGACAGAGCCACAGCCGTTCACCGTAGAGCGACGGGAAAGCGGAGGTGAGCGCGGCGACGCCGGCCGTCACGGCCACAGCGACATTCAGTACGTAGTCCAGCACCAGCGAGCCCGCCGCCACCAGGCTCGTCCGCGCACCCAGATGCGTCTTCGCCACGGCGTAGGAGCCGCCGCCGTCCGGGAAGGCCGCGATGACCTGCCGGTACGACGCGACGAGCACCGCGAGCAGGGCGGCGATGGCGAGCGTCACCGGCAGGGTGAAGCCGAGTCCGTGCGCACCGGCCGCGGCCAGCACGAGGACGATCGCCTCGGGGCCGTAGGCGACCGACGCCATGGCGTCCAGGGAGAGGGCGGCGAACCCGGCGAGGGCGGTCAGTCGATGGCGTTCGCCGGTATCCGGGGGCTCCTCGTCGGCGGGCGTCTCGCCCGGCTGGACAGTCAGAACGGTCATGCTGCTGGCTCCTTCACGTACGGACGCGCGGTGACGGGAACGCGCGGGTGCGCTCCAGGCTCTGTCCCGCCGCCGCCGGTTTCCCCTTCTCCTTGCGGCTTCTTCGCGCCGAACACACTTTCTTTGACGGGAACTTGACGAGCGTGTGACCAGGGCAACCGCGCTCGACCGCCGCGAGAGCGTTGCGGGCCGCTGCGGGGCCGCTGCGACGGCGTCAAGAACCGCCGGCCGCCCGTCAGAGTCGCGTCAAGGCCCGGATTCCGTACGCCGGGGATCTCTACCGTCACCCCCATGGAACCGGTGGAGGACCGACGATGGGCACGGGACCTGCGTGACACGTTCCGCTGCGCGGGCGCGCTGCTCGGACTCCTGCTGCTCGTCGACGACTTGAGCGGTCGGCTCACGCTCTGGCGCGCCGCGCTCTGGTTCGCCATAGCGCTGCTGCTCTTCGTGGTGCTCTACCCGGCACGGGTCCGGGCGGGCGCGGGCTGGCTGTCCTCGCGCGGGCTACTGCGTGAGCGACGTGTGCGCACGGACCGGCTCGTGTCCGTGCGGTGTCTGGACGGGGTCTCTCAACGGCTGGTGCTGCGGGACGAGTTCGAGGGCCGGGTCGAGATCGACCCGGATGTGCTGGTCAACAACCCAGATGTGTGGCACCGGTTGGCCGAGGGCTCCCGCACGTCCATCGCCTCCGGCTCGCTCACGTGCGGGACGACCGCGCTGCGCCGGGTCGCGCGACGCGTCGAACGCGAGACGGCGGAGACCGTGTTCAAGGTGTCGGGCCTGGAGTAGCCGTGGCCGTTGTTCAGGCGGTCGGGCCGGGGGTGGCCGTGGCCGTCGGGTCCAACTGGCCTGCCTGTTCAGCCCGTTCGGCCAGCGGCAACGACACGACCATCGTCAGACCGCCACCCGGTGTGTCCTCGGGGGTGAGCGTCCCGTGCATCGCCTCGGTGAGGCCGCGCGCGAGGGCGAGCCCCAGCCCGAGCCCGGTGGTGTTGTCCGTGTCGCCGAGCCGCTGGAACGGCTCAAAGAGGCGGTCCCGTCCGGTGGTCGGAAGCCCGGGCCCCCGGTCCACGACCCTCAACTCCACCCTCCCGCCCAGCGCGCTGGCGGTGACCATGACCCGACGCCCGGCCGGGGTGTGCCGGGCCGCGTTGCCCGCCAGGTTGGCGATCACGCGTTCCAGCAGCGGCGGATCGACGAGCACCGGCGGGATCGACTCCACGTCCCGCAGATCCACGTCCGGCACGTCCGCGAGCGCCATCGGCAGCACCTCCTCCAGGCTGGTGGCCCGCAGGTTCAGCGGCAGCACGCCCGCCTCCAGACGGCTCAAGTCCAGGAGGTTCTCCAGGAGTCGGTTCAGCTTGGCCATCGACTCGTCGGCGGTGGCGAGGAGTTCGTCCCGGTCCTCGGCCGAGAACTCCACGTCCCGCCCGCGCAGCGAGGTGACGGCCGCCCAGCCCGCCGCGAGCGGCGTCCGCAGATCGTGTCCCACGGCCCGCAGCAGCGCCGTACGCAAACGGTCGGCGGCCTTCACCGGCTCTATCTCGGCGGCCGCTTCGGCGAGTTGGGCCCGTTCGACGGCGGAGCCGACATGAGCGGCGAAGGCGGCCAGGACGCGCCGTTCCGAGGAGGACAGGGTGCGTCCGCGCAGCACGAGGAAGGCGCCGGGGCCCGCGGGGACGGTGGTGACCCCGCCGCCTATCTCATGATCGGGTGGCTGGTCGACGAGTTCCGCCGACTCGGTGCCGAAGGTCTCGCGGGTGCGTTCCAGCAGCGCCGGGATCGTCTGGCCGCCGCGCACGATGCTGCCCGCGAGGGAGGACATCGTCTCGGCCTCGGCGGTGGCACCCGCCGAGCGCCGGGACAGTCGTAGTGAACGGTCCACGACGGCGGCCACGGTCGCCGCCACGACCGTGAACACCCCTAGCGCCAATAGGGCGTTGGGGTCGTCCAGGGTGAACTGCCCGATGGGCGGGATGAACCAGTAGTTGAGCAGCAGCGAGGCCGTCACCGACGCGATGACCGCCGAGGTGACTCCGCCTATGCAGGCGACCCCGACCACGGCGAGCAGGAACAGCAGGGCCTCGCTGGTGAGGTTGACGGTGCCACGCACCTGGGCGAGGAAGACGGTGAGCAGCACCGGCAGTACAAGTCCCGCCACGGGACCGGCAATCAGCCGTGCCGTGGACAGCGTGCGGCGGCGGGAGGGCAGCAGCGTGCCGCGCCCGGCCCGCTCGTGCGTGACGCGGTGCACGTCGATGTCGCCGGAGAGTTCGGTGACCGTCTCGCCCGTGCCGGGACCGGTCAGGAACCGTTCGAACCGACCCCGGCGGCTGGTGCCGAGGACGAGTTGGGTGGCGTTCTCGGTGCGGGCGAACTCGACCAGGGCGGTGGCGACGCCGTCGCCGACCACCGAGTGGTAGCTGCCGCCGAGGTCCTCGACGAGCCTGCGCTGCCGGGCGAGCGAGGCGTGCGACACCCCGGCGGCGAGCCCGTCGCTGCGGGCCACGTGCACCGCGAGGAGATCGCCGCCGGCGGACCGGTCGGCGATGCGGGCGGCGCGCCGGATGAGCGTGTCGCCCTCGGGGCCGCCGGTCAGCGCGACGACCACCCGCTCCCGGGTCTCCCACACCCCGCCGATCGCGTGCTCGGCGCGGTAGGCGTGCAGGGCCTCGTCGACCCGGTCGGCGACCCACAGCAGCGCCAACTGCCTTAGTGCGGTGAGGTTTCCGGGCCGGAAGTAGTTGGCGAGGGCCGCGTCGATCTTCTCGGGCGTGTAGATGTTGCCGTGCGCCATGCGCCGCCGCAGTCCCTCCGGCGGCATGTCGATCAGTTCGATCTGCTGGGCGTGGCGTACGACCTCGTCGGGCACGGTCTCGTGCTGCGGGACCCCGGTGATCTTCTCGACGACGTCCTTGAGGGAGGCCAGATGCTGGACGTTGACGGCGGTGACGACGTCGATGCCGGCGGCGAGCAGTTCGTCGATGTCCTGCCAGCGCTTGGCGTTGCGGCCGCCGCCGGGGACGTTGCTGTGCGCGAACTCGTCGACGACGGCGACCTCCGGGCGGCGCAGGAGGACCGCGGCGAGGTCCATCTCCTCGAAGTACCCACCCCGATAGGCACATTGGGCCCGGGGCACGGCCTCCAGGCCGTCGAGCATCGCCTCGGTGCGCGGGCGCCCGTGGCACTCGGCGAACCCCACCACCACATCGGCGCCGCGAGCGGCCCGGCGCCGTGCCTCGTCGAGCATGCGGTAGGTCTTGCCGACACCCGGGGCCGCCCCGAGGTAGACCTTCAGTCGCCCGCGTCGCAGTACGTCATTCATCGCCTCCCAGAGAAGCGCCCCGCAGGCCTCCGGGCAGGCTTCTTGATGCGTCCCTGGCGCCGCCCGCGAGGACGTTGACACTGTCTTGACGGCGCCCGGCCGGGTTAGGGTGGCCGCGGTGTGCCGGGAAGTCTGGTCGGCGGGGAGCCCGCATGGGCTCGTCCAAGCCCCAGGGGGACGGCATGCGCGGCGTCGGTACGGTTCTCGCTCTCGTGGTTCTGGCCACGCTGGTGGCGACGTTCGCCCGCCGGTGGCGCATCCCCGCGCCCTCCCTCCTCGTGGTCGCCGGTCTCGCCGTGGCCCTGCTGCCGGGCACCCCCGCGATCGAGATCAGCCCGGACGTGATCGGCCTGGTCGTCCTGCCGCCGCTCCTCTACGCCAGCGCCGAGGACATGTCCTGGCGCGAGTTGAAGGCGGTGTGGAAGCCGGTCGGGATCCTCGCGATCGGTCTGGTCCTCGCGTCGGCGGCGGCGGTGGGCTGGGTGGCGTCGACGGTGACCCCGCTGTCCTGGCAGATGGCGCTCGTGCTCGGCGCGGTCCTCGCCAGCACCGACCCGGTCGCCGTCACCGCGCTGGGCCGACGACTCGCGCTGCCGCCGAGGGTCCAGGTCCTGGTCCAGGCGGAGTCCCTGTTCAACGACGCGACCTCGCTGGTCCTGTTCCGGGTCGCGGTGAGCATCGCCGTGGCCTCGGCGGCGGCCAACTGGGGTGCGGCGGGCGGTGAGTTCATCGTTCTCGCGGGCGGCGGCACGGTCATCGGGGCGGCCGTCGCCTACGTCGTGACCCTGATCCGGCGGCGCACCGAGGACCCGGTCCTGGAGACGGTGATCGCCCTGGTCACGCCGTACGCGGCCTACGTCCTCGCGGAGGGCGCCCACACGTCCGGCGTAACGTCGGTCGTGGTCGCCGGAGTTGTCCTCGGCGGCCGCGGCGACCGCCTCACCAACGCCCGCATACGCCTCCAACTCCACGCCGTCTACGGCACGGTGGTGTTCCTGCTGGAGAGCGTGGTGTTCTCCCTGATCGGCCTGGCGCTGCCCGCCCAGGTACGGGCCCTGTCCGACAGCGACCGGGCGTGGCCGCTGTACGCGCTCGCGGTGGCGGGCACCCTGATCGCCGTACGACTGCTGTGGCTGGCGCCGCTGTCGGCGGTACTGCAACGCAAGGGCGGTACGCACCGGGTGAATTGGCGGGTGCCGATGGTCCTGACCTGGGCAGGCACCCGGGGTGTCCTCCCGCTGGCGGCGGCCCTGTCGATCCCGGAGGTCACCAAAGGCGGCGCGGCGCTGACCGACCGCCCCCTGGTCCTGGTCCTCACCACCTCCGTCGTGGTCGTCACCCTGGTGGTCCAGGGCTTCACGCTCGCCCCCGCCGTCCGCCGCTCCGGAATCGCCCTCGAACCCGACCACACAGAACGCGAAGAGGCCTCCGCCCGCTGCCACTTGGCCGACGCGGGCATCCGCCGCCTCGACGAACTGGCGGAACTCGAAGCGGTCCCGGACGTCGTCCTGGACCGCCTCCGCCGCGGCCTCAACGCCCGCCTGGACGACGCCCGGGACCGC
>NZ_JAENRY010000110.1 GCF_016612545.1 Streptomyces sp. MBT65 | reverse complement strand
CCCCGTCACCCGCCCCCGGCAGTGCCTCGGCCAACACCCTTACCGCCGCGTCGACTTCGGCACCGGTCACGGTCCCGGCGCCGAAGTCGACGCGGCGGTAAGGGTGTTGGCCGAGGCACTGCCGGGGGCGGGTGACGGGGCGGAGGGCATGCGGCGGGCGTTCGACTCGGGCGCGCTGGCGTCGTACGACAGTGAGCGCCGACTCGCACGGGTGCTGGCCGAGGCGCTGTGGCCGGAGCAACTGACCGCGCAGATACGGCAGGTGGCGGAGCGGGCGGGGCGTCCGCTGATCCGGATCCAGCCGTCGCCCCGGGTGGCGCAGGTGCCCTGGGAACTGCTCGCGGTCGACGACGGGACCGACGTACGGCTCATCGATCTGGCGGACGTGGTGACCACCGCACCGGCGTCACTGCGGCCACGCGATCCGGCGGTGGCGACGGCACAGAGCACCGACACGGACCCGGTCGTTCTCGTCCTCGACCCCCGTGTCCCCGGTTTCCGTGCCGATTCCCCGCTCGGTTCCGTCCTCGGACCGCCCGGCTCCGACCCGGAGTTGGTGTCGCTGGTCCGACGCCGTATGGACGGGGGCGCCGTCGTCCCGTCCGTCGCGACGCCGGTGGAGGCCTTCCGTCGTACGGACCTGGACCGGGACTGGTTGAGCGGTGTGCTGCGCAAGGGTGCCCGCAGGCTGCTGTACGTCGGCCATGTGAGCGGTGCGCCGGTCGAGGGCGGGCAGAGCGAGGACGGCACGCTGCACCTGTGCTGCGGCGCGGGGGCCACCGGCCTCGCCGAGCCGCTCCGCACCCATCGGCCGCTGTCCGCCAAGGACCTTCTGCTGGGCTCGCTCCCGCTGCGCGCGGACGGTGAGCCGGGCGGCCGGATCTGGCCCGCGCCGCGCCGGGTCGCCCTCATCGGCTGCGAGAGCGGCGGCGATCTGCGGTTCGCCGAGTCCTTCGGCCTGGCGACGGCGATGCTGTACAACGGCGCCGAGCTGGTCACCGCGACCCGCTGGGTGCTACCGACCAGCTTCGCCTTCCACCGACTGGCCCAACTCCATGATTCCGTACGCCCGTTGACGGAAGCGATCATCGCCGTCGACACTGCTCACGAGGACGACGACCCCGTGCGCAGCCTCGGCAGCTGGCAGCGCGAGCAGCTCGACCGCTGGCGCGCGGACGGCCGTATCGAAGACTCGCCGCTGCTGTGGGCGGCGATGACGTGCATCGTCGTATGACCCGGATCGTCGTGTGACGGGGATCGTCGTTTGACGGGGATTTTTCTACGGCTGGTCAGAGCCGCACGATGATCAGGGCCGTGTCGTCGGTGGCGCCGCCGTGCGGGAGGAGTTCGAGGAGTACGGCGTCCGCTAGGGCCTCGGGGTCGGTGTTCCGGTGGCGGACCAGGGAGTCGGCGAGGCGGGCCAGGCCCTTGTCGATGTCCTCACGGCGGCGTTCGATCAGGCCGTCGGTGTAGAGGACGAGGGTGGAGCCCGGGGAGAACGCGGTGGTGGACTGCGGCCGGGGTATCGGGTCGGGGCGGGCGTCGAGCGGTGGGTCGGTGGCCCGGTCCAGGAACTCCACGCGGCCGTCGGGGTGGACCAGGGCGGGCGGCGGGTGTCCGGCGCTGCTGTAGGTGATGGTGTGCCGGTCGAAGTCGACGAACGTCGTGACCACGGTGGCGGATTCGGCGCCGTCGACGACATTGGCGTAGCGGCCCAGGACGTCCAGCGCCTGGGCGGGACCGTCGGCGACCCGGGAGGTGGCGCTCAGGGCGCTGCGCAGTTGGCCCATGACACCGGCGGCGGCCAGGCCGTGGCCGACGACGTCCCCGACGGAGACGCCGATGCGGTCCCCGCCGACCAGGCCGACCACGTCGTACCAGTCGCCGCAGACGTTCAGGGAGCCGACCGCGGGCCGGTAGCGCACGGCGACCTGGTGGCCGGCGCCCTGGCGGCGGGTGGGCAGCATCGCCTCCTGGAGGGCGAGGGCGACCTCGCGTTCGCGGGCGTGGGCGCCGCGCAGGCGTTCGTTGACCTCCTGGAGTTCGCGGGCGCGGGTGTACAGCTCGGCCTCCAGCACCCGGGTGCGGCTGCCGCCGGGGCCGCCGCGGGCCCGGATCAGTTCGGTGACCTCCTCGACCCGGTGGACGATGAGCACCACCTTGCCGTCCCGGTCGAGGACGGGGGCGTTGACCGGGCTCCAGTAGCGCTCCTCCCACTCACCGGGGCACTCGGTCGACTCGACGTCGTAGCGCTGGAGGGCCATGGCGTCGCGTTCACCCGTGGCCGTGACGCGGCGCAGCGAGGTCTCCACGTTGCGCATGCCGGTGGCGACGGGGTCGTTCGGGTTGTCGGGGAAGACGTCGAACATGAAACGGCCGACGACCTGCTCACGGGTGCGGCCGGACATGCGGAGGTACTCCTCGTTGACGTCCGCGTACACCAGGTCGGGGGTGAGCAGGGCCACCATGCCGGGCAGCCCCTGGAACACCGCCGAGTAATCGATCTCCGCGTCCGCCATGGCCCTGCCACCAATCGCCGCTATCACACCATTTTCCCACGATATAAGCAGACCGGGCGAGCCCCAGGGGGCGCTTTGTGCCCACTCGGTCACTCAGCGGTACACGGCGGATAGGGTGCCCCGGTGACAACGCCCTACTCCCCCACGCGGCTGATCGTGCTGCGCGGCAACAGCGCCTCCGGAAAGAGTTCGGTGGCCACCGGTCTCCGGGAGCGGTACGGCCGGGGTATCGCCCTGGTCCGCCAGGACACGCTGCGGCGCGAGGTGCTGCGCGAGCGGGACATTCCCGGCGGCGCGAACATCGGCCTGATCGACCTGACGGTGCGGCACGCTCTGGCGCACGGTTTCCACACCGTGCTGGAAGGCCTGCTGTACGTCTCCCACTACGGCGAGATGCCGGCCGGTCTGCTCGCCGACCATCCGGGCCGCACGCACTGCTACTACCTCGACGTGCCGTTCGAGGAGACCCTGGCCCGGCACGCCACGAAGCCCATCGCGGACGAGGTGACGGAGCGTCAACTCCGTGAGTGGTACCGCCCGTTGGACGTGCTGCCCGGAGGTGTCGAGACGGTGGTCCCGGCGACGAGCCCGCTGGCGGCGACGGTCGAGCGGGTGCTGCGCGAGTCCGGTCTCGCGGATGTCCCTCGATCCACGGTTGGTTGACCGGTCGTACGCTGTTCCCGTGATCGAAGGCGAGGGTGCGGGGCAGGCGGCGGCCCGGCTCACCGGGTGCGCGGTGATCGGTGAGCGTCCGTTGTCCGGGGCGGTCACCGAAGTCGCGCTCGACGGAGGGCGGTCGGTGGTGGTCAAGGGCGACGAGGCACCGGGGGCGGTACGGGCCGAGGCGGCGGGGCTGCGCTGGCTGGCGGACGCCGGGACGGTCCGGGTGCCGACGGTACGGGGGCAGGACGCGAACTGGCTGGTCACCGACCGTGTCCCCACCGGTCCGCCGAGTGCGCGGGCCGCCGTCCGTTTCGGTCGCGACCTGGCCGCACTGCACGCCTCCGGCGCACCCGCGTTCGGCGCACCGCCGCCCGGCGGTCCGACGGACGCGTACATCGGGCTCGCCCCGATGCGCAACGTGCCGACCGCGGAGTGGCCCAACTGGTATGCCGGGCAACGGGTGTTGCCGTACCTGCGTCGCGCGGTCGACGGGGGCACGCTGGACGCCGACGAGGGCAGGACGGTCGAGCGGGTCTGCGAGCGACTGCCCGAACTGGCCGGCCCCGCCGAGCCGCCCGCACGGCTGCACGGGGATCTGTGGGACGGCAATGTGCTGTGGGGTACCGACGGACACGTCTGGCTGATCGACCCGGCCGCGCACGGCGGCCACCGGGAGACCGACCTGGCCATGCTGCACCTCTTCGGCTGCCCGCACCTGCCCGAGGTCCTGGACGGCTATCAGGACTCCGCCCCACTCGCCCCCGACTGGACCGACCGGATCGGGCTGCACCAGCTGTTTCCGCTGCTGGTGCATGTGGTGCTGTTCGGCCGGGGTTATGCCGAGAGGGCGCTGTCGGCGGCGCGGGGCGCGCTGGCCGGGTGACATCGGGCGGTGGGCGCCGCTGGTTGCGGGGGCAGGCTGGATGCTGCCGGCGTACGTGGTGCAGGTACAGGTCGGCATGGGCGCGCCGAGCGGACCGTCGCGGGCGCGCGGGCAACCACCCTGACCGGACCACACCGACCGACCCCGCCCATCACGACGTCCACATCCGATGCAACTGGCGCGCACAGCGCCGGTCGGCACGGCCGCACCAAACAGGCCATCACAGGCGCACGGGCACCCTTGGCCGGATCGCACCGGCCGACGGCACTTGTCACGGGGGCCAGGTCAGACATCGCCGACGCACACAGTGCAGGACGGCACGGCCGACGCGCACACCGCTGGTCGGCACAGCACCGCCGAGCGAACGAACCCAGCCACACGAGCGACCCCCGCCGGACCACACCAGCCGCGGGCGCCCGTCAGGACTGGCGCGCACAGTGCTGTTCGGCACGGCTGTGCCGAGTGGACCATCTCGGCCGTGCGGGCCCGCTGGCCGAACGGCACCAGCCAAGGTCACCCGTCACGGAGATCAGGCCGGACACCGCCGGCGCACGTCACGCTGTTCGGCGCGGGTGTCTCAGCCGGACGGGCGGCCCCGGCCCGACCGCACCGGCCAGGGCCGCCCGTCGCACGGGCACGGTCAGACGTGGGGGCGGCGGCCCCGTTCCTGGTGGGGGAACCTCTGGTCCGCGCCCGGTAGCGTGGGCTTCGGGAGTGTTGCCACTTCCTCCTGCGCCTTCTCCAACTGCTCCGCCGTGTCGTGGGGCAGTCGGGGCGAGCGCGGGCGGGCGTCGCGGAAGCGGAACGCGGTGGTGAAGTCGCCGAAGGTCTCCCGGCGCCAGTCGGTGACGTTCGGTTCCTCGACGCCGGTGAACCGCTCGAGGAACTGCAGCGCCGAGGTGTGGTCGAAGGCCTCCGAGGCGACCCAACCGCCCACGGTCCAGGGCGAGATGATGATCGCGGGGACGCGGAAGCCACCACCGATCGGCAGGCCCTGGATGAACTCGTCCTTCGTGCCGGCCGGCGGCGTCGGCGGGACGACGTGGTCGAACAGGCCGTCGTTCTCGTCGTAGTTGAGGATGAACGCGGTCTTGCGCCACACCTTCGGGTTGGACGCGATCGCCTCGATCTTCGACGCGACGTAGTCGGCACCGGCGGCCGGGAGGTAGTCCGGATGCTCCGACTGGTAGCTCGTGGGGCAGATCCACGACACCGTCGGGAGACGGTCGTTGCGCGCGTCGTCCTCGAACGTGCCGTGCGGCTGCGGCCGTACACCCCGCTCGTACAGATCGGACCCGGGCTGCGCGTTCTTGAACGAGGCGAACTGCTCCAGCATGTTGGTGCCGTAGTCGTCCTCCTCCTGGTACACCTTCCAGCTCACGCCCGCGTTCTGGAGACGTTCCGCGTACGTCGTCCAGCGGTACGGCGTCGGCGCGACGTTGCTGATGATCGGGCCGCCCTGGGTGCCGCCGGGGTCGATCGAACCGGTCATCCACATCAGCCGGTTGGGCCAGGTCGGTCCGAACACCGAGCAGAAGTAGTTGTCGCAGATGGTGAAGGTCTCGGCGAGCGCGAACTGGAACGGGATGTCCTCGCGCGTGTAATAGCCCATCACATAGGGGCCGTTGACACCGTCGGCCGCGCGGTGGGCGGGCAGCCACTGGTCCATCTTGCCGTTGTTCCAGGCCTGGTGCTGCACCGACCAGGCGTGGCTGGTGGACGGGATGGCCTGCGCGCTGGAGGTGTGGGTGTCGAGGTGGAACGGGAGGAGGTAGCCCTTCGGGTTCACCGCGTCCGGCTGGTAGAAGACGCTGCGCCCGGTGTCGAGTTTGCGAGCGTGTGGGTCGGCGAAACCGCGAACGCCGGAGAGGGTGCCGAAGTAGTGGTCGAACGACCGGTTCTCCTGCATCAGCATGACGACGTGTTCGATGTCCCGCAGCGAGCCGTTCTTGGGCGGCTCGGCGGCGACGGCTTTCTGGACGCTCGGCGGGAGGAGGGAGAGCGCCGCGGCGCCGCCCAGCGCGCCCGCGGCGGAACCCAGGAGTCTACGACGTGTCAACTCGGCCATGATTGCCCCTTCTTGAGGATCTTCGAGGGATCTCGTGGACCAGACCTCGGATCACTCTCCGCCTTGCTCGGCAAGGGGTGTCAGGGGCGTGCGGTGAATTTGCGGCCAACGTGCGGAAAGGGGTTGGCCAAGCCGTGACCGGCAACATCCGCGCGTTGCCCAGGTGTTGCCAACCCTTGGGGGACAACTGGTCGGCTCATGATCCGACCCCGCGCGGCGCCATCGGCCGCCGTACTTGTTTTCCGTTTGCGAAGTCGACCGGGAAGAAGCCGACCAGGGAGAAGCTAACCGGGAACCGGGCCTCTGGGGCGCAGCCGCGCGGCGATCGCCGCCACGTCGTCCTCCGCCTCCTGGACGTGGAGACGCAGCACGATGTCGTCGAGGAGGCGGGAGACGCCCTGGCCGGGGTGCAGGCGCAGTCGGGCCAGGCGGGCGAGGGAGACGTCGATGTCCTCGTCCCGGCGCTCGACCAGACCGTCGGTGAACATGACCAGGGTGTCCTCGGGGGTGAGGGTGAGCGTGGTCATCTCGAAGTCGGCGAGGCCCGTGCCGAGGGGCGGTCCGACGGGGACGGGGATGAGTTCGCCGGCGCCGTCGCGGTGGAAGACGGCGGGCGGCAGATGGCCGGCGCTGGCGAACGCGGCCGTGCCCCGGTCCGGGTCGAGGAGGGCGAGCAGACAGGTCGCGGGGCGGCGGTTGTGCTCCTCGGACATGGCCGTGTCCATCTGGCGCAGGATGCGGTGGGGCGGCAGATCGGTGGAGGCCACGTAGCGGAGCATCGAGCGGTAGGCGTTCATGTCGACCGCCGCGTCCAGGCCGTGCCCCATGACGTCGCCGATGACGAGGAGGGTGCGGCCGTAGTGCAGTCGTACGGCCTCGAACCAGTCGCCGCCGACGAGGGTGCCGCTGCCCGCGGGCAGGTAGCGGGTGGCCATGTCGACGTTGGGGTGGGGGCGGCTGGGTTCGGTGAGCAGGACCTGTTGCAGGTTCAGGGCGGTGGTCCGCAGCCGGTGGTGTTCGACCGCGTGGTGCAGATGGGCCGCCGTGAGCCGGGCCGCGTAGTGCACGGCGGCGGCCTCGTCGTCGCCGAAAGACCGTTCGGCGCGGATCGCGAGGAGCGCGCCGTAGGCCTTGCCCCAGGCGGTCAGCGGCACGGAGAGGGCGGCCAGGACTCCGTGGTCGTTCGTGGTGAACGACGTGGTGATCGGGTGGCCCGCGTCCAGGGCGCGGACCATGACGTCCTCGCGGGGCGCGGTGCGCAGGCTGTCCAGCAGTTCCTTGCGGCCCACGGCCGCCATCGGGTGCAGCATGCCGTGCGGTGCCGGGCGCGCCTCGTCCTGCGCGAACAGGTCCACGGCCGCGGCGTCGCACAGCCCGTCGTCGACGAGGAACCGCGCGCACTCCGCCGCCGTCCTGCGCTCGTCGAGCGTCGACCCGATGGCGGAGACCGCCCGCCGCGCGAACGCGAACCGATCCGCCGAGCCCTTCTCCAACCTCTCCGACCCACTGACCCCGTCGTCGCCGTCCACCACGGCCCCTTTCTGCCGCCCCCATCCCAACACCCGCGCGGGCGTTCGGACGGTAGCGACCCGTGGTACGGCGGCATCGGGTCGGAGGCGGGCGTCGGCCACCCGGGGCCGAAACTCCGTGGCCGGCCCCTGAGCGCCGCGGTGCGCTCGACAGACATGCCTGGCCGCCCCGGCTGTCCACAGCCGACCTTCCACCCCGTCCAGCAGGCGGGCGGCCGGACGATTCTCGAGCTGTGGGTGCCGGCCGAGGAGCTGGACGAGTTCAACGTCCACATCGTCGACGAGATCCAGGTGGTGCACGAGTTCCGGTGAGCCTTCGGGGCAAGCGCGTCCCCGGTGTCGCGAAAGTCTTTCGTAACCGAGGAATTTCCCGTGCTTGTCCTGGGTGTGAATTCCGTGTCAGTGTCCCGGCCAGCAGGCAGGCGACCCACGGTGGGGCATCCGAAAGCCTTTCGGTCCGGCATCCGTTTCCGCCTCTGCCCTGCGCACCTACGGCATGCCGAAAGAAGAGAGGCACACCATGCGGGGAATCCCGGTCACCGGACATCTCGGAAGCCCGAGAATTCGACGCGCCGTCGCCGCCGCGGTCACCCTGGCCGCGGCGGCGGGCCTGGCCGCCTGCGGGTCCTCGGGTCCGTCCACCACCTCGTCGTCGAAGGGCCTGACGATGTGGGCGCTGAACGACCAGACGATCCTCAAGCAGTCGGTCGACGCGTACAACAAGGACCACCCCGACGCGAAGATCACCCTGCGGCTGTTCGCCAACGACGACTACAAGCAGAAGCTGCGCGTGGCCTTCGGCGCGAACCAGGCTCCGGACCTCTTCTTCAGCTGGGGCGGCGGCGCCCTCAACGACTACGTCAAGGCCGGCAAGGTCGACGTCCTGAACGCCTCGGACGTGAACTCGGACCGGTACACCGACAGCGTGATGCAGAGCGCGACCTTCGACAACAAGGTCTACGGCGTCCCCGTCAACGGCCTCGCCCCGGTCGTCCTCTACTACAACAAGAAGGTGCTGTCCGACGCGGGCGTCCAGCCCCCGAAGACGTACGACGATCTCCTCGCGGCCGTGAAGAAGCTCAAGGGCAAGGGCGTCACGCCGCTGTCCCTCGCGGCGAACTCCAAGTGGCCGACGCTGATGTACCTGGAGTACCTGCTGGACCGCACCGGCGGCTCCCGCGTGTTCAGCAACATCGCCTCCGGTGACGCCGCCGCCTGGAAGGACCCGTCGGTCATCAAGGCCAACCAGAAGCTCCAGGACCTGGCGAAGGCCGGCGCGTTCGGCGACAACGCGTCCTCCGTCAGCTACGACCAGGGTGCCTCGACCGCGCTGCTCTACACGGGCAAGGCCGCGATGGAGGTGATGGGCACCTGGGAGTACGCGAACATAGCCAAGGCCGCGCCCGACTTCCTGAAGAAGGGCGAGCTGGGCTACACCGCCTTCCCGGCGCTGACCGGTGGCGCCGGCAGTCCCGCGAACATCGTCGGCAACTCGTCGAACTTCCTGTCGCTGAACAAGTCGACCAAGCACAAGTCGGAAGCGCTGACGTACCTGAAGGACTACATCCTGAACGGCTCCCAGGTCGACGCCTACCTCGCCTCCGGCAGCGTCCCGCCGGTCAAGGGCCTGGACTCCAAGCTCGCGGCGGTGAAGTCCTCGTCCGACAAGGCGTGGCTGACGTTCGTCTACGACCTGGTGGACAAGGCCCCGAGTTTCCAGCTCTCGTGGGACCAGGCGCTGCCGTCCGACCAGGCCGACCCGCTGCTGACCAACACCGACAAGTCGTTCCTGCGGCAGATCGCGCCCGCGGACTTCGGGACGAACATGAGCAAGGCGGGGTCGTGACCATCACCACCACCCCGACGCGCCGGAGAGGAGGGAGCGGCCTCCTGATGGCCGCCCCGGCCCTGCTCCTCTTCGGTCTCTTCGGTCTCGTCCCCCTGGTCGGCGTGGCGGCGCTCAGCGTCGCCCGCTGGGACGGCCTGGGCTCCATCACCTGGGCGGGCGTCACCAACTGGACGTCCGTCCTCACCGACAGCGCCACCTGGCAGTCGTTGTGGCTCACCGTCAAGGTGATGCTGGTCAGTTGGCTGGTGCAGACGCCCATCGCCCTGGCGCTGGGCCTGTTCCAGGCACCCCGGGGGCGGTTGCGCGCCCTGTTCGCCGTGCTGTTCTTCCTGCCGCTGCTGCTGTCCGCGGTGGCGATCGGCCTGACCTGGCAGGCGCTGCTCGACCCGTCCTTCGGCATCGGCTCCACCCCCGGTCTGCACTGGCTGGCCAAGCCGCTGCTCGGTTCGCCCGAACTCGCCCTGTACACCGTGATCTTCGCGATCGCCTGGCAGTTCGTGCCGTTCCACGCCCTGCTCTACCAGGCGGGGATACGGCAGATCCCGACCGCCCTGTACGAGGCCGCCGCGCTCGACGGCGCCGGGCCCGTGACCCGCTTCCTGCACATCACGCTGCCGCAGCTGAAGTACACGCTGGTCACCTCCAGCACGCTGATGCTGGTCGGCTCGCTCACCTACTTCGACCTGATCTTCGTCCTGTCGGGCGGCACCGGCGGCCCCGGCACCGCCACCCGTGTCCTTCCCCTCTCCATGTACATCACCGGTTTCCAGGCCCACGACATGGGCCGGGCCAGCGCGGTGGCCACGCTGCTCGTGGTCTTCGGCCTCGGCCTGTCGCTGCTGACCACCCGCCTGTCCGGCTTCACCCGGATGGACAGCCAGCAGGAGGGCATGTGAGCACCACCGTGACCAAGACCCGCACCACCACCGGACGGGAGACCGTCCCCGGCCACCGGGCGGTGCCGCCCGGGCCCGTCCGGCGCAACCCCGTACCGGGCTTCCTGCGCCGCACCCTCACCAGCGGCGCCACGCTCATCTGGACGGCGATCGTCGTCGTCCCCATCTACTGGCTCGTCGTCACCAGCCTCCGCAGCCAGTCCGACTTCACCTCCGACAGCCCCCTCGCGCTGCCCGGCCATCCGACGCTGGACAGCTACCGGACCGTCCTGGACGGCGACTTCACCACCTACCTCCTCAACAGCGTCGTCGTCACCGCGGGCACGGTCGTCATCGCCGTCGCCGTCGCCCTGATGGCCGCTTTCTCGATCGTCCGCAACGCCGGCAGCCGCTTCTCCCGGGTGTCCTTCCGCCTGTTCCTCCTGGGCCTGGCGATCCCGCTCCAGGCGGTGATCATCCCGGTGTACCTGCTGATCATCCGCATGCACCTCTACGACAGCCTGCTCGCGATCGTCCTGCCCTCGGCCGCGTTCGCGCTGCCGATCACCGTGATGATCCTGGTGAGTTTCCTGCGGGACGTGCCCCGTTCGCTGTTCGAGGCGATGATCGTCGACGGCGCCGGCGACTGGCGCATGCTCTGGTCGCTCGCGGCGCCCCTGGCCCGCCCGGCGCTGATGACGGTCGCCGTCTACGACGGCCTCCAGGTCTGGAACGGCTTCCTCTTCCCCCTCATCCTCACCCAGAGCGGCGACAAGGCCGTCCTGCCCCTGGCACTGACCCTGTTCCGCGGCCAGTTCGGCATCGACGTCCCGGCCACGATGGCCGCGGTGGTGCTCTCCACCCTGCCGATGCTGGCCCTGTTCATCCTGGCCCGCCGCCAGCTCGTCGCCGGTCTCACCGCCGGTTTCTCCAAGTAGCCCCCACCACCGGGCAGTTCACCCGCACGTAGGCCGGGCCAGGCGCCCGGCCCCGTCGGCGTGCCCGCGCAACACCGAGGAGTCGTGAATGACGACCACCATCCCCGACCACGGCGGCCTCCCCCAGAAGGAGAACGACCGCCCCTGGACCGACCCCGCCCTGCCGACCGCCGAACGCGTCGAGGCACTGCTCGCCCGGCTCACCCTGCCGGAGAAGGTCGCACAGTTGAGCAGCACCTGGGAGGACATCGAGGCCGACGGCCCCGAAGTGGCCCCGGGCAGCAACCACTTCGGCCGCGTCGGCGACCTCGACGAGACCGCCCGGCACGGCCTGGGCCAGCTCACCCGGCCCTACGGCACCCTGCCCCGGCCCGCGCTGGAACACGCCCGCCTCCTGGCACAGCACCAGCGGCAGGTCGTGGCGCAGAGCAGATTCGACATCCCGGCCATGGCCCACGACGAGTGCCTGACCGGCTTCACCGCGTACGGCGCCACCATCTACCCCACCTCGCTCGGCATGGCGGCCACCTTCGACCCCGCGCTGATCCGCAGGGTGGGCGAGGCCATCGGCTCCGACATGGCCGAGGCGGGAGTCCACCAGGGCCTGTCCCCCGTCGTGGACGTCATCCGTGACTACCGCTGGGGCCGCTGCGAGGAGACCTACGGCGAAGACCCTTACCTGGTCGGCGAGTTGGCCGACGCGTATGTCACCGGGTTGCAGAGCGCGGGGGTGTACGCGACCCTCAAGCACTTCGCCGGGTACTCGGCCTCGATGGGCGGCCGCAACCACGCCCCCGTGCACGCCGGCCGCCGCGAACTCTTCGACGTGATCCTCCCTCCGTTTGAACGCCTCGTCGCTTCGGGCGTGCGGTCCGTCATGAACTCGTACGCCGAGATCGACGGCGAGGCGCCCGCCGCGAGCCGCTGGCTGCTGACCGAAGTCCTGCGCGACGCCTGGGGTTTCGAGGGGACCGTCGTCTCGGACTACTGGTCCCTGCCGTTCCTCGTGAACGCCCACCGGGTGGCCGCCGACCTCCCCGCCGCGGGCGCGCTCGCCCTCCGTGCCGGGATGGACGTCGAACTGCCCGACCAGCGCGGCTTCGGCACCGCGCTCGTGCACGCCGTCGAACAGGGCCTGGTGGAGAGGGAGTTGGTGGATCGGGCGGTACGCCGGGTTCTGTCCCAGAAGGCGGACCTCGGACTGCTCGACGCCGACTGGGACCCGCGCCCGCCCGCCCTGATCGCGGGTGAGCTGGACCTCGACAAGCCGACAAGTCGTCAACTCGCCCACGCCGTGGCCCAGTCGAGCGCCGTGCTCCTGTCGAACGACGGAATCCTCCCGCTCCCCTCGGCCGGGCGGATCGCGCTGATCGGCCCGTGCGCGGACGACGTACGGACCATGTTCGGCTGCTACAGCTTCCCCAACCACGTCCTCGCCGAGCGCGACGACCTTGGCAACGGTGTCGAGGCAGTCTCCCTGCGCCACGCGCTGACGGCCGAACTGCCCGGTGTGGAGTGGGAGTTCACGCAGGGCTGCACGATCCGGGAGGCGGACCGCTCCGGTATCGCGGCGGCGGTGGAGGCGTCCGCCGGGGCCGACCTCACCGTGCTGGTCGTCGGTGACAAGGCCGGCATGTTCGGGATCGGCACCTCGGGCGAGGGCTGTGACGTGGAGGACCTGCGGCTGCCGGGCGTACAAGAGGAGCTGGTCGAGGCCGTGTTGGCGACCGGGCGGCCGGTCGTCCTGATCGTGAGCAGCGGCCGGCCGTACGCGGTGGGCCGGTTCGCGTCCACCGCCGCCGCCATGGTGCAGGTCTTCCTGCCGGGCGAGGAGGGCGGTCGTGCGGTGGCCCAACTCCTCGCAGGCAAGGCGAACTTCAGCGGCAAGCTGCCCGTGCAGATCCCGACCACGCCCGGCGGCCAGCCCTACACCTATCTGCACGCGCCGCTCGGCGACCGGCAGAGCTGGCTGTCCAACCTCGATCCGACCCCTGCGTTCCCCTTCGGGCACGGGCTGTCGTACACGAGCTTCGCGATCGAGGGGCTGGGCGTGGACCGTGAACTGGTGCCGGTGGACGGTGAGTTCACGGTGAGCGCGCGGGTGCGGAACACGGGGGCGGTGGCGGGTGCCGAGACGGTGCAGATGTATGCCATCGATCCGGTCGCGCAGGTGACCCGGCCGGTGCGGTCCCTGCTCGGGTTCGCCAAGGTGGCCCTTGAACCCGGTGAGCGGGCGACGGTCCGCTTCCATGTCGACACCGACCGGCTGGCGTTCACCGGCCTGGGCGGCACACGCATCGTCGAACCCGGCGAGATCCAGCTCCAGATCGGCGTCTCCATCCTGGACACACCGGTCCGGGAGACGATCCAGCTCGTCGGCGAGGAGCGGGACGCGACGGTGCTGCGGCAGCACGCGGTGCCGGTGAGCGTCGAGCGGGAGTAGGCCGGACGGACACACGAGAGGGCGGCGCCACCGTGAACCACGGTGACGCCGCCCTCCGTTGTGCGCCTAGGCGCGGCTCCACTGCTGGTTCGCGGCACCCAGTCCCGTCCACAGCTCCACCTTCGAGCCGTTGGCCGTCCCCCAGTTGGTCACGTCGATGACCAGGCCGTTGGCCCGGTTGACGATCGTGCCGTCCACGCGGAACGCCCACTTCTGGCTGGACTTCCCGTTGCAGGCCCAGAGGATGAGCGTGGTGCCCGCGGTGGTGCCGTCGCCGTTCGCGGCCAGGCAGTTGCCGTTGACGCGGAGTTCACCGGCCGTGGTCTGCGTGATCGTCTGGTTGGCGTTGCCCGAGCAGTCGTAGATCTGCACCTGGACGCCCGTCGCACCGTTCGGGACGTCGAGGCAGCGGCCGGAGTTGGTGCCCTTCAGGGTGAAGGTGGCGGCCGTGGGGAGCGGGTCCTGGACGAGTTGCCAGTCCTGGGAGCCGTCGGTGGTCGCCGCGGCGACGGTGACGGAACCGCCCGCGGTCGAACCGGTCATGTAGAGGCTGGTGTTGAGGACCGAGCGGAGCTTGTAGTAGCCGCTGGTCGAGGAGGCGACCTGGGTCCACTGTTTGTCGGTGGCTCCGTCGTCGACCCATTGGGCCAGCTTCTGCCCGGCCGTCGCGGTGCCGGTCCAGATGGCGACCGAGCGGCCCCCTGCCTTGTTGAGCAGCGTGACATTGCTGCCCTTGGTGGTGAGGTGCCAACGCTGGGTGTTGTCGGTGGAGTTGGCGGCGCTCAGGACCAGGTCCGGGGTGTTCCCGGTGAGGTTGGCGTCCTGGGTCTTGCCGGACGCGGGGCTGAGCACCTGCCCGGTGAGCCGGTTGACGAGGCTGTAGTAGGCGCCGTCGGAGCGGCCGAGGTCGACCTCGGCGTACTTCACGGGGCCGACGCTGGTGCCGCTCCAGGAGGCCTGGAGGACGAGGACGCGTCCGGTGCCGTCGACGTACTGGAGCATGCGGCTGTACCCGGCCGCGATCGACGTCTTGTACTCCTTCCAGGTCCCGGTGCTGAGCCCGGACTCGTTGACCCAGACGTCGCCGCTGCCCGCCGCGTTGTAGACGATCCGGCCGTCCGGCATGGGGAGGAGGACCGGGCTGCCGCCGGTGGTGAGGGTGGCCCCGCCCGAGGGCACGGGCAGTGAGGTGATCGGGTTGTCCGTGGCGGAGAAGAACTTCGTCGGGTCGTCGGAGATCCGGTAGCGGACGTTCGTACCGCCGCCCCAGTACTCGTACGTCAGAAGCCACTTGCCGTCGGTCGTCGGGGCGATGGTCGTCATGCCGGGGCGCCCGCCGCCGATCTCCGTCTTGCCGCTGCCCATGCTCACCGTGGAGCCGGGGACGTCAACGACCGGGGAACTCCAGGCAGTTGAGCTGGAGCCGTCCCAGGTGCGGTGGAGGAGGACCTGACCGCCGGAGTCCGTCGCCGTGGCGTTGTCCGGGTCGAGGGTCGGGGCGCCCGTGGTGGTGTTGTAGCCGGTGTAGTCGTCCTCGTCGGAGTAGTAGGCGATGAGTTGGCCGTTGTGGGCGAGGAGATGGGGTTCCCAGACGGGGTCGACCTGGGCGTAGGTGTTGGCCGTGGAGACCCGGCCGACGCTGCCCGCGCTGCCGCCCTGCCAGCCGCCCGCGGCGATGATGTTCTGGATGGTCCAGGTCGCGCCGTCGTCGGTGCTGGAGTAGAGGGCGAGCGCCACGTCCTTGCGGTCGCCGTCACTGGTGGGCGTCCAGCTGGAGTTGGCGGCCTTCTGCTCCTGGTAGTAGTAGTCGTCGCCGGAGACGATGCTCGCCAGCAGCAGCGTGCCCGCGCTCAGACTTCCGACGTTCTGCGGCAGGACGTAGAGATACGGGTTGGTCCAATTGCTCGTGTATTTCGCGTACTTGGAGTCGCTGGAGAGATAGGCGGGGGCCTTGACGTCGGAGAGTTTCGCCCAGGTCGTGCCGGAGTCGTCACTCTTGTATATCGGCAGTGTCTGGCCGACCGGAGCGGTCTGGTCGTCCTCGAAGGTGGCCACGATCCGGCCGTCCGCCAACTGGGCCGACTTCGGGTAGAGAACACACGGGCTTTTGCTGCACGCGGCAGTGTTCGTCGCCGTATACAGATTGGCGGGACTCGGCTGATAGGCGGAGGCGCTCGTCGCGGAGGCGATGGCGAATGCCACGCCCGTGCCGAAGGCTGTCGCCCACGCGAAAGCCTTTCGCACCCAGGTTCTTGTCAACGGCTTTCCTTTCACCGGGAGGGGGTCCGGGCAGGAGGCCAGTATTCGCAGCGGGCATGGCAATGTCACCGGCGCGTTTCGAAAGTGTTTCGCGGAATTCCGGGTTACGCGCTATTGACGCGTCGCCGCCCGGACGTCGAAGTCCGCAGCACGAGTTCCGTGGCCAGCTCTATACGCGGGGACACCGGCTGTCTGCCCTGGGCGAGTTCCAGGAGCACGCGAGTGGCCTCGCGCCCCAACTCCTCGAAGGGCTGGCGTACGGCGCTCAGCGGTGGGCAGGCCATCGCCGCGACGAGGGTGTCGTCGAAGGACATGACCGCCAGGTCGTCCGGTACCGCGAGCCCGTGCTGCCGGGCGGCCTCCAGGACGCCGAGCGCCTGTGCGTCGCTGGCCGCGAAGACGGCCGTGGGCGGGTCGTCGGCCCGCAGGATCTGGCCGGCGGTGGCGAGCGCCTCGGCGTAGTCGAAGTCCGTGGAGCGGACGATCGCCGGATCGTAGGCGATCCCGGCCTCCTCCAGCGCGGCCCGGTAGCCGTGCACGCGGGCCGCCCCGGCCAGCGAGTGGGAGCGGCCCGCGACCATGCCGATCCGGGTGTGCCCGAGCCCCAGCAGGTGCTGTACGGCGTCGCGGGCGCCGCTCCAGTTCGTCACGCCGATGCTGGGGATGTCCGCGGAGGGCGCGCTGAGCGGGTCGATCAGCACCACCGGGAGTCGTTGCTCGACGATGCGGCGCTGGTCCTCCTCGGAGAGCATCGAGATCACGATGACGATCCCGGCCGCGCCGAGCGCGACGCACTGCTCCAGCCAGCCGGAGATCGACCGCCGGCTCGTGGTGCCGGTGACGACGTCGATCCCGAGCGCGCCCGCCGCGTCCACGATGCCGCGGACCACTTCCAGCGTGTACGGCCCGGACAGGTCCCGGAACACCGCGATGATCTGCCGGGGCGTCGCGGGATCCCGCTCCCAGGGCCGTACGAAGCCGTGCCGGGCGAGGAGTTCCTCGACCCGCTCGCGGGTCCGGGCGCCGACGTCCCGGCGCCGGTGCACCACTTTGGACACCGTGCTGAGCGAGACGCCCGCCTCCGTGGCGATGCTCGTCAGGAGGCCGTACTGCGCCTCCAGTTGTCCCTTGCCGCGACCTGTCACCCGATGCCCGTTCCGTTCGCCGAACACCGATGCGCCGGACCGCATCGCGTACCTGGCCAGTAACTTTGCCGCAACGTAACGGGGCGCGGGCCGCCGAGGCAAGACCGGTGCACACCCTCTCGTACGGGGCCGCCCGGTGCTCATCCCGCCCTGGTCGCCGTCCCCGCCGCGTCGGTCGTGCGATGGACGGCCCGGGCGAGCCGCACGAAGGAGCGGAGAAGTGGAGTGGTGTCGGCGGCGCGCCAGGCGATGACGAACCTGCTCGGCGGCATGTCGGTCAGCGGCACCACCGTCAGCCCCTCGGACAGGGCGTGCCCGAGCGGCATCAGGCCCACGGTGCCGTTCCACAGGACGGACTGGAGGCACTCGTGAGCCGTCCGTGCGACGGGCCCGTCACGGCGGCTGCCGGCGTCGGCCGCGCCCGTCCAGTAGGCCTGCCACACCGGGTCCGTGCCGTCCGGGAAGCGGAACCAGCGGCGCTCGGCGAGATCGGCCAGGCACAGGCGGTCGCGGTGGGCGAGGGGGTCGTCCGTGCGCAGGACCACCCCGACCGGGTCCGAGCGCAGGGTCCTGGTGGCGATGCCCGTGTCGTCGAAGGGTGCCCTGGTCAGCGCCACGTCGACAAGTCCGGCACGTAGTCCGGCGGTCGGATCGGTCAGGTCCGACTCGCGGATGACGATACGGACGGCGGGGTGGTGCTCCCGGTGGACGGCGGCGAGCCGGGTGCCGAACTCCTCGGCGCTGTCCGCGAGGGTGCCCACCGTCAGGGTGACCGGTCCGGCCAGGTCACTCACCCGGGCCCGCACCCGGCCGGCGTCCTGCTCCACGAGGAGGCGCGCGCCTCCTCGTGGAGCAGGACGCCGGCCGGGGTCAGGGCGACCCCCGCGGGCGAGCGGAGCAGCAGGGCGCAGCCCAGCTCGGTCTCCAGTTGTCTGATCGCCCGGCTCAGCGGCGGCTGGGTCATCCGCAGGCGCGCGGCGGCCCGGCCGAAGTGGAGTTCCTCGGCGACCGCCACGAAGTAGCGCAGCGTGCGTAGCTCCATGACCGGCGATGATACCGACGCGGTATCGGGCGTACCGGATCGGTCTTGGACACCGGACGGGGCCCGGCGGTGGAGTGGGGCCGGACGAGAACGTCGTACTGCTGAGGAGTCGCCATGGCCGACCGTGTGTTGCCCGACCCGATCGTGCACATCGCCGAAGTGCGGGAACTGGACCGGGACTTGGTGGTCGTACCGGACCGGCGGGTGCCGTTGGTGCCCAACATCGGTGTCATCGGCGGGCGGGACGCGGTGCTCGTCGTGGAGACGGGGCTGGGGCCCCGGAACGCCGAGAAGGTACTGGAGTTCGCGTCCGAGTACGCCAAGGGACGCAGGCTGTATGTGACGACGACCCACTTCCACCCTGAACACGCCTTCGGGGCGCAGGCCTTCGCGGGCGAGGCGACGTTCCTCGTGAACCGCGCGCAGGCCGAGGACCTGAAGGTGAAGGGGGCGGGCTATCTCGACATGTTCCGGGGCCTCGGCGAGACGGTCGCCCGGCGGCTCGAAGGGGTCGTCCTGCCGGAGCCCGACCTCGTGTACGACGAGACGTACGACCTCGAACTGGGCGGCCGGGTGGTGGAGTTGAGGGCCACCGGCCGGGCGCACAGCAGGGGCGACCAGGTCGTGCGGGTGCCGGACGCGGGTGTGCTGTTCACCGGGGACCTGGTGGAGGCGGGGCAGTTCGCGATCTTCCCGTGGTTCCCGCCGTACGACACGGATGTCTCCGGCACGCGCTGGCTCGCGGTCATGGAGCGGCTCGCGGGTGAGGAGGCGCGGGTCGTGGTGCCGGGCCACGGGGCCGTCGGCGGACCGGAGTTGCTCGCGGACGTCCGCGACTACCTTCGGCTGCTGCGGGACGAGACGTGGGTGCGGCGCGACTCGGCGATGAGCGAGGAGACGATCGTCGAGGAGGTCAGGGCGCTCATGATCGAGCGGCGTCCGGAGTGGGTGGAGCGGGACTGGATCGAGAAGGGCGTCGCCTGTCTGTGTGCCGAACACCCGGTGTGAGCGGGCGAGTTACGACGCGGACGGCACGAAGCCGTCCCTGGCCCGGTCGAAGACGGGACGGTAGGTGTCCCACTTGGCGTCCGGGGCCGAGAGGTAGATGTCGTACTCGCGGTCGCCCTCCCGGCCGAAGCCGAGGTCGATGGCACGGAACACCCGGACCCGGCCCTGGAAGGTGAACTCCCAGATGGCGGCGGGCTGTTGACGGAAGGTGGTCTGCTGCATACGGAGTCTGCGGTACGTGGGGTAGTTGACCTTGGTGTTGGCCTCGATGTCCGCGAAGTGCGTGCTGGGGTCGGGTCCCGCGGGGTCGACGACGCCGATGGTGAGCCCGGCCAGGCCCGTCGCGTCGGTGTAGGTGACGCTCTCCGCCGACCGCTTGCCGGCCTTCCAGCCGTCCGGCACCGGGAAGGAGACGCCGAGTTGCCGGTCCCGTACGAGGTGGTAGCCCGCCGGGACGGGTGACGCGGAGGCGGTGGTCGTTGGCGGGCTCGCCGCGTGCCCGGGTGCGGACGTCGACGTCGTGTGCAGCACGAACGCGGTGGCCGCCAGGGCCGCGGCCACCGCGACGGCGATCCCCCCGAGGAGAAGCCCCTTGCGGCCCCGCCGCCGCCCACGACCGGAGTCGCCGGCCGGTCTCGGTTCCGGTTCCACGGTGGTCAACTCGGCGGTGGCCGGGCGCGGTTCGGCCGTCGACTCGCCCCACCACGCGGCTTGCAGGGCCCGTTCCGTCTGTTCTGCCGTGGGCCGTTCGTCGGGTTCCTTGCTCAGGAGCGCCTCGACGATCTGCTCCAGCGGTCCGGCCTGCTTCATGGGTTCCAGCGGGTCCACGGCGATGGCGTACGCGGTCTCCATCGCGGTGGCCCGGCGGAACGGCGGGCGTCCCTCGACGGCCTGGTAGAGCGTGGCGCCCAGGGCCCACAGGTCGGAGGCGGTTCCGGGGGTGCGCCCGCGGATCCGCTCCGGGGCCATGTAGTGGATGGAGCCGACCATCTCGCCGGTCTTGGTCAGGGTCGACGTCCCGTCCGTCGTGGCGATGCCGAAGTCGGTGAGGACGATGCGGTCGCCGGCGCCGAGCAGGACGTTGCCGGGCTTGACGTCGCGGTGCAGGACACCGGCGGCGTGGGCGGCACGCAGGGCGGCGACCATGTCCAGGCCGAACCGGGCCGCCTCCTGGTACGGGAGGGTGCGGCCGTCCTCGAGGAGTTCGGCGAGCGTGGGGCCCGGGACGTACTCCATGACGATGCAGGGGCGCCCTTCGTCGTCGACGACGTCATGGACGACGATCACGTTCGGGTGCGCGATGCGGGCGGCGCTGCGGGCCTCGCGGCGGGTGCGTTCGTAGAGGGTGGCGAGTTCGTCGGCGGAGAGTTCCGGCCGGTCGTGGAGCCGCTTGATCGCGACCTGGCGGCCGAGCACCGCGTCGTCGGCGCGCCAGACGGTGCCCATGCCGCCCCGGCCGATCCGCTCGGTCAGCCGGTAGCGCCCGGCGATGCGACGCCCTTCGTCCGACACGGTGTCCTCCGCCGGTTCTGTCCCTTTTCGATTCGCCTGGTCACCATAACCGGCTCTTGTTCCGGATTCGTATGGGGAGGATCACGGCGCACTTCCGCACTGAAGAGTGGGGCCCTTCTGCTCTGGAGGGTGGAGAGGGTCTAGTACCCCGGTACTAGTCACGCCGGCCGTTTTCACTTCCCCGGTGCTGCGGACTCGAGGAAAGCCGCTCATAGCGTCAAGGCGTGGGTCGCGCAGGCCCTCCACTTTCTGTCGAACCTGGTGGGAGTACCCCATGGCCACCTTCCTCTACCGGCTGGGCCGGTTCTCGTTCCGGCGCCGAAGGCTCGTCCTGATGCTGTGGATCGCCGCCTTGGCGGTCGTCGGCATCGGTGCCATGAACGTCACGACGAGCACCTCCGACAGCTTCAGCCTCCCCGGCACGCAGTCGCAGAAGGCGATCGACCTGCTGGAGAAGGAGTTCCCGCAGGCGTCGGCCTCGGGCGCCACCGCCCGCGTGGTGTTCGAGGCACCGGTCGGGCACACGCTCGCGTCCGGCGCCGACAAGGCCGAGGTCCAGTCGCTGATCGCCGACCTGAAGAAGGCGCCCCAGGTCGCGAACGTCAGCGACCCGTACCAGAGCGGCCTGATCAGCAAGTCCGGCACCATCACCTACGCCCAGGTCACCTACAAGGTCACCCAGCCCGACGTCAGCGACGCGGCGCGCGACGCGCTGCACTCCGTGGCCGACAAGGGCGAGAAGGCCGGCCTCGCGGTCAGCCTGGGCGGCAACGCCGTGCAGGAGAAGGCGGGCAGCAGCAGCACCGAGCTGATCGGTCTGCTGATCGCGGCCGTGGCGCTCGTCATCACCTTCGGGTCGCTGCTCGCGGCGGGGCTGCCGCTGCTGACGGCGATCTTCGGGGTCGGGACGGCGGTCGCCGCCATCACGGTCGCGAGCGCGTTCTTCGACCTCAGCTCGGCCGCCTCGACGCTGGCGCTGATGCTTGGCCTGGCGGTGGCCATCGACTACGCCCTGTTCATCGTCTCCCGGTACCGCAGCGAGATCCGGGACGGCCACGAACCGGAGGAGGCCGCGGGCCGCGCGCTGGGCACCGCCGGTTCCGCGGTGGTGTTCGCCGGTCTCACCGTCGTCATCGCCCTGGCCGGTCTGAGCATCATCGGCATCAGCATGCTGACCACGATGGGTCTGGGCGCCGCCTTCGCGGTCGTCGTCGCCGTACTGATCGCGCTGACCCTGCTGCCCGCGGTGCTGGGCTTCGCCGGGACGCGGATCATGGGCAGCCGGTTCACCAGCCGCCGGATGCGCGCGGTCCAGGAGCGCGGCGAGGGCGAGACGACGGGCGTGCGCTGGGCCCGGTTCGTGACCCGAAACCCGCTGAAGATGCTGGTCGTCTCCGTCGTCGGGCTCGGTGTCCTGGCCATCCCCGCGCTGTCGATGCGCCTGGCCCTGCCCGACGACAGCACGTCCTCGCCGGGCACCAGCGAGCGGATCGCCTACGACACGATCACCAAGGGCTTCGGCGACGGCTACAACGGCCCGCTGACCGTGGTCGTCGACGGCCGGGGCGGCAGCGACGCCAAGAGCGCCGCGCAGGACGCGGTGACCCAGCTCGGCAAGATGACCGACGTCGCCGCCGTACGCCACGCGGTGTTCAACCAGAGCGGCGACGTGGCCCTGATCTCCGTCGTACCGAAGAGCTCCCCCAGCAGTCAGGCCACCGTCGACCTGGTCTCCGAGATCCGCGACCGGGGCCCGGCGCTGAAGTCCGACACCGGTGCCGAACTGATGGTCACGGGCACGACCGCGCTTAACATCGACGTGTCCAACAAGCTCAGCGGCGCCCTGATCCCCTACCTGGGCGTGGTCGTCGGCCTGGCCCTGGTCCTGCTGCTGCTCGTCTTCCGCTCGATCCTGGTCCCGCTCAAGGCGGCCCTCGGCTTCCTGCTCAGCGTGCTCGCCACGCTCGGTGTGGTGGTCGCGGTGTTCCAGTGGGGCTGGCTGGCGGACCTGTTCGGCGTCGACCAGACCTCGCCGATCGTGAGCGTCCTGCCGATCTTCATGATCGGCGTGGTGTTCGGGCTCGCCATGGACTACGAGGTGTTCCTGGTGACCCGGATGCGTGAGGAGTACGTCCACGGGGCCGACCCCACGGAGGCGGTGATCGCGGGCTTCCGGTACAGCGCCCGGGTGGTCACGGCCGCCGCGGTCATCATGATCTCCGTGTTCGCCGGGTTCCTGCTGGACGACGTGGCGCTCATCAAGTCGATCGGCCTGGGCCTCGCCTCCGCCGTCCTCTTCGACGCCTTCGTCGTCCGGATGACGCTCGTGCCCGCGGTCATGACCCTGCTCGGCCGCCGCGCCTGGGCGCTACCCGGCTGGCTGGACCGGGCGCTGCCCAACGTCGACGTCGAGGGTGAGCGCCTGCGCCATCTGCTGGCCGAAACCCCGGACGAGTCCGGCAGAGGGGAGCACGCGCCCGTGTCGTCCGGCGCCACCGGCCGGAGCTGAGTCCGCCGCCGTACGATCCACACCAGGGCGCGGATCACGACCGTACGGCGCCCGCCCCTGCCGACCACACCG
>NZ_JAENRY010000010.1 GCF_016612545.1 Streptomyces sp. MBT65 | reverse complement strand
CATGCTGGGTCATACTCATCACCGAGTGCCCTTCGCGGCGAACTCGGCGACGGTGTTCACGTTGGTCTTGTCGACGAAGGCGGGACCGGTGAGCACGGGGGCTTCACCACCGCCGCTGTAGTTGCCGTTGTTCTTGTAGAGCCACAGCGAGTCGACCGCCAAGTAGCCCTGAAGGTAAGGCTGCTGGTCGACCGCGAACTGGATCGTGCCCTTCTCGATGGCGGAGATGAGGTCCTTGTTGAGGTCGAACGTGGCGACCTTCGCCTTGCTGCCCGCGTCGGACACGGACTGCACGGCGGTGAGGGCGAACGGGGCGCCGAGCGTGACCACGTCGTCGATGGTCTTGTCCTGGGTGAGCTTGGCCGTGATCGTCGACTTCACCGACGGCATGTCCGTGCCGTTGACGTAGAGGATGTCGGTCTTGCCGCTGAACGTCTTCTTCACGCCGGCGCAGCGCTGTTCGAGGTTGATGTCGCCCTGGGCCTGGATCACGCACAACGTGTGCTTGACGCCGGTGGAGTTGAGCTTGGTGCCGAGTGCCTGACCCGAGACGGCCTCGTCCTGCCCGAAGAAGGACAGCAGGCCCTGCTTCTTCCACTCGCTCAGCCCGGCGTTGAAGCCCACGACGGGGATGCCGGCCTGCTCGGCCTTGGCGACGACGGCCTTCATGGCGTCGGGCTTGGCGAGGGTGACCGCGATGCCGTCGACCTTCTGGTCGATCGCGTTCTGCACCAGGTTGGCCTGATCGGCGGCCGTCTCGTCGTTGGAGTAGATGAGCCGGACGTTGTCCTTGGCTGCGGCTGCCTGCGCGCCCTTGCGGATGGTGTCCCAGAAGGTGTCGCCGGAGGGCGCGTGGGTGACCATCGCGATCGTCATACGCGGAGTGGTCGCCTTGCCCGCGGAGACGTTGCCCGCGGACTCGTCGGACTTCTTGCCGCCGGAGCTGCTGGAGCAGCCCGCGAGGGCGAGGGCGGCCACGGTGGCGGCGGCCACGACAGGGAGGACTCTGCGGGAGCGGGGGAGGGATGTACGGCTCATGGTTCGTGCACCTCGCTGTGCGACTGAAAGAGGTAGCAGGGCGGTAGGTCCGCGGCTGCTTGATGGGCCAGGGCCAGGGTCGGGGATTCGGTTTGGAGGATCGGAGTGGCTCACAGGGAGCCGTGGCGGCCGAACGCGTCGGCCGTGACCGCTTGTCCGCCTTGTGGGCGGCGTCGACGGTGAGCGGGTGTCCCCGCCGATCGCGGGCGACGCGCCAACGGTCTTCGTCGGAACATCAGGACAATTTAAAGCGCTTTAATTCCTGGTACTATCGACTCGTTTCGAGAGCGTGTCAAGGGCGTTGCGCGAGAAGATTGCGGCCGGGAGGCGCAGGTGGAGGACGGGGCGGAACATCGCCGGGCGGCCGCGAAGAAGCGCCCACGACTGGAGGACGTGGCGGCACGCGTAGGTGTGTCCACCGCGTCCGTCTCCCTCGTGCTGCGCGGTGTGGCGGGCCCCAGTGAACGCACACGGCAACGTGTCCTGAAGGCCGCCGCGGACCTCGGCTACCAGGTGGACCGCACCGCCAGCCTGCTGGCCAGCAGGCGCACCCGGATGCTCGGTGTCATGGTCGACATCCACAGCCCCTTCCACGCGGACCTGGTCGAGCATCTGCACTCGGCCGCCGAGGAGGTCGGTTACGACCTCGTCCTGAGCACCCAGACCCGTACCCGCGACGAGCGCACGGCCGTCGAGACGCTGCTGGCCTTCCGCAGCGAGGCGCTGATCCTGCTCGGCCCGACCGCCCCCGTCGACACGCTCGCCGCGCTCGACGGCAAGGCCCCCGTCATCGTCGTGGGCCGGCGTATCGAGGACGGGGAGCTGGACGTGGTGCGCACCGCGGACGACGACGGCGTGGGGCAGATAGTCGACCGGCTGGTGGCGCTCGGGCACCGCGCGATCACGTACGTCGACGGCGGCAAGGGTGTGATCGCCACCGACCGGCGTCGCGGCTACCGCACGGCCATGCGGCGCCACGGACTGGACGCGCACATCAGCGTGCTGCGCGGTGACAACACCGAGGCGGCCGGCGAGCGCGCCGCCCGCCACCTCCTCGACGCGGGCGAACTGCCCACCGCCGTGGTCGCGTTCAACGACCAGAGCGCGATCGGTGTCCTGGCCGGTCTCGCCCGCGCGGGTGTCTCCGTCCCCGGCGAGGTGTCCGTCGCGGGATACGACGACGACAGGCTCTCCCGCCTGAGCTGCTTCGACCTGACCACGGTCAGCCAGGGAGCGGAGGAACAGGCGCGCTACGCGGTGGCCGCCGCCGTGGAACGCCTCGACCAGGGCCGTACCGAGCCCCGGGAGGTCGTCCTCGCTCCGCACCTCGTCGTCCGCCGCACCATGGCCGAGCCGCGCTGATCGGGCCGGTGTCGAGGGCGGATGCTGCGGATTCCTGCAACACCCTGCTCAGGGGGAGGGATGGGGCATCCCGACGTGCTCGGCCGTCCCCGACCCGTCCTCAACGGCTCAGGTGGATTCGCGGACGACGAGACGGCAGGGAACGGTGTGCAGGCCGGGCGCCGGCTTGGAGCCGATGGCTTCCAGCAGCAGCAGGGCTGCCTGCCGGCCGACCTCGGCCAGGTTCGTGTCGATCGTGGTGAGGGGCGGCCGCGAGGCCAGGGCCATGACGTCCCAGTTGTCGTAGCCGACCACGGCGATGTCGGCGGGCACGCTCACCCCGCGTTCACGCAGCGCGTCCGTGACACCGCGTGCGATCTGGTCGTTGCCGCAGAAGAAGGCCTCGGTGTCGGGTGCCGTGCGCAGTACCGCGTCGGCGGCGCGGCGGCCCCAGGCCTCGCTCCACTCCCCGAAGTGGACGCGGCCCGTGGCGAGTTCCGCGGCGGAGCGCTTGAGCAGTTCGAGGGTGTGGTGGGCCCGGTCGCGGGCGGCCGCGTGGTGGGCCGGGCCGGTGATGTGCGCGATGCGGGTGCGGCCGGTGGCCAGCAGGTGCTCGACGGCCAGCTGGGCTCCGCTCCGGTCGTCCGACACGACGGAGATGTCCTCCGGGTCGGTGGACGGCGAGAGCGCGTAGACCGTCGGTATCGGCTCGACGCCTTTCAGCGGCGGGCGCGGATCGGTCCTTCGGCCGGTCACGATGATGCCGTCCACCCGGCGCCCCATGAGATTGCTCAGGTGGTGCTGCTCGCGGATGGCGTCGCCGCGGGTGTCGCACAGCAGCACGGAGATCTTTCCGGCGCCGAGCGCGTCCTCGGCCCCGAGGAGGACGGGTGTACTGAAGCGGCCGATGCCGTCGGTCGTCATCAGCCCGACGGTCCAACTGCGGCCGGTGTGCAGGCTCTGCGCCTGCTGGTTGGGCCGGAAGTCCAGTTCTTCGACGGCGTCCAGGACCCGTTGCCGGGTCTCCGGGCGCATGCTGCCACTGCCGTTCAGCGCCTTTGAGGCTGTCCCGACACTGACACCGGCCAGTCTTGCCACGTCGGTGAGCTTCGCCCGCCCGGTGGGCGGAAGATCTGGAACGGCGGTCACGCGCAATCCTTTTCCTAGATGACGTCGTCAGCTGCATCCTGGCATCGTTCGCGGCGGCTGGCCAGACCCGACCCAGCAGAGAAATTGTTTGTCGCACCTCTTGACGCGCACTCGGACCCGTTCCTACCTTTCCGGGCAGAAAAACGTTTTCCTCAGCGGGTTCGAGAGACGGAGCAACGCTCGTCCGATCTCAGGGACGCCCTGACGCTCGTCGCGCGCCGGCTTCCCGACTCGCTTCCCACCTACCTCTTCGGAGAGCCATGCCCCGCCCACGTTCCACCGCGCTTTCCTCCTCGGCCCCGGCCCCGTCCGAAGCGGCAGACACTCTCCCAGGCCCGGTCCGCCTCGGACCGGGCGCCAAGGCCGCACTCGCGCCTGCCGCGGTCGAGGTACGCGCCGGCTTCTGGAGCATCCGCCGCGAGGTGAACGCGCGGATCTCGCTCCCGCAGGGCCCCGAACTGCTGGAGTCCGCGGGCAATCTGCACAACCTGAGGCTGGCGGCGGGCGCGGTCGAGGGCGAGTTCCGGGGCGCGTACCCGTTCGTGGACACGGACGTCTACAAGTGGCTGGAGGCCGCGTCCTGGCAGCTGGCCCAGGAGCCATCGGCCGGGCTGGAGACCGAGGTCGAGCGCATCGTCGCCCTCGTCGCCGACGCGCAGCAGCCCGACGGCTACCTCAACACCTGGTTCCAACTGCTCAAGGGCGGCGAGCGGTACAAGGACCTGCGCTGGGGTCACGAGCTGTACTGCGCCGGTCATCTCATCCAGGCGGCCGTCGCCCACCACCGGGCCACCGGCCGTCCCCAACTCCTGGACGTGGCAAGGAAGTTCGCTGACCACATCGACTCCGTCTTCGGCCTCCCCGGCAGCGGCAAGGAGATCGACGGCATCGACGGCCACCCCGAGGTCGAGACCGCCCTGGTGGAGCTGTACCGGGAGACCGGCGAGCGCCGCTACCTCGAGCTGGCCGGCTACTTCGTCGACCGTTTCGGCCACGGTCTGCTGGGCGGCGAGGCGTACTGCCAGGACCGGGTGCCGCTGCGCGAGGCGGACACCGTGGAAGGCCACGCCGTACGGCAGTTGTACCTGCTGGCGGCCGCCGCCGATCTCGCGACCGAGACCGGGGACGCCGAACTCCGGTCGGTGGGGGAGAGGTTGTGGCGGGCGATGACCTCGACCAAGACCCATCTCACCGGCGGCCTCGGCGCCCATCACGACGAGGAGGACTTCGGCGACCCGTACGAACTCCCCAACGAGCGTGCGTACTGCGAGACTTGTGCGGCCATCGCCTCCGTCCAGTGGAGCTGGCGGATGGCCCTGCTCACCGGCGAGGCCCGCTACTCCGACCTGATCGAACGCACCCTGTACAACGGCTTCCTGGCCGGAGTGTCCCTGGACGGCGAGAGCTGGCTGTACGTCAACCCGCTCCAGGTCCGCGACGGCCACACCGACCCCGGCGGCGACCAGTCCGCCCGCCGCACCCGCTGGTTCCGCTGCGCCTGCTGCCCGCCGAACGTGATGCGGCTGCTGGCCTCGCTGGAGCACTACCTCGCCACCAGCGACCCCGGGGGCCTCCAGATCCACCAGTACACCGCCGGTCGCTACACGGGCGACCTCGACGGCACCTCGGTCGCGGTGCGCGTCGAGACCGAGTACCCGTGGCAGGGCGCGATCGGCCTGACCGTCGAGGAGACCCCGGCCGACCGCCCCTGGACCCTCTCGCTGCGCGTCCCGCAGTGGTGCGCCGAGTACCGGGTGCGGTGCGGGGACACGGAGTACGACCAGACCGACGCCCCCGTGGCCGACGGCTGGCTACGGCTCGAGCGCACCTGGGCCCCCGGCGACCGGGTCGTCCTCGAACTCGCCCTCGCGCCGCGCCTGACCGCGGCCGACCCCCGCGTGGACGCCGTGCGCGGTTGCGCGGCGATCGAGCGAGGGCCGCTCGTCTACTGCCTGGAGCAGGTGGACAACCCCGGCGGCGGACTGGACGACATCGTCCTGGACCGCACCGGTCCGCTCACCGTGCGGCACCGTCCCGACCTGCTGGGCGGGGTGACCACGGTGACGGCAGTCGGCCGGCGGCGCCGCATCCCCGACGCGGGCTGGTGGCCGTACACCTCCGCCGAGAGCGAGGCACCGGAATCAGACGGTGCGCCGGTCGAACTCACCGCCATTCCCTACTACGCGTGGGCCAACCGCCAGGACGGCAGCATGCGCGTCTGGCTGCCCACCTCCTGAGCCCTCCACAGCCACCACCTTCCCCCCGCTTCTCACCCTCCCCCCGCACTCCCCTTCCTACGAGCCGCACCAAGACAACGAGGTCACCGTGAGAAACACCCGCCGCACCCTCCTCACCGCCATCGCCGCCGTCGGCGCGCTCACCGCTGTCGCCGCCTGCGGTGGCGGTTCCGACTCCTCCGCCTCCGGTTCCGGGAAGACCGGCGGGACGTACAACTTCTGGGACCCGTACCCGCAGTTCGACGCGTCCTCGGCGTGGGGCAAGCTCGTCACCAAGTGCGGCACCGACGCCGGGGTGAAGGTCAAGCGCACCAGCATGGACACCACGGACCTGGGCAACAAGGCGCTGCTCGCCGCCCAGCAGGGCAACGCCCCCGACGTCATGCTGGTGGACAACCCGGTCGTCTCCACGCTCGTCGAGGCGGGCATCCTCAACAAGACCAGCGAACTCGGCCTCGACACGTCGTCGATCCAGAAGAACATCCTCGGCGCCGGCGTCATCGACAACGCCTCCTACGGAGTGCCGATCGGCGCCAACACCCTCGCGCTCTACTACAACAAGAAGATCCTGACCGCGGCCCACGTCGACCCCGCGTCCATCAAGGACTGGGCCTCGCTCACGGCGGCACTGAAGAAGGTCAAGTCCGCGGGCAAGAAGGGCATCACCTTCTCCGCGATCAACACGGAGGAGGGCAGCTTCCAGTTCCTGCCCTGGTTCTGGGGCGCGGGCGGCGAGCTGACCAAGCTCGACTCGGCCAAGGGCGTGGCCGCGCTGTCGCTGTGGAAGCAGTGGGTCGACGCGGGATACGCGCCGAAGGACGTCCTCCAGAACACCCAGACCACCAGCTGGCAGGAGTTCGCCACCGGCGACTACGCGTTCAGCGAGAACGGCACCTGGCAGCTCGGCAACGCGGACAAGGCCGGCTTCGCCTACGGCATCGTCAACATCCCCGGGCAGAACGGCGGTTCGGCGCCGGTGCCGACCGGCGGCGAGTTCGTCACCGTCCCCGTGCAGAAGGACTCCTCCCGCTACGACGTCAGCAAGAAGATCGTCACCTGTCTGACGAACTCCACGAACCTGCTGGCCACCGACACGACCCTGACGTACGTGGCACCCACCGCCGAGGTGCAGGCCCAACAGGTCAAGCAGAACCCGGAGTTGAAGCCGTGGGTCGGCGCGGTGGCGGCGGCGCGCGGCCGCACCAGCGACGGTCTGGGCACCAAGTACCCGACGATCTCCCAGCCGTTGTGGACCGCCGTGCAGAACGCCCTGTCGGGCGGCAAGAGCCCGCAGGCGGCCCTCGACTCCGCTCAGACGGCCGCGAGCAAGGGCTGACACCTCCGACTCCCGCACCCCTCCGGAAAGCGCGTCGCCATCGCGTCCGTCCGAACACGCCACCCGCATCCAGGAGTACGCATGACCATCGCCCGCGTCGACCGCCGCTCGCAGCGGTCCCCGGCCAGGTCCGGGGCGACCGGCACCGGACATCGGACGGACGCGTCGGACCTGCGGCGCCGACAGCGCCGTAGCAGCCGGCTCACCGCGCTGGCCTTCATCGCCCCGCTGGTCGTCTACCTCGCCGCCTTCTACCTCTATCCGCTCTACCGCAACCTCGATCTGAGCCTGCGCGACTACACCGTCCGGTCGTTCGTGCAGGGGGACGCGCCCTTCTCCGGCCTCGACAACTTCAGGACCGTCCTGGACGACCCCACGTTCGGCCCGGCCATGCGCCACACCGTGATCTTCACCTTCGCGTCGATCGCGTTCCAGTACGTGGCCGGGCTCGCCCTCGCCGTCTTCTTCAACCGGCACTTCCGGCTCGCCGGGACCCTGCGCGCCCTGTTCCTGATCCCCTGGCTGCTGCCGCTGATCGTGTCGGCGTCGACCTGGTCGTGGATGTTCAACAGCGAGTCCGGTGTCATCAACTACGCCCTGCACTTCGTGGGCGTGTCCCCGGTGGACTGGCTCAACTCGCCGGACTGGGCGCTGACCTCGGTCGTCATCGCGAACATCTGGATCGGCATCCCGTTCAACCTCGTCATCCTCTACAGCGGACTCCAGAACATCCCCGGTGAGCTGTACGAGGCGGCGTCCCTGGACGGGGCCGGTGCCTGGCAGCAGTTCCGCCGGATCACCTTCCCGCTGCTCCGCCCGGTGTCGGCGATCACCCTGCTCCTCGGGCTGGTCTACACGCTCAAGGTGTTCGACCTGATCTGGATCATGACCAAGGGCGGTCCGGGCGACGCGTCGTCCACCCTCGCGACCTGGTCGTACCAGCTCGGCTTCGGCACGCTGCTGCCGAAGTTCGGCCCCGGCGCGGCCGTCGGCAACATCCTCATCCTCATCGCGCTCGTCTTCGGCCTGCTCTACATCCGCGTCCAGAGGAGGCAGGAAGCATGAAGTCCCGTACGGGAAAGCGCCGTTACACCGTCATCGGTGTCCTGCTGACCGCCGTGATGCTGTTCCCGGTGTACTGGATGATCAACGTGTCCCTCACCCCGCAGCAGGACATGCGCAAGTCCCCGCCCGACCTGCTGCCCCTGCACCCCACCTTCGAGGGCTACCGTGCCGTCCTGAACGACCAGTTGCCCTACCTCGGCACCAGCCTGCTCATCGGCCTGGGCACGGTCGCCCTCACGCTGGTCCTCGCCGCCCCGGCCGGCTTCGCCCTGGCCAAACTGCGCCCCCTCGGCGGTGGAAGCCTCGGACTCGCCCTGCTGGTCGCCCAGATGATCCCGGGCATCGTCATGGCGATGGGCTTCTACGGCATCTTCCTCGACTACGGCCTGCTCAACTCCTGGTGGGGGCTGATCGTCGCGGACTCCACCATCGCCGTGCCGTTCGGCGTGATGATCTTCACCGCGTTCATGTCGGGCATCCCCGGCGAACTGATCTCCGCGGCCCGCATCGACGGCGCCGGCACCTGGCGCACCTTCCGGTCCGTGGTGCTGCCGGTCAGCCGCAACGCGGTGGTCACCGTGTCGCTGTTCAGCTTCCTGTGGGCCTGGTCCGACTTCGTCTTCGCCAACACCCTGGACGGCGGCGGCAGTTGGCGGCCCATCACGCTCGGCATCTACAAGTACATCGGGAACAACAACCAGGAGTGGAACGCGATCATGGCCACCGCCGTCGTCGCGTCGATCCCGGCCGCCGTCCTCCTGGTCCTCGCCCAGCGCTATGTGGCCGCGGGCGTCACCGCCGGCGCGGTCAAGGACTGATCCACGGTGCAGACCGTCCCGGGCCCGCCGGTCGGGCGGGCCCGCGCTCCGCCGTGGCCCCGTTCACGCCCCACGCAGGACTGTGACCCCACGCAATCGGTCGGCCGCTCCCCGAGCCGACTCCTCACCGCACCTGGAAGTCCCCCTCCCTCCTCAGGAGAGCCGCTGATGTCGTACCTGAGCCACCGTCACCGTTCCAGAGCGCCCCTCGGCCGCGTCGGCGCCGCCGTGACGGCCGCCGCCCTGGCCGCCACCGCCCTCGCCCTGACGGGCGCACCCGCCCAGGCGAGCCCCACGTCGTCCACCACCCTGGTCGTCAACGCCGCGCAGACCTTGCGCTCCGTCACCCACGTCGGCACGGGCAGCCTCTACGGCCTCGCCAGTGCGAGCACCCCCACCGACAGCCTCGTACAGGCCCTGAAGCCCAACACGTTCGTCCAGATGGCGCCCGGCGGCAGCCAGCTCCCCAACGGAGAGCCCGCCCCCGCGGGCGACGCCCTGGTCGTCGCCCCGAAGGCCGCGGCAGCGGGTGCCAAGGTCGTCGTACGGATGCCGGACTGGTACCCGAACTTCCCCTACCAGTGGGTGAGTTGGAGCAACTGGCTGTCGGCGGTCGACCAGCAGGTCGCCGCGGTGAAGGCATCCAGTGCCACCAACATCAGCGCGTACGCGCTGTGGAACGAGCCGGACTGGACCTGGGACACCACCAACGCCGGTGCATTCGACGCCGGTTGGGCCCGCACGTTCAAGGAGGTCCGCACCAAGGACACCACCACCCCGATCCAGGGTCCGAGCTACTCGGTGTGGAACCAGTCCTGGATGACCACCTTCCTCACCGACGCCAAGGCCAGCGGCACGGTCCCCGATGTCATCGCCTGGCACGAGCTCCAGGGCAGCTCCGGCATCGCCGCCCATGTCGCGGCCTACCGCTCGCTGGAGAGCAGCCTCGGTATCAGCCCGCGTCCGATCGATATCGAGGAGTACGGCACGCCCACCGAAATGGGCGACTCCGGTGCCCTCATCGGCTACGCCGCCAAGTTCGAGCGCGCGGGCGTCCGCGACGCCGAGCTGGCCTTCTGGAACCACTACGGCACCCTCGGCGACACCCTGACCGACACCGGCGGCTCGCCCAACGGCTCCTACTGGACGTACAAGTGGTACGGCGCCATGTCCGGGAACATGCTCACCACCACACCGCCCGCGCAGACCGGCATCGACGGTCTCGCCTCCCTCAACGGCGCGGGCAACCAGATCAGCGTCATCGCCGGCGGCTGCACCGGCTCCTGCGCCGTCACGGTCAACGGGCTCTCCTCGCTGTCGGCCTACGGCAGCACCGTCCACGTGAAGCTGGAGTACAGCCCCGACACGGGCCGCACCACCGCCTCCCCGGGCCCGATCACCGTCTCCGACGCGGACTACGCCGTCTCGAACGGCTCCATCACCGTGCCGGTCACGATGAACGCCGCCGACGGCTACCACCTGACGATCACCCCCAGCGGTACCTCGACGTCCCTGGCCGGGCGCTACCAGATCACCAACAAGAACAGCGGCCTCGCCCTGGACACCCTCAACGCGGCCACCGCACAAGGCACTTCGGTCGTCCAGGCCACGTCCACCACCGGCACCGACCAGAACTGGACCCTCGTGGCCGCGGGCCAGGGCCTCTACAAGATCGTCAACCAGAAGAGCGGCCTGCTGCTCGGCATCACCAACGCGGGTACCAGCGACGGTGGCACCGCCCTGATCTGGGGAGACAACGGCACCGCCGACCACCTCTGGCAGGTCATCCCGGCCCGCGACGGCTACGCCAAGATCGCCAACTACAACAGCGGGCTCCTGCTCGGCGTCGACCAGATGAGCACCACCTCCGGCGCCCAGGTCCTCCAGTGGTCCGACAACGGCACCGCCGACCACCTGTGGAAGCTCACCGCTCGCTGAGCCGACCGGCAAAGGTCCCGCGCTCGCCGTCCATGGCGAGCGCGGGACCGTGGGCATGTGGTTCGACGCCATGATCCCGGCCGTCCAGCCGGCCGTCTGCACGGTCGCCCTCCGTGAACTGTTCGCCTGGCACCGGGTCGCCCGGAGCGGCGGCTATACACCGCACGTATACGTGGTGTGTATAGTCCGTCGCGACGCACACGTGGTGCGGCACGAGCGAGCGTGACCGTGGAGGGTGGCATGGCGGCGACGGTGATCCCGGACGACCTGGCGGAAGAGGGCGGGAGTCTCGGTGCGGGGGCCGCCGCGACGGTGGCGACCGTCGGCGGGCTGCTGTTCGGCGTGCTCACCAACCTCGCCCAGGGATGGCTCCCGGGAGCCTGGAACCAGCTCGCCAACTCGGGCGCCGTCTGGTCGGCCGCCGCGTTCGTCGCCGGAGCGCTGCTCGCCGGGCGGGGCGCGGTGCTGAGGGCCGTAACAGCCGGGCTGTGCGCGGAAGTCGGGCTCGTCGTCGGGTACTACGGCTATGCCGAGTTCGGGCGCGACGGCATGGGTTCCCTGTACTTCCCGCTCGTCTGGCTGGGCATGGCGTGCGTGGCGGGACCGCTGTTCGGGGTCGCGGCGCACGCGTGGCGACACGGTACGCGCGCGTGGAGCCGTATCGCCGGACCGGCCGCGTTCGCCGGGCTCTTCGGGATGGAGGGGCTGATGTACGCCCGGGTCCTCCACCACGTGCCGCAGGCCTGGGTCTGCGGCACGGTGTTCGTCCTTCTCCCGCTGCTCCTCGCCCGCACGCACCGGGAGCGCGCGCTCACGCTGGCGGCAGCGGTGCCCTGCGCGCTCCTCGCGTACGCGATCGTCGAACTACCGCTACAGACCCTCTCGGCCTGAGCCCGTGACCGCCGTGTGCCGGGCGAGGGTCGACCACGTCAGTCCTCGTCCCCGAAAGGCAGCGCGTCGAGATTCCCGGTGAAGTCCTCCACGTTCGGGAACATCAACTCCAAGGCGTCGTCCGGGAGTTCCTGCCGACCCGCGGGAGCGCTCAGTGCCTGTTCCGTCCAGATGCACTTGCCCGTCGGCGTGTAGCGCGTGCCCCAGCGCTGGGTGAGGGCGGTGACCAGTTGCAGTCCGCGACCGCCCTCGTCCGTCTCCGTGGCGCGGCGGATCCGGGGCATCGTCAGGCTGCCGTCGAAGACCTCGCAGATCAGCTCGGCGCCGTGCAGGAGGCGCAGGCTGACCGGGCCCTTGGCGTGGCGTACGACGTTGCCGACCAGCTCGCTGGCCAGGAGTTCCGTGGTCGGGGCCAGTTCCTCCAGGCCCCAGGTGCGCAACTGCTCCCGGACGTGACGGCGGGCCTGACCGGCTGCCCGTGGATCCTCGGGCAGCGGCCAGGAGGCGATGTTGTCACTGGTGAGGGCGTGCAGCCGGGCGACCAGCAGGGCGGCGTCGTCGGCCGTCGACTGCTCGGCGGGGAGCAGGCCCGCCGTGAGGGTGTCGCAGAGTTCCTCCAGGTCCGCCTCCTCGCCGGACTCGGTCCGGTGCGCCGAGCGCAGGAGCCGGGCCAGGTCCGCCATGCCCTCGTCCATCTCGCGCTTCGACGACTCCACCAGACCGTCGGTGTACAGCACGAGGAGACTGCCCTCGGGCACCTTCAACTCGACTGTCTCGAAAGGGGGTTCCGCCGCGCCGAGGGGCGGGTCGGCCGACAGCTGAGGGAAGTGCACGGTGCCGTCCGGATGGACCACCGCCGGTGGCGGATGCCCGGCCCCCGCGATGGAGCAGATCTGGGTCGTCGAGTCGTAGAGCGCGTACAGACAGGTCACGTACGACTCCTCGCCCATGCCGGCGACGAGTTCGTTCAGGTGGCTCATGATCTCGTCGGGCGGCAGCTCCAGGTCGGCGAGCGTGTGCAGCGCGGTGCGCAGGCGGCCCATCGTCGCCGCCTCCGGGAGGCCGTGGCCCATGACGTCGCCCACGACGAGGGCCACCTGGCCACCGGAGAGCGGGATGATGTCGTACCAGTCGCCGCCCACGTCCATGCCCTGCCCCGCGGGCAGATAGCGGGCGGCCGCGGTGCACGCCGGCAGCTCGGGCAGGGCCCGGGGGAGCAGGCTCCGCTGGAGTTCGCGGGACCGGGTGTGCTCGGCGTCGTAGAGCCGGGCCCGCTCCAGGGCCTGGGCGACGAGGGCGCTGATCGTGGACAGCAGGGTGCGTTCCTCGTCGGTGAGCCGACGGGCGCGTTCGAAGGCGACTACGCAGACGCCGAAGGTCTTCCCTGACGCGGTCAGCGGAAGGAACGCCCACGCCTCTTTCCCCGCCCGTTCCGGTCTGGCGGCCAGCTCGGGATAGCGGGCGGCGTACTCCTCGACCGAGGAGAGGAACAACGGCTGACCGGACGCGATCACGTCCCAGCCCGGCTCACCAGGCGTCCGGGCGCGGCCGTCGACGGTGCCCAGGAAGTGGTCCGGGTAGCCGTCCGCGCCCACGGTGTACAGCCGGTCGCCCTCGACGGCCTGCACCAGGAGCCCGGCGGCGGCGAACGGCGGCAGCACCCGGCGGGCGACCGCGGCCACCACGTCCTGCGAGGTCGTCGCCTTGGCGAGGGCGGCCGTCAACTCGCCCATCCGCACCGCGCGTCGGGCCACCGCCAGCTCGGAGGCCCGGCGCTCCTCCTCGTGCTGCCGCTTCTCCGTGACGTCGGTGAGGTAGAGCGTGACGCCGTCGGGACCCGGGACCAGCCGCAGGTGATAGCGGCGGCCCGCGTCCCCCAACTGGGCGTCGAAGCCGACGGGCGTCTCCTCGGCGGCGGCCTTCCGGCAGCGGTCCTCCAGGCCGGGAACCTCCTGCGCCGTGGGCAGCTCCCACAGGAGGCGCCCGAACAGCTCCTCCTCAGAGAGGCCCAGCGTGCGCTCCGCCTCCAGGTTGGCAAAGGTGATCCGCCACGCTTCGTCCACCGCGAGGAAGCCGTCGCTCATGTGGCGCAAAGCGCGGCTGAGCGCGTCCCGGGCGGAGCGGGACTCGTTGCTCTCCCAGCCCACGCCGATCATCCGGTGGGGCTCGCCGTGCTCGTCGTAGGTCGCCCGGCCGCGGGCCTGCGTCCAGCCGTACGTGCCGTCCAGGCGCCGCACCCGGTACTCGGCCTCGTACACGCCGTGGTCGCGGATCGCCCGCCCGGCCGCGTCCAGCGTGGGCGCCAGGTCGTCGGGGTGGACGATCCGCATCCAGTTCTCGATCTTGCCGGTGTAGTCCTCAGGCCTGGTGCCGTACAGCTCCAGGGCCGCCTCGTCCCAGATCAGATCGCCGGTCCTGATGTTCCAGTCCCACGAACCGACGCTGACCTCCTTCAGTGCCTGCCGGAGCCGGTCACGGTCGCCGCCCGGCTCCGTCTGGGAGGGTCCGGTGGGCGGCGGTGCCTGGCTCATTCGCTCTTCGGTCCAGGCGACCAGGTCGCGGAGGAATCCCCACTGCTGAGGAGTGGGCTCGCCCTGCTCGCCCATCAGGACCGTGAGAGCGCCGATGCTGCGGTCCCCACCCGACACCGGTACGGCGGCCAGACCGGTGCCGGGCCAGGCCAGGGCCTGATCCGTGGGCGCGGCCGACACGGGCACCCACACACCGCTGCCCTGGTGCAGGGCCCTGGCCGGGGCCGTCGGTCCCTCCTGGTCGATGATCTCCCACGGGCGGGTGAGGGCGGGTGGCAGACCGGTCGACGACACCAGCCGCAGCGCGGACATCGGGCCGCGCAGATGAATCGCTCCGCCGAGAGCACCCAGCTCGCCCACCGCGTGCTGCAGTGCCAGCCGGAAGACCTCGCTCTCGGCGACGCCGGGGTCCACGGTGCCGAGCAGAGCCAGACGTGCGTTCATACCGTAAATTTTACCGTTCCCGCCTCACATAACGCGGTGCTGCGCAGGACTCACACCTTTGCCCCCGGCTCTCGCACACGGCTCCCAACAGGCAGCATTCCAGACCGAGTTGCATCGGAGTCCCACCCCTGTCCGCTCGGGTGACAATACTCGGCATCCGGGGGAACGGGGTCTCGTCAGCGGGTATGGAACCCCTTGATCATGTCCGCGCGTTGTCACCCCGTCAGACTCACCCCGCCCCACCCCTAACGAGGAGCTGCATGGACATCGGCGTCTTCATCCCCATCGGCAACAACGGCTGGCTCATATCGAAGAGTTCGCCGCAGTATCAGCCGAGCTTCGAGCTGAACAAGGCCATCGTGCAGAAGGCCGAGGAGCACGGGCTCGACTTCGCGCTGTCGATGATCAAACTCAAGGGGTTCGGCGGCGAGACCGAGTTCTGGGACCACAACCTGGAGTCGTTCACGCTGATGGCCGGCCTGGCCGCCGTCACGGAGCGGATCAAGCTGTACGCCTCCACCCCGATCCTCGTCCTGCCCCCGGCGATCGTCGCGCGCATGGCCACGACCATCGACTCCATCGCCCCCGGCCGCTTCGGCATCAACATCGTCACCGGCTGGGCACCCGGCGAGTACTCCCAGATGGGCCTGTGGCCCGGCGACGAACACTTCGGCAACCGCTACGCGCGCGCCGCCGAGTACGTCACCGTGATGAAGGAGCTGTGGAGCGAGGGCGTCAGCAACTTCAAGGGCGAGTTCTACGAGATGGACGACTGCGTGCTCTCCCCGCGCCCGGCGGACGGGCACATCGACATCGTCGCGGCCGGGCAGAGCCCCACGGGCATCCGGTTCGCCGCCGAGCACGCCGAGTACAACTTCATCCTGGGCAGCGGCGTCAACACCCCGCTCGGGCTGTCGGACACCACGGCCTCGCTCGTGGACGCGGCGGCGGAGACAGGCCGTGACGTCGGCGCGCTCTCCCTCTTCATGGTCATCGCCGACGAGACCGACGAGGCCGCGCGGGCGAAGTGGCAGGACTACCACGACAACGCGGACCACGCCGCGCTGGCGTACATGGCCGGTGAATCGGCGACGGACACCACCGCCGACGACACCTCCACCGCCCGGACCATCGTGCTGCCCGAGGGCGCGGTGAACTTCAACATGGGCACCCTGGTCGGCTCGTACGAGACCGTCGCGAAGCTGCTCGACGAGGTCGGCGAGGTCGAGGGCACCAAGGGGATCATGCTCGTCTTCGACGACTTCCTGGAAGGACTGGAGAACTTCGGCACCCGCGTCCAGCCGCTGATGAAGTCGCGGTCGCGGGCGGAGTGAGGGCCACGCGGGAGGAGCAGGGCGTGCGGTCGTGACCGTCGGTCGACGTCCGTGGCGGGTGTTCGCGGCCACCGCCGTAGGAGTGGTGGCCGTGTTCCTCAACATGAGCGGACTCGCCGTCGCGCTGCCCACCATCACCCGGGAGCTGGGGGCGGCGCCCGGGCAGGCCGAGTGGATCATGCTCGGCTACATGCTGGTCGCCACCGCGCTGATCCTCGTCTTCGGCCGGATCGCCGACATCGTCGGCCGCCGCGGTCTGTATCTCGCCGGGCTCGTCGTCTTCACCACCGGGACCGGGCTCGCGGCGCTCTCCCCGTCGGCGGGGTTCCTGATCGCGGCCCGACTCGTGCAGGGTGTCGGTGCCGCCGCCGTCATCACCAACAACACGGCCCTGCTGACCGACGTGTTCCCCGCGCGGACACTGGGCCGGGCCCTCGGCTGGAACGTCACCGTCGCCGCGACGGCCCAGGTCGCCGGGCCGGTCGTCGGCGGCGCGGCGACCCAACTGCTCGGCTGGCGCGGTCTGTTCGTCGTGTGCGTGCCGATCGGGCTGGTCGCGATCGGCGCCTCGGTCCTGGCCGTCCCGGCGAGCGGAACGCGGGTCGGCCGAGCCCGTGAACCGTTCGACCTGCCGGGCGCGCTGCTCTCCACGGCGATGCTGACCGCGCTCGTCCTCACCCTGACGCCCGGCGTCACGGCAACCGTCGCAGACTGGCTGCCGTGGGTCTGCGGCGCCGCCACCCTCGCGCTGTTCACGGCCTTCGCCGTCGTCCAGACCCGGCGCGCGCACCCCCTGGTCGACGTGGCGCTGCTGCGCACCCGCGCGATCGCCCTGGTGCTCGCGGCCGTGCTCGCCAACGCGGTCGGCAGCTACGCCGTCGTCCTGCTGGCGTCGCTGCACGAACAGGCGGTGGGCGGAGCCACCTCCCTGGAGGCGGGGGTGCTGGTGACCCCGGTCGCGGCCGGCACGCTGATCACCTCGGCCGCCGCCGGTTCCCTGTTCGACCGCTTCAGCCCGCGCACGCTCACGACAACGGGCATGGCGGTGACCGCGTGCGGACTGCTGGGCTTCTCGCTGACACTCTCGACGACGGTGGTGCCGTTCTTGGCAGTGGCCCCCTTCCTCTTCCTCGTCGGGGCCGGCACCGGACTGTTCATGACGCCGAGCACGAGCGCGCTGATGCTCGGCGTGCCGGCCGACCGACGCGGAACGGCCAACGGCCTGCGCTCCACCACACAGAACGTGGGCTATCTGCTCAGCACGGCCCTCGCCCTCGCGTTCACCACGACGGGCCTGAGCGAACCGGCCCGACAGGCCGCCTACGACGGAACACTGAACACCCTGAACGTGCTCGCGTCCGGCGAGCTGAACCGCTTCGTCGCCAACCTCCGCGCCACCGGGTTCCTCCTCACCGGCATCGTCGTGGTCGGGGGAGTCGTCTGCCTGGCGTTCCCCACTTCGCTGCGGGCATCCCGTACCGCCGAGGCAGCCACCGTCAACACCCCACCGGAGTCCGCCACTTCACGAAGGACATCGCCATGACCGGTTCCCCGCAGGAGGACTACGAGCGCGCCGGGTTCGACGGCCGGCTCACCCCCGGCACGTCCCCGGCCCTCATCCTGGTCGACCCCGCCCGCGCCTACGTCGACCCGGACTGCCCGCTCTACGCCGGGGTGGAACCGGCGGCCGACGCGATGAGGCTCCTCCTGGCCGACGCGCGCCGGGCCGGGATCCCGGTGATCATCACGCGGGTGCTGCTGCGGGCGGACGGCGCCGACGGCGGTCTCTTCCTGCGCAAGGTGCCCGTCCTGCGGGTGTTCGCCGAGGGCAGCCCGTTCGGTGAGTTCATCGACGGCCTGGCCCCCGCACCGCACGACCTCACCGTCACGAAACAGTGCCCCAGCGCCTTCTTCGGCACCGCACTGGCCGACCGCCTCACGGCCGACGGCATCGACACCCTGTTCATCGGCGGACTGTCGACCAGCGGCTGCGTCCGTGCCACCGCCCTGGACGCCATGCAGCACGGATTCGTACCGATCGTGGTCGAGGAGGCGGTGGGCGACCGGGACCCGGGCGTCCACGCGGCGAACCTCTTCGACATCAAGCACAAGATCGGCGAGGTGTGGCCACTGGGGCGGGTTCGGGAGTACCTCGGGTCGCCCGGCTGAGTGCCGGGGGTTCCTCAGCGGGTGGTCTCGAAGGTCGCCATCATGGCCATGTCCTCGTGTTCGAGGTTGTGGCAGTGCAGGAGGTAGCGGCCGGCGTGGTCGTCGAAGCGGATCGCGATGTCGGCGTACTGCTTGGGGCGGAGGTCGATGGTGTCCTTCCACCCGTGGTCGCCCGGATCGAGCGGGCCGCCGTTGCGGGAGAGCACCTGGAACGGCGAGAGATGGATGTGCACGGGGTGGTAGGCGTCGGTGGCGAGGCGCCAGATCTCGACCTCGCCGAGGCGCGGAGCCGCGTCGATGCGCCGTGGGTCGAACTCGCGGCCGTTGATGACCCAACCGGTCGTGTTCGCGCCCATGTTGGTGACCTTGCCCTTGCGGAACATCCACGGCCGGGTCGTCGCCGACGCGGTCGACAGGGCCTCGACGGTGGACAGCCGGGCGGGGATCCGACTGTCGTCGGTCGCCCTGCGGGCGACCACGAACCGCATCACCCGTGAAGTGCCGCCCCGGCCCGCCCTGTTGGTGAGGGTCACCCGGGTGCCGACCGGGTAGCGGGAGAAGTCGACGACCACGTCGAACCGTTCGGCCGGTGCGATCGGGACGACGGTGTGCCGCAGCGGCGCTGCCAACAGGCCCTGGTCCGAGCCGATCTGGGTGAACGAGGGGCCGCCCGTGGGCGCCGGGTCCAGCGCGAGTTCATAGCGGCGCGCGTTGGAGGCGTTGAGGAGACGGAACCGGTAGCGGGCCGCGTCGACCTCCAACTCCGGCCAGGGCGCCCCGTTCACGAGGACGACGTCACCGGCCGCGCCCGCCATGTGCGCGGCGTCGACACCCGCCATGCTGGTCAAGTCGGGGTCCATCGCCGGGTAGTCGAACGCGCCGTCCGCGCCGAACGCGCGGTCCGCGATCATCAGCGGGACGTCACGGTCGCCGCGCGGCAACGGCAGGGCCTGCTCCTCGTCGTCGGTCAGCAGCAGGAACCCGGCCAGCCCGCGCCAGACCTGGGGGCCGGTGAAGCCCATCCGGTGGTCGTGGTACCAGAGCGTCGCGGCCCGCTGGTCGAGCGGATAGGTGTAGTCGCGGGTGCCGGTGGTGGCCGTACCGCCGACGGCCTGGTCCGCGAAGCGCGCGCCGCCGGTGGCGGGCAGCACGAGGTCGGTCGGGAAACCGTCGCTCTCCGACGGGGTGTGCCCGCCGTGCAGATGGACCACCGTCGGCACGCCGAGCTGGTTGCGGTAGCGCAGCACGGTCCTGCGGCCGCGTCGGGCCGCGATCGTCGGCCCGGGGAAGATCCCGTCGTAGCCCATGATCGTCGTGTGCAGGCCGGGCAGGATCTCCACGCTCGCTTCCCGCGCGGTGACGTCGTAGTAGTCGGTGTCGGCGGTGCTCCGGGACGGGCGCTTCACCGGGGGGATCGGAAGGGGGACGGTGAACGGTTTCGGCAACGCGGCGGCGGACGTGAGCGTACGGCCGCCGAATTCGGCACCGGCCGCGCCGGAGGCGGCCGCGTCCGGGCCCGGGGACTTGCAGCCGGCCGTCGTCCCGAGTGTCACGGCGCCGGTGAGCGCGGCCATGGTGCGCAGAAACCGTCGGCGCTCGGGTCCAGGTGGTTCGGTCATGGCGGAGACGATGGGCGACACGGTCCGTCGTCCACGTCGTCCGGACGCGGTGGATCCGGCATACCGCGGACGCGGTACACCGGCACCGGGGTCCGTACCGCGCCCGGACGACGTGGACACGGACGGGCGTTCGATACCGTGCGGCGCATGGCTGACTACCGGTTGTCCCGCATCCGAGGCCGTGTCACGTCCCACCCGCAGGCCGTGGACGTCGCCTTCGGCCTGCTGGTCGTCACCGTGATCCTGCTCGCCGTCCGCGCCGGACGCCCGCTGCGCGCCGAGGACTTCCTCGCGGGGACGCTTGCGTTCGCGCTGATCGCCGCCCGCCGCAGATGGCCGCTGCCCGTCTTCGCGGCGGTCACCGTGGTCGGCGCGGCGTTCAACCTGCACGCGGCACTCGTGGGCCCGCTGCTCGCCGCGAACGTGATCTGCACCTACACGGTCGCCTCCCGCACCGACCGACGGACCGCCGCGGTGACGGGCACGATCACCGTCGTGACCGTGTACGTCGCGGTCGTCATCGGCGCCGGCCGGAGCTGGCTGGACCCGCAGAACGCCGCGATCGTGGTGTGGGGCACGCTGGCCGTCGTCGTCGGCGACGCCACCCGCATCCGGCTGGCCAACCTGGAGGCCGTCGAGATACGCGCCCGGCAGGCCGAGCACAGCCGCGACGAGGAGGCCCGACGCCGGGTCGTGGAGGAGCGGCTGCGGATAGCCCGGGACCTGCACGACGTCGTCGCGCACCACATCGCCGTCATCAACGTGCAGGTCGGCGTCGCCGCCCACCTGCTGCGCGAGCGGCCCGACGACGCGGAGGAGGCACTGGCCCACGTCCGGCAGGCCGCCCGCACCGTACTGGCCGAACTATCTACCGTGCTGGACGTGTTGCGCTCCGAGGACCGGGACGCCGATGGCACGGACTCCACGACCGAGCCGCCACCGGGCCTGAGCCGGCTGGCGTCGATGCTGGACTCGCTGGCCGCGGCCGGACTGCGGGTCGACCACCGGCAGCGGGGCGAGGCCCGCCCCCTGCCCTCCGTGGTCGACCTCGCCGCCTACCGCATCGTCCAGGAGTCCCTGACCAACGCCCACAAGCACGGCAGCGAACCGGCGGCCCGGCTGCGGCTCGACTACACTCCGGCGGGCCTCAAGATCCTGGTCGAGAACGCCGTCGGCCGCCCGGAACCGGACACCGACGGCTGCGGCCACGGACTCATCGGCCTGCGGGAACGCGTCAGTTCGGTCGGCGGGAGCGTCCGCACCGCGCGCGACGACGGCCGCTTCACCGTCGACGCCTTCCTTCCCGCGGCACCCGACCGACAGGACACCCCCACGTGACGATCCGCGTGCTGCTCGCCGACGACCAGACACTGATCCGGGCCGGTTTCCGCGTCCTGGTCGGCGGGGCGCCGGACCTGGAGGTGGTGGGCGAGGCGACGACCGGCCGCGAGGCGGTCGACCTCGCGGGCAGCACCCGCGCCGACGTGATCCTCATGGACATCCGGATGCCGGAACTGGACGGCATCGAGGCGACCCGGCTCATCACCGCCGACGAAGACCTCGCAGGCGTACGGGTGTTGATCCTCACCACCTTCGAACTCGACGAGAACGTCCTGCGCGCGTTGCACGCCGGCGCGAGCGGGTTCCTCAGCAAGAGTGTCGAACCGGCCGACCTCCAGGAGGCCATCCGGGTCGTCGCCCGAGGCGACGCCCTGCTGTCACCGAAGGCCACCCGCGGCCTCATCGCCCGCTTCCTCTCCCAGCCGAACCCGGGCCCACTGCCCAGCCCGGTCCAACTCGACTGCCTCACCGAGCGGGAGCGCGAGATCATGGCCCTGGTCGCCGCCGGGCTCTCCAACGACGAGATAGGGGAGCGGCTGTACGTCTCTCCGCTCACCGCGAAGACCCACATCAACCGGGCGATGATGAAACTGGGCGCCCGCGACCGCGCCCAACTCGTCGTCCTCGCCTTCCGGAGCGGCTTGGTGAACCCTGGCGATCTTCCTGTGCTGTGACGGTGAAGTCGCTCAACACCGCTGCCCGCGAGGGAAATTGACGGAACGTCACCTGGAGTCGGGCCACGCACCTGGAAGAGCGCGAAGGCGGGTCCGCTCAGCGGAACGGCGCGTGACAGGGCCCCGAGCGGGCGATGACGCTGGGGCGCTCCTGGTACCGACAGCGGTGGGAGACGTCGTGGAGATGAGCTTGGAGCCGACCGAGGAAGTCGTCGGCGTCGATGGTCGGTTCCAGTGGACGTTCCCTCCGCCCGGCGCTACCGGACCCGGTTCGGGTCCGCGATTAGGCTCCGGTCCTCGCCCCGCCTCCGCTCCCCGGTCCGTCTGGTATTTCGCCCTGCCGCTCACCTCCGCCCACCGCGGCGGCCACTCCGGCGGCGGTGCCCTGGTGGACGGCGTGGACGGCCAGGAGCGGTATCGGAACGAGGGGACGGTCTACCCCCACTCCGGCCTGGTCGAGATGATCACTTACCAGGAGCAGTACATCCCCGAACTCTCCTGGAAATACCTCGACTTGAGCCATGTCCCGTGGGACGACGTCCGCGCCGCCATCGCCGCGGATCCCCCGGACGTGGCGGCGTTCACCGTCTACACCGCCACCGCACTGTGGGCTTTCATCGTCGCCGCGGAGATCAAGCGGGTGAACCCCGACGCGGTCGTCGTGTTCGGCAACGACCACGCCGGAATCCTCCACCGCGAAATCCTCACCGGTCATTACGGTCACCGGCTCGTCGATTTCGTCAGCACGGGCAACAACGGCCCCTTCACCATGCTCGGCCTCCTGTACGCGTTACGGGGCCAACTCGATCTGAAACGCGTCCCTTCGCTCGCCTATCGCGACCACCTTCAGGTCGTCAATCAACCGGCCCCCACGTATCCGCTCGACCGCCGCGTCCTCCCCGACTACGGACTCATAGAAGACCAACTCGAGCGGTACTACGACAAGGCGTTCGACGTCTGGTACGCCCATCACTACGACCTGAAACGCATGGTCACGCTCCCTCTGGACGCCGGCTGCACCTGGGGAACGCGCCCCGGACGCCGGTGCAAGCACTGCTCGATCCAGGGGCTCACTCCGAAATTCGCCCGGATCGACACGATCGTTCCCGCACTCGAGAAGGTGGTCGGCGGCCTCGGTGCCAATGTCTACGCCGCCGGGGACTCCACCCTCGGCTTCTCCCGGGCGCAGTGGTCCGGAGACATCGGCTACCTCGACGAACTCGCGGAACGCTGCGCGGCCTCACCGGTTCTCCGGGACCACCGGTTCCTCCTCGCCTACGGCCTGGTCTTCGAGTTCCTCCAGTCGGCCAAGCTGTGCCAGGGCTTCGTACGCACGTGGAACGTCGGCTTGGAGGCATTCGACCCCAAACTCCTCAAGGGCGACTCCAAGGGCATCAACAAAGGGCCCGACCGGGTTTATGAGGCACTCGAACTCGCTCAGGAGCTGGACTACAAGATCTACGCCTCGGGAATTCTCGGTCTGCCCGGTACCACCCGGAAACAACTCCACGAAGAGGTCGACTCCTGGCTCTCCCTCGCGGAGACCTATCGGGACACCATCACCACGGTGTCGGTCGCGGCACCCGGTGTGATCCCGGGCTCGCGGATGTACTGGGAAAGTTTCCGCACTCACCCCGAAGTACGTGCCGCACACGGCGAGATCATTCCGGCCCGACGTCTCACCGAGTTGTACGTCCGCGAGAACACAGAGGTCGAACTCGCGGACGTGGAAGCCGCCATCGCCGATGTCGGGCGGGGCGTGATCGCGCTCGGCCGGGAGCGCGGACACATGAAGTTCGGCGGCTACATGCTCGGCGGAGTCGACGACGACGAGGCGGCCGAGCGACGACTGCTCGACGAGATCTGCGCGCAGCTCTGACACGAGCACTCGACTCCGACACGAGCACGGGACCTTCAGAAAGGCACGGGGGCTGATGAAGACGAAGAGGACGACGTTCGGGAGCGCGACGGCATCGGTGAAGTCGGCGAGTACGACGGCGCATACGGCCGGGACGAGGTCCGTACCCGCGTCGCGGGCCCCACGTGTGATCGTCGTCGGCGCCGGTGGCGCGGGCCTGGCCGCCGCCATCGAGGCCGCCGCCGAGGGCGCACACGTCGTACTCGTCACGAAGGCCGTCTACGAGCATGCCCGGCACCGCTGGGCCTCGGCCGGCGGCTGCACCTGGAAGACCCACGCCTTCAACGCGGCCGTCGCGCCGGACGACAGCATCGAGGCCCACATCAAGGACACCCTCGCAGGCGGGGCGTTCGCGGGCGACGAGGACATCGTACGGACGCTGTGTCAGGGCGCGTACGGCCTGGTGGAATGGCTGGAAGGCCTCGGGCTGGCCTTCGAGAAGGGCAGTGACGGACAGTTCGCCACCCGTCCGTTCGGCGGCAACGGCGCACCCCGCGCTGTCCACCTGGAGGACCGGCTCGGCTTCCACATCCAGCGTGTGCTCGGTGAACGACTGGCGGGACTCGTCGAGGAGGGCCGTGTCGAGGTCCGCTCGGGGCTGCGGGCCACGGAGATCCTGCTCGACGCCGACGGCAAGGTGTGCGGGCTCGAGGCGCTGTCCGTCGAGAGCCTGGAGATCCTGGAGATCGCCGGGGATGCCGTGATCCTCGCGGACGGCGGCGGCACCTCGATGTACGCCCCGTCGGCCGCCTCCACGGACAAGACGTGCGACGGTCTCGCCCTCGGCCTGCGGGCCGGCGCCGAGGCGATCGACATGGAGTACGTCCAGTTCCATCCCACCGGGCTCGCGTCGGACGTACCGACGTACGACGGAATGCCGGTCGAGGAAGCCGTACGGTTCGACGGCGCGACCCTCCTCAACCGTGACGGCGAGCGGTTCATGCTGCGCTACGACCCGCTGGGCGAACGGGCCACCCGGGACAAGGTGTCGCGCGGTGCGTACCGCGAGATCATGGAGGGCCGCGGATTCCCGGACGCGACGGTCCACCTCGATCTCGGTGCCTGCGCGCACGTCATACCGGAGCGCTATCCGGCCCTGTACGAACGTCTCCGTCTGATCAGGCCGGGATTCGGTGCGGCGGGCGCATCGGTCCTCGCCGTGCGCCCGACCGCCCATTTCCTGATGGGCGGACTCCGGATCGACAGCACGGCCCGCACGACGATTCCCGGCCTGTACGCCGCGGGCGAGACCGCGGGCGGCGTACACGGCGCCAACCGCCTCGGCGGGAACGGTCTGTCGGAAGCCCTCGTCTTCGGCCGGATCGCCGGCCGTCATGCGGCTGCCGTCCGTGCCGGTACGGGTTCGTCGGCAACGCCGGGGGAACAGCACATCCGGGTCACCGGGCCCTACCGCATGGACGTCTCCCCGGACGGCGCCTGCCCCGAGGCCCTGCTCCAACTCCTGCGCCGGGAGATGTACTTGAAGGCCGGTCCGATCCGTACGGCCCGTGGCCTCCTGGCGATGACCGAGACGATCGCGGCGCTGGACGAGCGCCGGGAGGAACTGGACATCGCCTCCGGGCCTAGGGCCGCGGGCCAGGTCCAGACGTGTCTGGACCTGGGAAACCTCCTGCTGGCCTCCCGGCTGATCGTCGAGTCCGCGCTGCTCCGCGAGGAGTCACGAGGCGCGCACCACCGCGAGGACTTTCCGTCGACGGCCGACCACGTCACCGGCAACGCCGTCGTGCACGACTCCGGGAAACTCGTCTGGAAGCCCGTACGTCGTGGTGAAGCAGGGCCCCACGACGGCGACGGTGATGGGGAGCACCGACGGTGAACCTGAACGACGGGATCAGCGTGGCCGCGATCTCCCTCGGGGTCGTGGTCACTCCGGGGCCGAACATGATGTACATGGTCTCGCGGAGCATCGCCCAGGGCCGCCGCGCCGGGGTGGTGTCGCTGGGCGGCGTCGCGGTCGGCGCCCTGGTCTTCGTGGTGGTGACGAACCTCGGCCTGATGGCCGTGCTGAGAACCGTCCCCGTGCTGTACACGTCCTTCAAGATCGTGGGCGCCGCCTATCTGGGCTGGCTGGCCTGCCAGGCCTTCCGATCGGACGGCGCGTCCGTCTTCGCCCCGCGCGCGGTGGCCGACACCTCCACCCGTCGGCTCTTCACCATGGGGCTGGTCACCAACCTCCTCAACCCCAAGATCGCCTTGCTGTACCTCTCGCTGATCCCACAGTTCGTGAACACCCGCGCGGGCAACCCACTGCTCCAGGGCTTCGCCTTCGGCGGCATCCAGGTCGCCGTGAGCGTGTGCGCGAACCTGGTCATCATCATGGCCGCGGGAACCCTGTCGGAGTTCCTCGCCGCGCGACCAGCCTGGCTGCGGGTACAGCGGTACATCACGGGATCCGCTCTCGCTGCACTCGCGGTGCTGCTGGCGACGGATCAGTCGCATCCGGGGGCCGCGGCTTGAGGGCGACGGCTGTTCTTCGCAGCGGGCCGGGAGACGGGTCGGAACGGTGCGTGGGCAGGGACGGCATTCCCCAACTGCGCCTGTCCGTCGACACAGTTGACGATGGCGGGCCGCGGTCATTTGCGCGGCCGAGCCAGCGGTGCCGAGCTCAGTCAAGGAATGGGGATACGGCCGCGAGCCATGCGTCCGGTTGGTCGACATGGGCCATGTGCCCAGCCGACTCCAGAATCTTGACGCCCGCGGAGGGGATCGTGCCGGCGGCCCGCTGGACGAGGTGGGCCGGGAACGTCATGTCGTACCGGCCGTGCAGGAAGAGCATGGGGATAGCGAGGGCTGCGAGACGGGGCACGGCGTCTTCGAGGACCGCCTGGGGCAGGATGCCGGCGCGCAGGGGCCTCAGCCACTCGGCCGAGAAGCGGACGGACTCCAAGCGGCGCAGGTAGGCGGGGAGCAGCTCGTGGCGCCAGAGGTTCGCCGGTGCGGCCGCGACGGCTGCCGCGCGGGTCAGTTCCGGTCCGGCCAGGTGCGGGTTCGACCAGACGCGGGCTCCCGTTGCGCGACGTTCCAGCGCATCCGGCCAGTCGTCGAAGGCGTCGGCGGGGACGGCCTCGACCGTGGTGGAGGCGAGGACGAGGCGACGTACTCGGTGGGGTGCCGCGAGGGCGAGTCGCTGAGCCAGGAGTCCGCCGTAGGAGAAGCCGAGGACGTCGGCCCGGTCCACCCCGATGGTGTCCATGAGGATGATCAGGTCGTCGACGGCTGTGTCCGGGGTGTACTGGTCGTCGGACAGACCGCGGGTGGAGCGTCCGCATCCCCGCAGATCGGGCATGACGAGGCGGTGTGTTCCGGCGAGCTTGCTCAGAGGTTCCCGAAGGTAGGTGTGGTCCCAGTCGGGACCGCCGTGGATCACCAGCACCGTGCGGTGCGAAGGCCCTGTCGTCCGGGCGACGAACAGTTCGACACGCGGTTGCCGTGACACGGCGACGAGTTCCTCGGTGAACATGTCACCAGTCTTCCAGCGCCCCGGCCGAGCATGACGCTTCGTCGGCCGAGCCGGTCGCCTTCGGTTTCCTTGCCGGGCGGTATCTGTGCGATTCTGCTTGCACTCCTCCGAAAGGGCCGGCCCTGATGCTCGGCATGGTCGTCTGGGACGTCCGCTCTCGCGCTTCGACGCCAGAGCGGTAACGGCCACCTGCCTCAACGCCTAAGCCTGTCCGATGCACAGGCGTCGGTTCAGCCCGCTCCCCGTCGAAGTGCTCTTCGGGCCCCTGCACTTTCGACAACGAGGAGTACGTGGTGTCCACCATCCACTGGACCACGGGCGACACCCGGCAGTCCGCCCGCTGGCATTCCGAGAACGACACCTCCTTTCCGCGGCGGACCGTCGTCGCCGACGACCGGACGAAGGCCGACGACGCCTATCGCCAGGCGTGTGAGGGAACTGCTCTGATCTGGCAGGGCGACTTCCACAACGCCCGCCAACTGCTGCTGGCGATGGGCCGCCGTATCGACCGTAGAACGCCCGGGTCCGCCACTTCCCCGAGCGAGTCCTTCCACCTGCACCGACGCAGGAGCGGCCACCGTGCCCTGGTGCTCGGGAAGCTTCTGGTGCCGCTGGACGACGACCACACCCTGGCGTTGCGCCGGGCGCCCGATATACGCCAGGCGTGTCTGGAGGCCTACGGCCCACCCACGGGACCCATGGCGGTGTCTCTCCGGGAACTGCTGGGAGTGATCGGCGCTCACCAGTGGCGCGTGAAAGGGGTCGACGTGCCGGCGCTCGGCGCCCATGTCCATCCCCACTACGGCGTGTTCGCGCCGGTCAGAGGTGAGTACGTCGACCTGGTCGCCCGTGCGCCCCTGCGGGCGGCGGTGCTCCACCGTCCCGCCACCAGTACCGCGTTCGATCTCGGCACGGGAACCGGTGTCCTCGCCGCGGTCCTGGTCCGCCGCGGAGTCGACCGCGTCGTGGCCACCGACATCAGCCCACGTGCCCTGGCCTGCGCGAGGGAGAACGCCCACCGGCTCGGACTGACCGACCGTATCGAGGTGTCGGGTCCAGGCCTGTTCCCCGAAGGTCTCGCCGACCTCGTCGTGTGCAATCCGCCCTGGCTACCCGCCCGTCCGACCGGCCCCGTCGAGCAAGGCGTCTACGACCCGGACGGCACCATGCTCCACGGCTTCCTCGCCGGACTGTCGGCCCACCTCCGGCCGGGCGGCGAGGGCTGGCTCATCCTGTCCGACCTGGCGGAGCACCTCGGCCTCCGGACACGTCAGCACCTGCTCGACGCCATCCGGGCAGCACACCTCCGCGTGGTGGACAAGGTCGACACCAAGCCCCGGCACCCACGCTCCCAGGACGTCACCGACCCCCTCCACACGGCACGCGGCGCCGAGACCACGTCCCTCTGGCGGCTGCGCCCGGCCGATCAGGAGGGAAGCGGCCCCTGCATCACCAGGGCGAGGCCCTGCTCGGCGTCGTCGTTCAGGGCGTGATGGAAGGCCTTGTCGTAGGCGTCGTCGCCGACCGACTTGCGGGCCTGCAGCTCCCATTGGTCGCGGACCTCGGAGAGTTCGGGTGTGCCGTGGTTCGGGTGGCCGAGCATGCGCCAGAAGGTGTTTCCGGTGCCGGAGGTGCGCGCGGCCGCGATGCCGTTGCCCTGGACCGCGTTCGCCCCGGTGAGGAGGTCGAGGGCGAGCGCGATCCCGAGGTTGTCGTTGAGGTTGTGCTTGCTGGTGAGCATGGCCCGGGCATGGAGCTCGGCGTCGTGCGCGCGGCCCTGGAGGAGGTCTATGAAGGCGAGTTGGTGGAACGCGTACGACCGCGCCCAGTGCTCGCCGTAGCGGACACTGAGCCGGCGCAGGGCGATGGCCGCCTCGTAGGCCTCGGCCAGGCGGCCCAGCGCGGAGTGGGCGAAGGCCCTGATCACCATGCAGCAGAGCTGGGGCGCGCCCGACGGCGGTGACGTGCCGTGGGTGATCAGGGCGTGGTCGCTCACGTCGAACGCGTCCTGGGGACGGCCGGCCATCAGGTGGGTGAGGCCGAGGGTGTGGGCGGCGAACAGCTCGGACTGCGGTGTGCCGTCCTCGCGCGCCGCCTCCGTGCACTCCTCCCCGATACGCAGGGCGGTGCCGTGGTCGCCCTGGAGGGTGAGCGTGATCCCGAGGGCCCAGAGCGCGCGGGTGCGGGACGGACCCGCGGGGGTGTCGAGGGCGAGGACGCGTTCGAGATAGTCGCGGGATTCGTGCAGGTGCCCGCAACAGGGCCAGAACAGGCCCGTACGACCGGCCATTTCGACGGCGGCGTCGGGATCCGTCTCGATGAGGTGGTCGAGCGCGGCGCGTACGTCGGCGTGGGTCGCCGCGATCCGCGCGTACCAGGCGACCTGCCGCTCACTGAGCCAGCCGGCCTCGGCGTCGGCCAGCATGTCGGCGAAGTGCGCCGCATGGAGCCGGGCCAGGGTGTCCCTCTCACCGAGTTCCGTGAGCCACATGGCGCCGTACTCGCAGAGCGTGTCGAGCATCCGGAAGCGAGTGCCCACCTGTTGGAGGACCGACTGGTCGACCAGCCGCTCCAGAAGTCGGGGGATGTCGTCGGCGTCGAGCGGGCCGCCCGCGCAGACGGACTGCGCGTCGGCCGTCTCCAGGGGGCCGCGGAAGACGGAGAGCCTGGCCCACAGCAACCGCTCGAGCGGGGAGCACAGTTCATGGCTCCAGCCGATCGCCGTACGAAGGGCTCGGTGCCGCCTCGGCCACACGGTCTCGTCCACGAGCGTGTCGAGCCGCGAGCCGAGCCGCTCGGCGATCTCCGTGAGGCTGCTCTCCCGCAGGCGCGCGCAGGCGAGTTCGACGGCGAGCGGGATCCCCTCCAGACGGCGGCAGATGGCGAGGGCGGCCTCGGCCGAGTCGGGGGAGTCGAGGGACACCGCGGGGGCGGCCGTGGCACAGCGCTCGCGGAACAGGCGTACGGCGTCTCCGCTGCCGCCCTCGTCGTCCATGGAGAGCGGGGACACCTCGATACGGTGCTCGCCCCGGACCCCGATGGCCTGCCTGCTGGTGGCGAGAACGGTCAACTGAGGCGCGGCGGCGAGGAGTTCACTCACCAGGAGCAGGCAGGAGGCCAGCACGCGCTCGCAGCAGTCGAAGACGAGCAGCACCTGGCGACCGGTCAGCCACTCGCACAGCGCCTCGACCGGGGCGCGCGGATTGTGGTCCAGCAGGTCGACCGCGTCGCAGACCGTGGCGGTGAACAACCGGTCGTCGTAGAGGTTGGACAGGTCCACCCACCAGACCCCGTCGGCGTACCGGTCCCGGAGCTGCTCCGCGACGCGCAGCGCCAGCCGGCTCTTGCCGACACCGCCACCACCGGTGAGCGTGACGCAGCGCCGCTGGGCCAACGCCGTTCTGACTGTGTCGAGTTCGCTTTCGCGGCCGACAAAGCTGGTCGTCATGACTGGGAGGTTGCCTGACACGGTCCCATCCTGCACGGCCCCGGCGAGGGGCCAAACCCTCTCATCGGAAACGGTCATAACTGATCGAGATTGGCAGCTGTTCGATCGGACGGTTCCTGTGGCCGACGGGGTGAAGTGCGGTGGTGGGTGTATCGATTCGGCGGGCTGTCGGCGGTGTGCGGGGGTGGGCGCTCGCCGGGAGTGGGGGCAGTCCGGCAGCTGCTGAGCGGAGGCGGAGGGGCACGGATTTCCGGAGGGTGATCCGCTCCGGGACGGGTTCGTACGCGGCGCGCATCGGAGATGTCGGTGCCGGGTCGGCGTGGGGGAGGCGACCGGAGCCGCGTGGTGTGCGAAGTGGGTCTGCGGGACTCCGCTTAGTGATTCATCGGATGAATGTGTTGACGTGGCAGTGGATCGCGCATAGAACATGTGCGGTTCTACCGGTAAGGACAAGGCAAGTTGCCGTTGGCCAATCTGAGGAGTCGCTCGATGCATGCCAGATTGATCAGATGTCTGCTGTCTCTATTACTTCTTCTCGGGCTCGCGGCGGGAGTGTCGCCCGCGGTGGCCGCGCCCGCACCCGTGGCCCCGACGGGCGTCACCGCGCCCGTCTCGTCCGCACCGCCCATGGGCTGGAGCAGTTGGAGCGCGCTGCGCGAAGGCAGTGGCCTGACCCAGGACGGGATCAAGGCTCAGGCGCGGGTCATGCGCGACAAGCTGTGGCGCTACGGCTACCGCTACATCAACATCGACGCCGGCTGGTCCGACCACCTGGACGGCTACGGGCGAAACGCCTGGGACACCACTCGTTTTCCCGAGGGAATCCCCGCCCTCGCCGCGTATCTGCACCGCCTGGGGCTCAAGTTCGGCATCTATCTCACGCCGGGCATCCCGATCGAGGCGTACCAGAAGAACCTGCCGGTCCAGGGCACCGCGTACCACATGCAGGACATCGCGGACCCGACACAGCCCGGCAACACCCACGACGACTCCTACCGCATCGACTTCGGCAAGCCCGGCGCGGAGGAGTACGTGCGGGGCTACGCCGACCTGTTCGCCTCCTGGGGCGTCGACTACATCAAGATGGACTTCGTCGGCCCCGGCGGCGGTCTTGTCCCCGCGGACAACCGTCCCGAGATGCGGGCGTGGCACCAGGCGATCCTCGCCACCGGCCGTCCGATGCACCTTGAGCTCTCCAACTCGCTGAGTATCGCCGACGCCGCCACCTGGCAGGCCACGAGCAACGGCTGGCGCACCGGCGGCGACATCGAGTGCTATTGCGGCGTCAACGGATCCAGTACCCCGTTGACCAGTTGGCAGCGGACGTCGGCCCGGTTCGACCAGGTCGCGGCCTGGCAACCGTTCGGCGGTTCCGGCGCGTTCAACGACTACGACTCGATCGAGGTCGGCAACGGGAGCGACGGCGGGTTGACCCCCGACGAGCGGCAGAGCCAGCTGAGCCTGTGGTCGCTGGCGTCCTCCCCCTTGCTCCTCGGTACGGACCTGACCAGGCTCGACGCCGCCGATCTGAGGCTGCTGGCGAATCGCGACGTGATCGCCGTGGACCAGGACAGCGTCAATGCCTCCCGGGTGAGCAGGAGCGCGACCGCCCAGGTCTTCGCGAAGACGGAGCCGAACGGTGATGTGATCCTGGGGCTGTTCAACACCGGGTCCGTCGCACAGACCGTCTCCGTGGCCGCGGCGACGGCCGGCCTGCCCGCGTCCTCCTCGTACCGTCTCGACAACCTGTGGACGCACGAGGTCACCCGGTCCTCCGGTGCCACCGTCGCCGCCTCGGTCCCCGTGCACGGCGCGGCGCTGTTCCGGATACGTCCTTGGGCCGCGGGCAAGACGTCGGGGCGACCGCAGACCGGCCTCACCGTGACCGCCCCCGACACCCTGGGGACCGGTCAACAGGCAACCGTCAACGCGGACTTCACCAACTGGGGCACCGTCGTCGCGACCGGTGTCCACGTGGCCCTGCCCGTCCCGAAGGGCTGGACGGCCACCCCCGTCTCACCCACCTCCTTCGCCGCCGTCGCGCCCGGCGCGACGGTGCGCGCCGCCTACCGGGTCACGCCACCGGCGTCCATCACCCAGCTCTTCCCGACGGTCCGGCTCGACGGCTACGCCCGCTTCCACTGGAACGCCGGCCGCGGGGCACGGGCCACCGGCTCGGCCCGCGGGCACACGTCCGTTCTGCTCGACGAGCCCGTTCGCGCCCCGCTCCACACCTTCTCCTCCTCCCCGGAGCCCGCGGACTTCTCACAGGTCGGCTCCGCCCTCGGCATTCGCGCGGCCGGCGCCGGCGTCTACGGACCGAAGAACGAATACGGCGCGCTCTACGCCGCCGGCGCGGAACACGACGGCTCCGTCACGACGGTTCGTGTCACCTGGCAGCGGTACCAGAACTCCGGGGCCAAGACCGGAATCATGGTGCGCAACGACATCACCGGCGCGAGCGGTTCGCCCGGCTTCGTGACCGTGGGTGTGAGCGCGAAGAAGGGCTACTTCATGCAGTGGGACGCCGATGGCGACGGACGGCTCGACGCCGGCACCGCACCCAACGGCTCCGGCGTCGGCAAGCCCGTGCTGCCCAGTTGGGTCCGGCTGGTCCGCTCCGGCACCACGTTCACCGGCTACTACTCCACCGACGGCACCGACTGGACCCGACTGAGCACCGCGGACGTTCCCTCCGCCGCCCCTGCCCAGGACGTCGGCCTCTTCGGCACCGCCGCCAACCCGGGTTACCCGAGCGAAGACGAGTTCACCGACTTCACGACCAGCGGTTGACGGCCCGCGGTCCCGGCCGGGCGGTCACTTCGTCCAGTAGCGGAGGTTGCGGAAGCGTGCCTCCGCACGGCCGGAACCGTGGTCGTACACGCCGTTCTTGAAGTAGCGGGTGGCGGGACCCCGATCGGCGACGGTCAGGACGAGAGAGTCGTCGAAGTAGACCTTGATCGTTCCGGTCCCGCTGCTCGCCTGGTGGGCGATCTTCACGTTGAACCAGGTGTCGTAGGCGCCTGTCTTCAGCACCGTGCCGTCGTAGCGACGTACGGTGCCCCCGCCCGTGTCGTAGACGTTGAGCATGATGTCGGTGGCAGGGGTGTCCGAGGGGTGGACGCTGCGCAGGATCTGGACGAAGGAGGCGCCGTCCGTGCCGGACGGGAGCCGGACGTCGGCGTCCCACAGGTGATTGCCCGTGGTGTAGTCGATCTTCCAGCGCATCTCCGTGCGCGGGTCGGTGGAACTGCCCTCCTCGAACGGCTCGTCGGTGGCGTACACCCACATGCTGTGGACGCCGTCGCTGTAGCTGTGCCGCTCGCTGAGGTCCAGGTCCCAGGGCTTCTGCCAGCTGTACGTGAACGAGGTCTGTGTCCAGCCGTCGGTCGGGGAGACGGCCGGCGCCGCTTCGGCGAGCGAGGCCGGCGGCAGGGTGAGCGCGGCGCCGCCGGCCAGCAGGCCGGCGCCGGCCCGTAAGAGTGATCTCCTGTTCATGGGGTGTCCTTTCGGTGGGGGAGTGGAGGTTGATCCTGGCGGCCGTCGCCTGTGGGTCGGCGTCCGGGACGGATGTCCGTACCCGTCGGTGATCGAGTCGTCCAGCGCGACGACGCTGCCCGTGCTGTGCGCATGGGGCGCCGTCCTTCTGGTGGGGGTCAGCCGTGGGCCGGATGCGGAACGAGCGGTGCGGAACGCGAACGCAGGAAACCGCAATACATCGGATGAGTCAAGAACTTGGGGTGGGGTCGTGGATGCATGCGCTTCTTCCCAAGTGGCCGGAGTTAGAAGCTCGTTCGGTAGGAAGGGCCATCGGTTGCGGTCATTGACAGGCGCCAGAGGCATGCCTAGGTTCCTCGATACACCCGATGTATCACTGACCGCCAGTTCTGGAGGACGATGATGACCTCGCAGCCGGGGAAGCACTCGCCACTGCCTCGCAGAGTCTTACTCGGCACCGCGTTGGGAGGAGCCGCGGCCGCGGCCCTGCCCGGCGGGACGGCCCACGCCGACGAGCCGCTACGAGCGGAGGGGGCGGCCGACGTCGTGCCGGCGGCCCGGGCCCGGAGGAGTCCTTGGAAACTCCGTGACACCATGCGTGCCGACGGAGCCTGGGAAGAGTTTTTGCGGGGCCAGGACCTGTTGTGGAGCAGACTGCCCACCCTCTGGCACGAGGGACCGTTCCTGGGGGACGGCCAGCTCGGCAGCATGGTGTACCAGGAGCCGGGCGCCAACCAGATCCGCTTCACCGTTCAGCACGGCCGGGTCCAGGACCACCGGCCCGAGTTCGGCAGCGGCTGGGGCACCTGCCGGCTGCCGGTCGGCCACCTCACACTCGAACCGGTCGGCACCATCACCTCCGTCGACTGGCGGCTGAGCCTGTGGAACGCCGAGCTCACCGGTACCGTCACCACCACCGCGGGCACGCTCACCCTCTCCGCCCTCATCCACGACGAGGTCTTCGCCGCCCGTGTGACGGCGGCCGGCGACGAACGGGTCACCTGGACCTTCCACCCCGAGGAAGCACTCAGCCCCCGGCGCATCAGCGAAGCTCCGCCCGCGGGCTACACCGTCAACCCGCCCTGGACCACCCGGACTTCGGCCGACGGCACCCAGCAGGTGCTCCAGCCCCTCACCGGCGGCCAGACCGCCACCGCCTACCGCCGCAACGGCCACGACCTGCTGCTCAGCGTCGGACACAGCTCGCCCTCCGACACCGCAGCCGAGGCCGCTTCGTTGCGCAATCTCCGGCGCGCGGCCTCGTACAGCACCCTCAGGCGACGGCACACCCGGTGGTGGCACGCGTTCTACCGCAAGAGCTTCGTCTCGTTCCCCGACCAGCGCCTGCAGAGCTTCCACTGGATCCAGCTCTACAAGGTCGCCTCCGCCAGCCGCTCCGGCGGACCCGTCATGGCCACCTCCGGGCCGTGGCTGGAGCCCACGCCCTGGCCCGCGGTCTGGTGGAACCTCAACGTGCAGTTGGAGTACTGGCTCATCCACGGCTTCAACCACCCGGAGTTGGACGCGCTCGCCACCACCCTGCGGCAGAACCAGGAACAGCTCGCCGCCAACGTGCCCACCGCCTACCGGGCGGACAGCTCCGGCATCGGCCGCAGCTCCGACATGTTCGCCAACCGTGAAGTGGGCCGACCGGGAACGGGCGCCGAGACCGGCGACCTCACCTGGGCGCTGCACAACGTGTGGCTGTCCTACCGGCACTCCATGGACAAGGCGCTGCTGCGCGACACGATCTATCCCGTGCTGCGCCGGGCGATCAACTACTACCTGCACTTCCTCACCCCGGGCAGCGACGGCAGGCTCCACCTGCCCAGCACGCTCTCGCCCGAATACCCCGTCGTGCCGCCCCAGGACACGAACTACGACCTGGCCCTGATCCGATGGGGCTGCCAGACGCTCATCGAGTCCGCCGAACTGCTGGCAGTCGACGACGAGTTGATTCCACGGTGGCAGGAGACGCTGGCCAGGCTCACGCCGTACCCGGTCGACGACAACGGCTTCATGATCGGCGCCGACACCCCGTACGCGCAGTCCCACCGCCACTACTCGCACCTGCTGATGGTGTATCCGCTGTATCTCGTGAACTGGGACCAGCCCGGCAGCCGCGACCTGATCGCGAAGTCGGTGACCCACTGGCACGCGCTGACCGGCGCCCACCGGGGCTACAGCTACACCGGGGCCGCCTCCATGTACGCGATGACCGGTGACGGGGACACCGCGATCACGTACCTGCGGAAGTTCTTCGATCCCACCACGCGCTACCCCTGCCGTGCCAACACGCACTACACCGAGGCCGGTCCGGTCATCGAGACGCCGCTGTCCGCCTCGCAGTCCCTGCACGACATGTTCTGCCAGAGCTGGGGTGGCGTGATCCGTGTCTTCCCGGCCGTCCCGTCCTCCTGGGCGGACGCCACGCTGCACGACTTCCGCACCCAGGGCGCCTTCCTGGTCAGCGCCGTGCGAAAGGCCGGGGTGACCCGGTTCATCAGGATCAGGAGCCTGGCGGGGGAGCCGCTCAAGCTCCGGCACGGCCTCGCCGGGACCCTCACCGTCCTCCTGGACGACGGCACTCCCGCCCACACCCACGAACTGGGCGACGGCACCCTCGCCATCGACCTTCCCCGAGGCCGTGAGGTGCTGGTCCACGCCGGTTCCCGTCCCGATCTCGTCATCGCGCCCGTTGCCGTCAGTGAGTCGGGGGCGCCCTGGGGGCTGCCGTAGGGGACACGGCAGCGCGAGCCCGTCACCGGCTCCGAGGCGGTCCATGGGGCCTGCCCCGGAGCCGGCGATCCGCACGCGTTCCCGCACCGCTGGTCAGGGTCTGATGGTCAGCCGGTCCAGCGCGGCCACCCGGCCGGCGCCCTTCACCACGACGTAGAGGTCGTGCGATCCGGTGACCTTGTGTTTGAGAGGCAAGGACCCCATCTGCCAGTCGCCGGTACCGGACACCTGGGCCTCGGCCACAATGCGATCGGCCGGTTCGTGCGGGCGCAGTTGAAGTGAGCAGCCGCGTGCGCACGCCGGGGCGAGGCGCACGGTGAGGTGCCTGCTGCCGATGAACCGTCTCGTCCGCAGGGTCCGCTCGGACGCCGGGTCACGGCCGGTTCGTACTCGATGGATGCCGGTTCAGTGTTGTGTGTCACCGGTGGTCGACGGAGGCGACGAGCCCGCCGACGGTCAGGCCCAGCGCGCATCCGCGGCGGAAGGCCTCGTAGCGCATGTGCGGGGTGTGCTTGCCGTCCGTCGTCGCGTACGGTGCGCGGATCCCCAGTTCTACGCCGCACAGGCACACGACGTAGCCGTGACGCCGGGCGGCGGCCGTCCACTCGGGGTCGTGCGGGACCCAGGTCCGGGAGTAGATCTCGCCGTCGGGCGTCCGCAGTTCCAGCCGGGAGTACGTGTATCCGTAGCACTGCGCCAGTTTTGGCTGTTCATCGGGTATCTCGTGCAGCTCCCATCCGGGGATCCAGGGCAGGTCGCAGTAGACGTCGGGCGGTAGGCGCCTCATGCCGAACAGGATGGCGCCTTCGATCTACGGCTCCTCGGGTATCTCGTCGAGCGAGGCTCTCTTCGGCACGACGTACCCGAAGTAGCCCATGCCCCGGGCATGCCTGAACTCGAAGAGATCGGTGGGCAGGCGGGGTGTCTGTGCGGGATCGAGGGTGACTGTGCCTTGCGCGGTCTCCAGGCCCCCCAGCACGCACTCGAGCTGCAGCGCGGGGTCGTCGCAGAACAGGATCCGCCCGAGGTCGTCGACCTGTTCGAACTGATACCAGCTCATCTCCTGCTGCCCTCCGGTTGGTTGCCGTTCCGCGTCCGCGAACCAGAGGACAGGATGTTGAGCCATTCTATTGAAGGATCGTTCAACAATCCATACATTGAGTGCGTGCACCACCAGGTCGGCGGATTCGTCGAGAGCAGGGGTGAGGGTGAGCGCGGAGGAAGCAGGCGCAGGGCGGACAAGCGTGGGGCGGCGGGCGCTGGTGGGCGCCGCGAGCACGGGCGCTGCGGTGGTGCTGTGGGCGATCGTGCGTTTGATCGTGCGCACGGCCTTCGTCGCGTATGCCCAGTGGATCGACGCGTTGTGCGCGCTGGCGATCCTCCTCGGCTGCGTACTCCTGTGCTCGTGTTGGTACTTGGACCTCCGGTGGCTGCTGTGCGCGGTGTGCGTCGTCGGGGTGCTGTTCCTCCAGAACAAGGAGCTGGATCAGCAGTGACTGCACCAGCGCGGGCGTACCGAACACGTCAGGGTCCGACGGATTCAGTGGTCCGCAGGCGACGGCATAGGTGACAGCGCGCGCCTCTGCACAGTCACCGTCCTCGACGGCCCACCGCTTGCTCCGTTCGAAGTGAACGCGCTCATAGGCTGGAAGTAGGTGGTGGGCGGCACTTACACGGTGACCGTCGATCCCCAGGGCCGTGCCCCGCTCAGGCGTGGGGGACGAGCCCGGGCCGCCGGTGATCCAGCAGTTCCTGCAGATCCCGCTCGGCCTCGGCCTGGCCATCGCCCTGTGGCGGCCAGCAGGGATGCTCCTGCGCCGGCAGCACGTCCCGTCAGCCGGTCCCAGCCGGTCACAGGGGCGGTGATCGAGCGGCGCTCGCGCAGGAACGCCGACGGCAGGTCGCCGTTGACCGAGGCCGAGGACGTCAGCCGCATCTTCTCCCGAAAGGTGTCGGGGAACGCGGGCCAATGGATCGTGCGGTGGGTGACGCGCCGGTCGGTCTTCATCGGGATCAGCGGGCGGCCGGGCCGGTGTCGCCGTCGACGATTCGGTGGGCGGGGACGACGGATGTGTCCGGACCGGAAAGGTCAAGGACAGGGGCTGCGGTGGCCGTCGCCGGTCGGCGCGGGGCGATCCCGGGCCGAGACCACCGAGGGGGCGATGGCGCTGCTGGACTGGGTCGGCCTGGCCGACCGGCGGGACGCCTGCCCCGCCCGTCTGTCCGGCGGCCGTCAGCAGAGAGTCGCCATCGCCCGCGCCCTGGCCATGCGGCCCAAGCTGATGTTGTGCGACGAGCCGACATCGGCGCTCGGCCCGGAACTCGTCGGCGAGGTCCTGGACGTCATGCGCGCCGTCGCCGCCGACGGCGTGACGGCGCTCGTGGTCACCCACGCACTGTCTCTCGCCCGCGAGGTCGCCGATGAGCTCGTCTTCTTCGACGACGGCCTCGTGCCGGAAGCCTGGTGGGCGTCGTACCCACGCCGGTCGGAGTTCGGTGGTCGTGTCGGACGACTGCCGTCCCTGCACCGCTCCCCCTCACGCCACGGCGAGCGCGATGAGCTTGCCAGTCTTGATTCGAAGGCCGGGACCGGGCTCTGACCCAGGGGATGGACAGTCAGGGTTTTGCGTAGGCCGAGACGGCTGTCGGCGACGAAGTCTGGCTGGCCTTCTACCACTGGAGTATGCGGCTCGTCCGACCGGATGAGGTCCAGAGCGCGGAAGTCGCGCCAGGTGGGGGACGTGCAGTGACCGGCCCCGTGGATAGCGTGCAGGAAACCGCGCCACGGAGGATTGCATGATTGAAGCTGAGGCACTGACCAAGCGATATGGCGACAAGGCGGCAGTGCAGGACCTGACCTTTACGGTTCGGCCGGGCGTTGTCACCGGCTTTCTGGGGCCCAACGGGGCCGGCAAGTCCACAACCATGCGGTTGATCATGGGAATGGACGCCCCGACCTCGGGAACGGTGACCGTGAACGGGCGCCATTTCAGCCGGCACGAACGGCCGCTGAAGGCGGTGGGCGCGCTTCTGGAGGCACGCGCCATCCACCCCGGCAGGTCGGCCCGCGGTCACCTGCTCGCCCAGGCCGCGACCGCCGGGATCGGCCGGCAGCGGGTGGACGAGGTCCTGGGCATCGTGGGGCTCGAGGAGGCCGCCGGCCGACGCGCCGGCCGTTTCTCGCTCGGCATGGGGCAGCGGCTGGGCATCGCGTCGGCCCTCCTGGCCGATCCGGAGATCCTCATCCTCGATGAACCGGTCAATGGTCTCGATCCCGACGGGATCCGCTGGATCCGCTTCCTGCTGCGGGAACTCGCCGCCGAAGGACGGACGGTCTTGCTGTCGTCCCATCTGATGAGCGAGATGGCTGTGACCGCCGATCATGTGATCGTGATGGGGCGCGGCCGACTGCTGCGTGACCAGTCGATGGCCTCCTTCATCGCCGACTCGGGCGCCGAGCGGGTTCGGGTGCGATCGCCTGAGGCAGGCACCCTTAGCGAACTCCTGGCGCGCGAGGGCGCGATCGTGCACGACGCGGGTGAGTCCGGGACCTTCGAGGTCGAAGGACTGACCAGCGACGACATAGGGACGGTGGCGCGCAAGGCCGAGGTCACCCTGTACGAACTGGCCCCCCGGACGGGGTCGTTGGAGGAGGCTTACATGGCGCTCACCGAGGACTCCGTGGAGTACCGTGCGAAGGAGGCGGCATGAGCGTGGGAACGCTGGCCGGCGAGGCGGGTGCCGGACAGGCGGCGGGGCCTGTGCGCTCGGAGGTGCACAGCGAACCCGTGTCCGTGCCGCGTGCGGTGGTCTCGGAGTGGATCAAGTTACGTACGCTGAGGTCGAGTTGGGTCATTCTGGCGGCGGCCGTGGTCGCTCTGACGGGCATCGGGCTCATCGTCGCCTGGAACACCAGGCATGTGACGCCCAGTATCCAACCGGAGGATCTCGCTCCGTCGTCGACGATGCAGGGCTTTCTCCTGGCCCAGCTGCTGATCGGCTCGCTCGGGGTACTGGTGGTCTCGGGTGAGTACAGCACGGGCATGATCCGCTCGACGTTCGCGGCAATACCCACGCGGCTGCCCACTGTATGGGCCAAGGCGATGGTGTTCGTCGCCGTGGTCGGGGTGGCCATGACCGTGGCGGTCCTCGTGGCCTTCCTGTCTTCGCAGGGGTTGCTCTCGCACTACCGCGCCGGATATTCCCTGACCGATCCCGGTGTGCCCCGGGCGGTCTTCGGCACCGCCCTGTACCTGACGCTCATCGGAGTGCTCGGCGGTGCGGTGGGCTGGCTCGTACGCAACACGCCGGGCGCACTGGTCACCTTCCTGGGCCTGATCCTGGTCGTGCCGATCATCTTCGGCGAGCTGCTGGGAAACTGGGGCAAGGACGTGGCGGAATACCTGCCCAGCAACGCCGGGGAAAGCTTCATCACGAGCCTTCATCAGGACCACACCCTCAGTCCCGGCACCGGGCTGTCCGTCCTCCTCGCCTGGACGGTGGGGGCGCTCGTGAGCGCCGCGGCCCTGCTGCGTCGCCGTGACGTGTAGGGAGCGCGAGTGAAGGCGGGTCGACCGGTGGTCCCGGGACGACGGCCGCGGCTGCCGCGACGTCACGACCACCGGTCACTCCGCATGGACGTGGCGCTGGCCGGTGGCTTCGCGGCCGCATCGGCGCTGCTGGACGGGGTGCACAAAGGCCTGTTCGAACACCAGGCCCTGGGCGCGGCCGGATGGGATCTCGCGCTGGCCGCGCCCTTGGTGCTGTGCCGGCGCCGACCGGTCGCGGCTGTCCTGCTCCTCGGGATTGTCAGCTTCACGCAGTGGCTGTACGGCGTGCCCGCGGTCGGCGATCTGGCCGTCCTGGTCGCGCTGTTCCTGCTCGGCCTGAGCGAGACCCCGGTGCGGATTCTCGCGGCTCTGGCGTGCGGTGCGCAGCTCGGAGTGGTGCTGGCCACGATCCGCTGGCATCCGGACAACATCTGGTTCGGCGGGTTCCTGCTCAGCGTGACCGTCGCCGCTTCCTGGCTGCTCGGCGTGTACACCAGGACCCGCCGGGCCTACGTCGCCTCCATCTGGGAGCGCGCCGAGAGCGCGGAGCGTGACCGCGACGCGCGCGCCCAGATCGCGGTCGCGCTGGAGCGGGCGCGTATCGCCCGGGAGATGCACGATGTCGTGGCGCACAGCATCTCGGTCATGATCACCCTCAATGACGCGGCCGTCGCCATCGGTCCGCCGGGCAGGCAACGCGACGCGATTGCACAGGCCTCGGAGGTCGGCCGTCAAGCCCTCGACGAGATGCACCGCATGCTCGGCGTCCTGCGCACCGGCGACCGCGCCGAACTGTCCCCCCAACCGGGAGTGGGCGACCTCGCGACCCTGGTCGCCGCGGTGCGCTCGGCGGGTCCCGAGGTCCGGCTGACCATGTCGGACGGCCTGGACACGGTCGCTGCCACCGTGCAGCTCGCCGTGTACCGGATCGTCCAGGAGTCCCTCAAGAACATCCTCAAGCACGCCCGCGAGGCCCGCCATGTCACGGTGGACATACGGTCCACCCGTACCTGTATCGACATCACCGTTCGCGACGACGGCATCGAGGCACTCACGAACCCCCTGCCGCTGCCCCGGCCCGAAGAGGCGACCGGGCACGGCATCACCGGGATGCGCGAGCGCGCGTCCCTGTTCGGCGGCCGGATCGAGGCCGGTCCCCGGCCTGGTGGAGGGTGGCAGACGACGGCCACATTGCCCCTCACGGAGGGGTCCCCGCACCGATGACCATCCGCGTCCTTCTCGCCGACGACCACCCGCTGCTCAGGCTCGGGTTCTCCTTGCTGATCGACGCCGAGGACGACATGCAGGTCGTGGGCCTCGCCGCGAACGGCGCGGAAGCGGTGGCTCTGGCGGCTTCCGCGGGACCCGACGTGGTGCTGATGGACGTACGTATGCCCGTGCTCGACGGCATCGCCGCGACTCGGCGGATCGTCGCGGACCACCCGGCATCCCGGGTGGTCATCCTCACCACCTTCGACCTGGACGAGTACGCCTTCGACAGCCTGCGCGCCGGGGCGAGCGGATTCCTGCTGAAGAACACGCGTCCCGGGGAACTGCTCGCCGGAATCAGAGCGGTAGCCGCCGGCGAGGCGATCCTGTCACCGCGTACGACACGCCGGCTGCTGGACACCTACGCGGACGTCTTCGGCGTCGGCAGAGACCCGGTACCGGTCCGCCGCCACGACCTCCTGTCGGTGCTGACGGCCCGGGAGCGGGACGTGTTCACCCTGGTGGTGGCCGGGCTCAGCAACCCCCTCATCGCACAGCGGCTCGGCCTGTCGGAAACCACCGTCAAGACGCACATGGTCCATCTCCTCGCCAAGCTCGGCCTGCGCGACCGCGTCCACGCGGTGATTTTCGCGTACGAGAACGGGCTTGTCGGTGGCGGCAAGGACGGTTGACGGCGGTTGGTCCGCCGTCGGTTGTGCCGGAAGCGATTGTGCTGCAACACCTCCGATGCGATCCGACAACTGGAGGAGCGGGTCGAGGAGGCGATGGCCCCCGTTGGCCACGCGCTCGACCTCCGGAATACCTTCGCCGGAATCAGCTAGGCCGTCGCCGATGCGATCGCCGAAGCCTGCGGCGACATGCCGCGGTTCGCCTCCGTCAAGCATCTCGCCCCCTGGGGCGCCGTCTGCCCCGGCCACACGAGTCCTCCGGCCGTGCCGAGAGCGCCAGGTTCCGCCCCGGCAACTCGTGTCCGGCGGCCATGTCGCCGGGAGTGTCCTGCATTCATGACACTCCCGCGTCAGCCGATCGCCAGCTCGGGGTGGTGCTTCTTCACGACGCCGGGGTGGGCGCGGACCCAGCCCTTGAGTTCGTTCCACCCGAACTCCGCGAACAGCGGGTTGCCCGGGTCCTCGGTGACGCCTGTGGCATGGGACGCGCCGGGGAAGGGGAGCGGGGCGATGCGGGCGTCCAGGCGCGGGTTGTAGAAGAAGGGTGCGGAGTAGCGCTCGCGTGCTCCGGGCGGGGAGAGGACGCGGTGGTTGGTCGCCTTCAGGTAGCCGTTGGTGGCCACCTCCAGGAGTTCGCCCAGGTTCACCACGAACGCGCCCGGCAGATGGGGCACCTTGATGAAGCCGCCGGGCGCGGTTTCCGGGGCCTCCACCTCCAGGCCGGGTACCTCGTCCGTCAGCAGCAGGGTCAGGAAGCCGTAGTCCTTGTGTGCGCCCACGCCCTGGTCGTCGCTTTCCGGGGCCTGCCCCGGGTAGCGGATCAGCTTCAGGTGGTTGCGCGGGTTTCCGGAGAAGGCGTCGTCGTAGAAGTCCTCGGGGCCGCCGATGGACGCGAGCAGGGCGTGCAGCAGCCGGTGGGCGACCGTGCTGAGCCGGTCCATCCACTCCAGCGAGATGTGCCGCAGCTCGGGCAGGGCCGTGGGCCATTGGTTGGGTCCCTCCAGCCACCAGTAGGGCGGTTCGCCCGGGGCGGGTGCGTGAGGGGGAAGCTCGTTGCTGATGTCAAGCTGGTCGCGCCAGTCGCGGCGGCCCTGGGTCCGTTCGTTGCCGATTCGGGTGTAGCCGCGGAAGTGCGGGGAGTTGAGGTTGTCGATCGCGTGGCGATCGGTCTCGGGCAGGGCGAAGAAGGCGCGGGCGGCGCCCAGCAGCCGGGCCTGCTCGGCGGGGGTGATGCCGTGGCCGACCAGTTGGAAGAAGCCGACGTCGCGGGCGGCCCGGTGGAGTGCGTCGGGGTCGAGGTCGGAGAGGTCGATCACCGGGAGTGAGATGAGCTGATCCATGGGTGGCGGCGTTTCCTGGGTGGAGGGTGCGGGAGGGGAGAGCGGGGCCGGTGATCGGCCGTGGTGCCGTGCCCAGTGGCCGGTGCGTGTCACGGGCGGGGGCTCAGCCTGCCGCTGAGGCGCTGAGGCGGGCGGTCAGTTCCTTGATCTCGGCGGGGCCGACCCGGCAGCAGCCGCCGATGAGGGCCGCGCCGGCGGCGAGCCAGGAGGGGGCCAGTTCCGCGATCTCGTCCTCGGCGCCCAGCCAGCCGCGCGCTTCGGGTTCCCAGACTCCGCCGCCGTTGGGATAGGCGACGCCGGGGAGACCGGAGACCAGGGTGAGGGCCGGGGCCGTTTCGGCGGCAGGGGCGCAGTTGACTCCCGTGGCGATGACGGAGTCGCTGCCGCGAGCCAGGGCGAAGGCCTCGGTCAGGGGCTGGCCCGCGCTGGTGGTCGTCCCGCGGATGCTGTACGAGAGCCAGGCCGGGATGCCCAGGCCGTCCAGGGCGTTCAGTACGGCTTCGGCCTCCCGCAGGTCGGGGATGGTCTCGATGGCGAAGACGTCGGGGGCTGCCTCGGCCAGAGCTTCCAGCCGGGGGCGGTGGAAACGGGTGAGTTCGGCCACGGTGAGTCCGTAGTCGCCCCGGTATTCCGAGCCGTCGGCCAGCATGGCGCCGTAGGGGCCCACGGATGCCGCGACCCAGCCTGTCCCGGCCGCGGCCTCGCGGGCCAGCCGGACGCTGCGGTGCAGGAGCTTCGTGGTCTCGGCGCGGGTGATGCCGATGCGGGCGAAGCCGTCGTAGGTGGCCTGGTAGCTGGCGGTGATGGCGACCTGCGCGCCTGCCGCGTAGTAGGCGCGGTGGACGGCCGTGATCGCGTCGGGGGCGTCGCGCAGGAGGCGGGCGGACCAGAGTGTGCCGCCGAGGTCGTGGCCCTGGGCTTCGAGTTCGTTGGACATGCCGCCGTCTAGGACGAGGGGGCCGGCGGTCAGGGCGTCGCGGAAGGTGGTCGTCACAGCACTCTCGTCACGAAGTCGCGGGTTCGGGGATGCTCGGGGGCGGTCAGGACCCGGGCGGGCGGCCCGGATTCCAGGATGCGGCCGTCGTCGAAGAAGACGATCTCGTCGGCGACCTCGCGGGCGAAGCCCAGTTCGTGGGTGACGACGAGCATGGTCATGCCGTCGGCGGCGAGGTCGCGCATGACGTCCAGGACCTCGCCGACGAGTTCCGGGTCGAGGGCCGAGGTCGGTTCGTCGAACAGCATGAGCTGCGGTCGCATGGCCAGGGCGCGGGCGATGGCGACGCGTTGCTGCTGGCCGCCGGAGAGTTGGGCGGGGTAGGCGTCGCGCTTGTCGGCCAGGCCGACCCGGTCCAGCAGGGCCATGGCCTCGTCGGTGGCCTCGGCGCGGGGACGGCCGGCGCCGGCCGGTCCCTCGACGACGTTGGCGAGTGCCGTCAGGTGCGGGAAGAGGTGGAAGCGCTGGAAGACCATGCCGATCCGGCGGCGTTGCCGGGCCAGGTCGCGGGGGCGCAGTTCGCGCAGCCCCTTGCCGTGGACCTCGTAGCCGATCGGTGAGCCGTCCACCAGGACCCGGCCGCCGTCGGGCCGCTCCAGGTGGTTCACGCAGCGCAGGAAGGTCGACTTCCCCGACCCGGACGGGCCGATCACGCAGGTGACCGTCCCGCGTGGCACGGACAGGTCGACGCCGCGCAGCACTTCCTGCCCGGCGAAGGACTTGCGGACCCCTGTCGCCTGGACCATCATCGGCGGCTTCCCTTCGCGAAGTGGCGCTCCAAGTGGTGCTGGCCGATGTTGAGGAGGGTCGTGACGGCGAGGTACCAGATGCTGGCGACGATCAGCAGCGGGATCGTCTGATAGGTGCGGGAGTACACGATCTGCACGGAGTACAGGAGTTCCGCGTAGGCCAGCACGCTCACCAGTGACGTCGTCTTGAGCATGGAGATGGTCTCGTTGCCGACGGGCGGGATGATCACGCGCATCGCCTGGGGCAGGACGATCCGGCGCAGCGTCCTGGCCCGGGACAGGCCCAGCGCCTCCGCGGCCTCGGTCTGTCCCTCGTCGACCGAGACGATCCCGGCCCGGATGATCTCGGCGAGGTAGGCGGCCTCGTTGAGGCCGAGACCGAGCAGGGCCGCGGTGAAGGTCGTGACGACGGAGTTCGCGGGGACGTCGCCGATCGCCGGCAGGAAGGGCAGGTGCAGCGACAGCGTCGGGTACAGCGCGGAGATGAACCCCCAGAACAGCAGCTGGACCAGCAGCGGTGTGCCCCTGAAGAGCCAGATGTACGCCCAACTGACCGCCCGGGCAACGGTGTTGTCCGACAGGCGCATCAGCGCCAGCGCGATGCCCAGCGCGAAGCCGATCACCATGGCCGCGGCGGTGAGTTCCAGGGTGGCGAGCAGGCCGCTGAGCACGGTCCGGCTGAACAGCCACGCGCCGACCGTGTCCCAGCCGAAGCGCGGGTTGGTGATCAGCGACCGCACCAGGGCCGAGGCCAGCAGCAGGACCGCGAGGGTCAGGATCCACTGGCCGGGCCGGCGGCGGCGCAGTATCGGCAGCTCCTCCATCACGAGGCCGCGTTGATCTCGAACGTGTCGAGAGCCCCGGACTCCAGACCCCACTTGGCGAGGATCTGCCGGTAGCCGCCACTCGCCTTGAGGTCGGCCAGGGCCGACTTCAGCAGGCCGGTCAGTTCGCTGTTCTTCGGTACGGCGATGCCGAACGGCGCGTCGCCGTACGAGTCGCCGGCGACGTCGAGCTTGCCGCCGGACTGCTTGGCGGCGTAGGCGGCGACCGGCGAGTCGGCCAGGGCGGCGTCGGCACGGCCGCTGGTGACGGCGAGGTTCACGCCGGTGCCGTCCGGATAGGTGCTGACCTTGATCGGGGTCTTGCAGGTCTTGGCGCGGGCCGGCAGGTCCACCAGCGCCTGGGTGGAACCCTTCGCCACGGCGACGGTCCGGCCGCACAGGGAGTCGCCCTCGGCCTTGAGCGCCTTGGGGTTGCCCGCCGGGACCAGCAGGGACGTGCCCGCGTTGAAGTAGGTGACGAAGTCGACGACCTTCTCCCGCTCGGCGGTGTCGGTGAACGAGGAGATGCCGAGCTGGTACTTGCCCGCCTGGAGCCCCGGGATGATCGAGTCGAAGGGCACGTTGGTGATGGTGACCTTGACGCCGAGGACCGTCCCGAGAGCCTTGTCGAGGTCGGCCTCGGCGCCGATGACCGTCTTGTTGTCGGTGGCGAAGAAGTCCATCGGGGGATAGCTGACGTCGCTGGCGACCGTGATCCCGCTCGCCTTCACCGCGGCCGGGACCTTGGCGGAGAGTGCGGTGTTCTCCGCGATCGAGGCGACGGAGGAGGCACCGGCCGACGCGGACGAGGAACCGGTCGTCGTGGAGGGGTCGGCGCAGCCCGCCAGGAGCAGCGTCGCGGAGCCGAGGAGTACGAGCGGGCGCAGAGCGGACAAGGGGAACTCCTGAAGAACCTGATTTCCGAGGGGATGGGGTGGAGACTATCCAGTGGTGCGTAATAAACAAGTCGTGTTGTCCATGATGCACGGGTGCTGCCATGAACCTGCAATGTTCCCGCAATGAACGCGCACGGTGGCACCGGCGCCCGGCGCTATGCTCGGGCACGCGATGACCACCGACAGCAGCCTCAAACGCGGCCTGGCCGTGCTCAGCCTCTTCGCCCAGCACCCACCGCGGGATCCGCGCGGCCACACCGCGGCCGAGGTCGCCGTACTCCTGGGCCGGGAGCGCAGCCAGGTCTCCCGCATCCTGCGGAGCCTGGAAGCCGCCCGGTTCCTGCGCCGCGATCGCGCGTCGCTGCGCTACTCCGTAGCCTGGGAGCAGTACGCGCGGGCCCAGCAGATCACCGAGGCGCGGCTGCGCCGGGACGGCCGGACCGCGCTCGAGGGCGTCGCCGCCGACACCGGGGAGTGCGCCTACTTGGGAGTCCTGCGAGGCGCCAGCTCCGTGACAGTCCTCGAATCGATGCCGCCGGCCCTGTCCTCGTTCGTGTCCTGGGTGGGCCGTGGCTATCCGGCGTACTGCAGCGACGCCGGACAGGCCCTGCTCTTCGACGCCGACGACACCGAGATCGCGGCCGTGTTCTCCCGTACGGACTTCGTACGGCACGGCCCCAACACGCCGGCCGATCTCGGCGACTTCCTGACCCGGCTGGACGCAGCCCGCAAGCGGGGCTACTCGATCGTCGACCAGGAGGCCGAGCCCGGCCTCTACTCGCTCGCCGCCCCGGTCAGGGACTTCCGCGGCGAGATCGTCGCCGCCGTCCAGGTCGTCGGCCCCCGCCACCGGCTGGAGCCCGCGACCGCGGTGTGTGCCGACTCAGTGGTGCGCTGGAGCACCTGGCTCACTGCTGCGCTGTGTTCGGCGGCCGAGGAGTGAGGACTGCACCCGGCAGGTGAGGCAACTGCGTTTCCGCCGCGGCGCGTTCGGCGTGCCCGGAGAAAAGCCCGTCGAGCGGTCGGAGCAACCGGCTTCCGGCTGCGCTGTGTTCGGCGGACCGGGGCTGAACGCTCAGCCCAGCAGACGCTCCAGCCGCGCCGCCGCGTCACTGATCGCGGCGACGAGCTCCTCCCGGTCGTCCCGGGCCGCCGCGTGCGGAACGACCGCGCTGACCGCCGCGACGATGTCCCCGCGCGGATCCCGCACCGGCGCGGCGACCTCCAGTACGTCCTCGTCGTACTCGCTCTCACACACCGCGACCCCTCGCGCGGCGTCGGCGGTGACCCGCAGCAGCAGGTCGTCCACTGTCCGTGGTGCGTAGGGGCCGCCCGCCCCGATGAAGTCCTCGCCACCGAGGAGCTCGGTGATCCCCTCATGCGACTGACCGAACAGCAGCGCCCGTCCCGCTCCGGTGCACCAGACCGGCGTCAGCCGCCCCGCCCGCGCCCAGGAGAACTCGGCCCAGGCCGCCAGTTCGGCCCGTACCGAGAGCACCATCGCTCCGCACAGCACGTCCACGTAGGCGCACGCCCCGAACCGGATCACCAGCCCTCGCAAGAGCGCCCGGCTCTCCACACCCCACGGACCGGCCTCCGCCGCGACGGCCAGCAGATCGGCCCCGGCGCGGAACTCGTGCCCCGCCCGGACCAGCATCCCGGAATCGACCAGATCACGCAGCAGCCGCGACGCCTGCCCCTTGTCCAGCCCGCTCTCCTCTGCCAGCCGGACCACACCGGGTCCTCCGCGGGGATCCAACTCCCCGCGGACAACCCGCTCCACCAGCCCGAGCCCTCGGGGCAGCGCCCCCATCACCACGTCCATCCGGCGGATGTTACAGATTGCGTGGGCGAACGCTGGTACGGCCCCTGAACCAGGCGTCAGGCAGGCGGCTGCTGAACTCGGCATCTTGCCGGGGGCGTACGTCGGCATCCGAACGCTCTCCTCCGGAAACGTTCGCGACCACCGACAGAACCCAAGCCGCATCCAGCGGCCGGTTCTGTCACTCCGTCATCCCGTCCATGACGTTTTCGGTGATGGCCGAGAGGCGATCGGCTCGGATGCTGCTGACGTCAGCTCCCGTGTTGCTCTGCCTCCGGCCTCATGGCGTCCGAGACGGACTTGACCCCGCCGTGGGCAGTGAGCCCTCCGTCCACGGGGATCTCCGCTCCGGTGATGAAGGAGGACGTGTCGGAGAGGAGGAAGACGACGAGGGGTGCGATGTCGTCGACGGTGCCGCTGCGCCCGAGCGGCGTTTCCCGGAACATCGCCTCCCGGAATGCCGGGGTGGCGGTTGCGGTCATCTCGGTCTCGATGTATCCCGGGTGCACGGTGTTGACACGAATGCCTCGCGGTCCCAATTCGGTTGCCGCGATCTTCGACACCCCGCGCAGGGCCCACTTGCTGGCGGTGTAGGCGACGGGGTAGTAGGCGGTGAGCGCGGCGGACGAACCTACGTTCACGTGTAGGTTCTTGCCGCTCATGGCAGAGACTGTGCTCACTGACCAGCGGTTCTTCGGCTGTCTCAGATCGATGGCAGAGCGGCTCAGTCTCATGAACGTGGCATTTCCCTATGAAGCCGATCGACCGGTCCCAAGCGTCGGTGGACGGACGCAGGTCCCCTGGTTAGCTGACCGGTCGCGCCTACTCGTCGTCCTCGTCCGCCAGTACGGCCTTCAGTCGCCGCTCCAGGGCGAAAGAGTCAAGCTGGTGCGGCAGCAGATGCTGTGATGTTCCGCGTACCCGGCCGCATCAGCGCGCCGCTTGAGCGGACAGGGCCGCGACCGGGCTGCGTGTAGTGAAGTTGATCATTCCGGCTCGTGGTGCTCCTTGCGTTCCCAGGTCGTGGTCCAGGGCCTCGCCCAGCCTGTTGCCACAGACGTCTTCGAGGCGTTCGGAGACCAGGAGGCGGTGTTCCCCGGCGTGCCACGGGTGACTGGGGACGAGCCGTGCTGCGGTTCCGTCCGGTGCGAGTGACACACGCGTCCCAACGGCCGCTCCCGAAGGGGCCAGGACTGCGATCTCGTCCTGGCAGAGGGCGGCGTCCATCACCCTGTCGAAGTGCACGAGGACGGGATCAAGGCTCCCCGCTGTCGGGGAGACGAGACGCCAGCGGGTCTCGTCGACCGCCTCCAGCACTGGATCGCTGACGCGGAAGGTATGGCGCGCTGTTTGCCCGAGCGCCGTGACGACGAGGCTGTACGTCTGCCCGACGACCAGCGCTGACTCGTGGGAGGTGTCTGCTCCCAGACCGCGTTTGATCCTTCCTGGCTCCATCAGGACGGTCAGGCGGCGCCCGTCGAGGGACCAGAGCTCAGAGGACAGGACGAGGAAGGGCTCACGCACCACCTGTTTCTCCTCATCCAGCAGCCGGAGGCGGTCACGATCGAAGTGCGCCTCTCCCGGCCTGGGGAAATGCAGGTAGAAACGCAGGGTGTTGGCGGGCAGCACCCCGGCGTGGGGAGAGATGCGGATGGGCGCTTGTGGGGAAGTCGGGATCGGCATCCGGGGCGCTCTCATCGTTGAAGCCTGCCGTTCACGCCGCCCGCTTGTGCGGGCTCTCGACGCCCGGGAAATCCATCTCCACCCAGATCTTGTCCAGCCGCGCGGGGAGCGGGGCGACCATCAGGGTCTCCAGCGTCAGATCGCCGGTGTCCGGGTAGCGGGTCAGCGAGACGAAGAAGCGGTCGCTGAAGAGGTCCGCGCGCAGCGACGATCCGACGAACAGCACCTGCTTGCCGACCGGTCCGGCCGGCATGAAGGGGGACTGGTCCAGCATCGGGCCCTGGGTCGGCCGGTTCTCGGGGGTGAAACCTTCGGCGGTGCGGATTCCGGAGAGCGGGACCACGACGGGGCCGCGGCTGAGATTGGTGATGAACAGCTTGTCCTCGTCCCCGTCGCGGTAGGCGACCATGCTGATGGGCTGGCCGTTGCCCATGTCGCCGATCGTCTTGCCCCTCACCGTCGCTCCGTGCTTGAGCTCTGCGACCGGGATGGTGACCAGCGGGCTGCAGGCGTAGGCGGCGATGAGGGTGTCCTCGCCGTCAAGGGTGGCGAACTGCATGGCCCGGATCGGCGCACGCGTTTCGTACATGCCGTGCGCGAGGTGGTAGATCTCCACTTGGGTCTCGCTGGCATCCCCGGTGAACGGGTAGGGGATCCGCCGCAGCATGGAGGAGAACTCCTGGTTGGAGACGCCGGCGACGAACACCTCTCCGGCGTGGAACTTCAGGTCCACGATCGTCATGGACCGCAGCGGCGTTCGCGCCTTCTCGTCGAAGTAGGACGCCGGTGGCATGGGGAACGTGCCGGCCCGGGACTTGAAGGTCTTGCCCTCGTCGGGAACGTCGGACAGCTGGTGCACCGTCGCGTTCGAGGAGGAGAGGTCGAACGGGCGGACCTCGCCGGCCAGCGAGACGCTCACGACCGCGGGCTCCAGGCGATCGCCGTTGCGGACCCCGACCCACAGGTACGGCTCGCGCGTCACAGGGTGTACGGTCATACCGTTCATCACCAGGCTTTTTGCCGTGACACCCAGCGCCGCGGCGATCTTCTCGTCGATCGACTCGAAGAGGAAGGGATCGAGCGAGGCCGGAGCCTGGCCCCGGTCCGTCTCGAAGGCGAAGACGGCCCCCAGCTTGCTGTCGCCCACGAAGAGGATTCCGGCGGGGCTGAAGGTCAAAGCTCCCGCCGACCGCGGGGTGACTTGGTCAATCGTGTTCACGATGGTCTCCTGGCCGCTCTCAGTGGCGTACCGCCCACACATTTTGTAGGGATCGCTCCATTTTATGCTCAAAATTGGAGTGTCAACTACAAAATCTGAGCGGTCCGTGAAAGCATTTCGCACCTACGCCGCATCAGGCCGCCGTTCGCCCGGCCGGGCGGCTTCGGCGGTGATCCGTGGGACTGGGGGGACGGGCACGCGTGTCGGAGTGCGTGAGATCGACGCCGACGAGGGCAACGGCCCGGTGCGGATTGCGCGCCGGGGCACCGCGTCGGCGATGACCTGGCGCACGGCACGGATGGTGCCGCCGTCGACCCCGGACGTGGATATCGCGGTCCCGCCCGACTCCGCTCCGCCCGGGTCCGTGTCCGGACGGAGCGGAGCCGGCCGGCTCACATGACCGGGCTTCAGACGTTTGATGCTTCGCAGGCGGTCGAGGTGTCAGACGGCGAGACGGCCGCCGTCGACCGGCAGCAGCACACCATGGATGAAGCTGGCCTCCTCGGTGGCGAGGTAGGCGATGGCGGCGGCGATCTCCTCGGGCTTCCCGACGCGCCCGGCCGGCGCGCCCTTCGCGAGCTGGTCCAGCGCCTCGCCCATGGGGATGGTGCCTTCGGTGCGGGTGGGACCGGGGCTGACGGCGTTCACGCGGACCCCGGCGGGGCCGAATTCAGCAGCCCAGGATTTGGTCAGCAGCATGAGGGCGGCCTTGCTGGAGCCGTAGAGGCCCATCCCGTTCATGCCGAACTCCGACACCATGGTCGTGATGTTGACGATCGCCCCGTGGCCGCGTTCGGCCATCGCGGGGGCCAGTGCGGCCACCAGCAGGTAGGGCGCCTTGACGTTGACGGCGAAGACCTCGTCGATCTGGTCGGTCGGGGTGTCGGCGGTGGCGCCGAAGGGGAAGATGCCGCCGCTGTTGACGAGGATGTCGACGTGGCCGCCGCCCGCCTGGGCGGCGCGGGCGGCGAGTTCCCGCACGCTGCGCTCGTCGCCCAGGTCGGCCGCTACGAAGTCCGCGCTACCGCCGGCGGCGCGGATGCCGGCTACGACGGCGTCGCCGCGCGTCTTGTCCCGGCCGGACACGATGACGTGCGCTCCCAGGGCGGCCAGACGGTCGGCGGTGGCTTTGCCGATGCCGCTGGTGGCGCCGGTGATCAGGGCGGTGGAGCCGGTCAGATCGGTGGTCATGGGAACCCCTCAGCTAGTGGAGCGAACACTCCAAACCATGCTCCGATATTTTTGGAGTGTCAACTCCAAAATCGGGTATGCTGACCCCATGGACCAGCCGACACCCGCAAGCCAGACAGACCGCACGGATCGGACCGGCGCGGTCGTCGAGGCCACCCCCAGGGCAGCGCGGAAATTCACGACGAAGGGTCTGGCAACCCGGGCTCGCATCGTCACCGCCGCCGCCGAGCTGGTGTTCGCCCACGGCGTGGCCCGCACCGGCATCGAGGACGTCCAGCGTCGAGCGGGTGTCAGCGCGTCGCAGCTCTACCACTACTTCACCGACAAGGACGACCTGATCCGGGCCGTGATCGCCCACCAGACCGACGGCATCCTGGCCGCCCAACGACCCGTCCTCGACGAACTCGACAGCTTCGACAACCTCTACCGCTGGCGTGACCTGCTCGTCGGCCTGCAAGAGCAGCGCAACTGCGTCGGCGGCTGCCCCATCGGATCGATCGCGGCCGAACTGGCCGACAACGACCCCCACGCACGAGCGGACCTCGTCGACAGCTTCGAACGCTGGGAGGCTCCGATCCGCGAGGGCCTGGCCCGCATGCGCACCCGAGGCGACCTGCGCCCCGACACCGACACCGACGCCCTCGCCCTCGCCCTGCTCGTCGCACTCCAAGGCGGACTCCTCCTCACCCAGACCCGCCGCGACACCACCCCCCTGCGCACCGGTCTCGACGCCGTCCTGGCCCACATCCACACCTACGCGACCGAGCAGACACAGCACCGCGACCCCGCCTCGGCCGCGCCGCACTGATCCCCGCTGAGGCGGCCCGGATGACACTCACCACCTCCCAGGGCGCTGCAGGGGGTCCGAGAAGGCCGCTTCGCCGGGTCAGCCCCCCTAACTGGGGGAAACTTCCCGGCCTCGAACTGCGCACCGCCGCCGACCAGTTCGCGCCGCCTCCCCCATCCAGGCCCCACCCCCGCTCACGTCGTCTGCCACCGAGAAGTCGTCACAGGCGACCGAGGCGGCGAAGGTGAGGTCGCAGGTGCCGGTGTGGCGTGAGGGTCTGGCCTGGTCGGCGCTGTCGGTGAACTGCCAGCGCATCCTGCAGGCGCTCGCGGACCGGGCCCGGCTCCATCAAAGGCCGCTGACCTGCCAGGAGATGGCCGCAGCGTTCGGTATGGACGTGGTGCCGGCGCGGGTGGAAGCACTGCGGTCGAAGGCGAAACGCCTGGTGGCCCGCGGCTGGCTCGCCGAGCCTGAGCCGGGCCGGTTCACCCCCGCTGCGGGTGCGGCCGGGCCGGACGGCGGGTCATGAGCCGGATTATCCACCAGCACCGCCATCGCCTCGGCGCTGGTGGTGCTGCACCATTGCGATCTCCGGCACCGTCAGGACTCAGCACCCATCCGTCTGTCCTCAGGCAGGGAACTTCACGCCGGTGAGGTCCTCGGAGACGGCCCACAGGCGCTGCTGGACGGTCACGTCGTAGGACTCCGGGCTCGATGTGACGACCTGCGGGTGTCCCCGGGTCCCGCCCAGCCGGTCCGGGCCGTAGTACTGGCCGCCGAGGACGGCGGGGTCGGTGGCCGCACGCAGGGTCGGCAGTGCGCCCATTTCTGCCTTCTGGCTGATCAGAGGCGTGATCACAGGGGCGGTCACGCGCACGACGGCGGGGGAGTTGCGCATGAGGTCGGTGTTGGAGAAACCTGGGTGTGCGGCCACGGCGATGGTGGTGCCGTGACGTATGAGCCGGCGTTGCAGCTCGTAGGTGAACATCAGGTTGGCGAGTTTGGACTGCCCGTAGGCCGCGTTCCGGTTGTAGGAACGTTCCCACTGAAGGTCGTCGAAGTGGATGCCGCCCCCGGCGCGGTGGGCGACGCTGCTGACCGTCACCACCCGGGAGTCCGGCGCGGCCAGCAGCAGGTCCAGCAGCAGTCCGGTGAACGCGAAGTGCCCGAGGTGGTTGGTGCCGAATTGCAGTTCGAACCCGTCCCGGGTGGTCTGCTTCGGCGGGTACATCACGCCGGCGTTGTTGATGAGCAGGTCGATGGCCGGGAACGTTCCGTGCAGGTCGGCTGAGGCTGCGCGGATCGACTCCAGCGACGTCAGGTCCAGCTCCTGCACGATGACGTTGCCCGCGATCCGTACGGCCGCCTTCTTTCCCTTCTCGACGTCCCGCACGGCCAGCACGACCGTTGCCCCGTGTTCTGCCAGCGCTCTGGCGGTTTCGAAGCCCAGGCCGCCGTTGGCCCCGGTCACGACCGCCACCCTGCCCTGCTGGTCGGGTATGTCACGCTCGGTCCACTTCATGTCACTCCCTAACAGAACGCCGATCTTTTATGAAGTCGACACTAAGCGACCGGTGGTCTACGGTCAAGAGAACAGCGGTCCGTAAACTGTGGCCATGACATTCCAACGAGCGCGCAGCAAGGAACAGCGCGAGATCCGGCGCCAGACGATCCTTGACACGGCCGCGGCGATGCTCGACGAGATGCCGGTGGCCGAGGTGAGCCTCAACGAGCTGAGCCGACGGGTCGGGCTGGCCACGTCGAACGTGCTGCGTTACTTCGAGTCCCGTGAGGCGGTGTTGCTCGAACTGCTGCACCGCGCCCTAGAGAGGTGGATGGCCGACGTGTCGTCCGAGCTTGCCGCAGGCGTCGACCCTCACCTTTCCGCACACGAGCGCGGCGACCAGATGGCCGCTGTGCTCAGCGCGTCCCTCGCACGCCAGACGGTGTTGTGCGACCTGTTCAACGCGCAGACCAACGTGCTGGACCACAATCTGTCCTTCGAGGTCGTCCTGCAGAACAAGCGGTCCACCATCGCCAACATCACCATCATGGCCGGCCTCCTCCGCCGGCACGTGCCGGAGCTCGGCGACAACGACCGGACCATCACCATGATGACCATGATCATGGCCGGCACCCTGTCGGCCCACTGCCGACACTCCGCCACCGCGCTCGCCGCCTACGAGGCCGACCCCACCGTCCTCGAACTCCGTCTGGACCTGCGCACCACCCTGGAGAATGCCCTTGCCGCACTGATCAGAGGCACACTGGCGCGGTCCTAGCCGCGTTCACCTCGGTGAGAAGCTGTTGCCGGCTCCACGAGCTGTTCAGGAGGCCCCGCTCGTATGCGCCGAGCACCCCGCGACCAGCCAATCGCGACTCCCATTCGATCAACAACCCCCAAGGCCGGTAGGACAACAGCTACTCAGGGATACCAGTTGTCCCGCCAGTCGGGATGCAGTTCGAAGGGCAGCGCGAGTGCCTTCATGCTCTGGAACGCGAGGATCGAGTCCAGGGACCACACATCCACTTCCTGCCCGCGCTTGATCCGCTGCTCGCAGCGCCGGAGGAGGATCCGGAGGGTGGCGATCCGGTCGAGTATCCGGGCGGGGCAGGGATCAGCCGCAGCGGCTGATGCGCCTCGTCTCGTGTGGGACCGGGCAGTCGAGTTCGTGGAAGAGTGCGGCGTCGCGTTCCTCTTCGTCCAATCGGTCGTGGGCAAACGACGCCAGTTCAGTGGCTGTGTGCATGGTTCAGCTCACGTCCGCGCGTTCGGCCTGGGCTTTCGTCTGGGCCAGCCGGGTCGGACGCGGTGCCTGCTTCTTGCGGGGCTCAGGCCAGTTCGAGTCGAGGGCCCTGCGGATCGTCCGCCAGGTCGCCCCGTACTTGCGCTCCGGAGCGCGCATCGACAGGCCGGCACGGTGGTCACGGCGGATCGCTGCGTACAGTTCGACCTTGCTCGTCGATAGGTGCATTTCGGACCCCCAGCGGGAGAGGCGCACCGATCGTTCCACCGCAAGGCTCCAACTGCCTTCAAAAACTGGGTTCTGGCACAGATCTTGGGGAGCGCTCGCGGAGGGTGACGGTGTCGTTCGATTACAGGGGCGCGAGCCGGGGCCCGTCAGCGCTCCCGCATTCTGGTCCACCACCAGCCGAATATCGCCAACTCGATGTTGTTGGGTTCCGGCAGGGTGCGGCGCTCGAATTCCTCATCGATGCGTGTGATCAGTCGGCCCAAGTCCCGTTGCGCTCCGGGAGGAAGGTGCTGCATCGCCCACTCGAGGTCGTCACGGGCATCTCCCACTCCGGGCGATTCGAACTCGGAGGCGTCCAGGTAGCGTCCCAGCTGGTTAAAAGCTCGCTCGAAACACGAGAGCGCATTGGCGACCGCGTTGGGCCACATCTCCTGGTCTTCGACCCGGCGGATCGCTGTACGAGTCCGCGCAGAGACACCGGGGACTCTCAGAGGGCGGTATGTGACGTG
>NZ_JAENRY010000109.1 GCF_016612545.1 Streptomyces sp. MBT65 | reverse complement strand
CACGACACAGACACCGACCGCGGCGGTACGGGACCGTATCCGGCCCCCAACCGCCGCGGTCGGTGTCTGTGTCGTGCTCGGTCTCGGGCTCATCGGCGGTGCGGTGACCGGGAGTTGGCTCACCGGGGAGGACGGGGTGGACGGCGGGGCCAGTACGTTCGCCGCCGCCGGGCAGTTGTGGCACAGCGTGCCCGTCGATCAGCTCTTCCCGCCCACCGTGCAGGGACAGGGTGCCGGCCCCGGCGGCGCCGACCGCACCTGGACCCGGATCGCCGTCGCCCCGGACACGGGGTGTGCGGGCGCCTTCGACCCGCTTCTGCGCGACGCCCTCGCCCCGGTCGGCTGCCAGCGGCTCCTGCGCGCCACCTACACCGACGCCACCCAGAGCTATGTCACCACCGTCGGCATCCTCTTCACCAAGGCCGACATCACGACCATGACCGCCCTCTCCACCCGGTTCAAGAAGGAGAACCTCGGCAACCGGACCGACCTCATGCCCCGCCCGTACGCCGCCAAGGGCACCCTCGCCGCCGCCTTCGGCGACAAACAGCGCGCCTCGTGGACCGTCTCCGTCCTCACCGACGCCCCCGTCGTCGTCTACGCCGTCTCCGGCTGGGCGGACGGCCGTACGGTCGACGCACCCGAACCCGCGGACGAGGCCGTCACGTCCGGCGGTACCACCGCCCCCGCCCAAGCCGGTCTCGGCAACGAGGCGCAGGGTCTCGCGGACCGCGTCGAGCGGAGCCTGCGCAAGACCGTCGACTCGCCCTCGGGGACCTCGAGGACCGCAGAGACCTCGACGACCTCAGAGACCTCGGAGAAGAAGACCTCATGAGCGTCACCGTCCGCCGGGCCGGTCTGCTGAGCGCCCTCCTGGCCGCCTCCCTCGCCCTCGTCCCGTCCACCGTCGCGCACGCCGACGGCATACGCGCCCAGGAATGGGCCCTGGACGCCATGCACACCCAGGAGGCCTGGCAGACCACCAAGGGCAAGGGCATCACCGTCGCCGTCCTCGACACCGGCGTCGAGGCCGACCACCCCGACCTCACCGGCAACGTCCTCACCGGCAAGGACATGGTCGGCTTCGGCGCCAAGCCGGGCGACCGCGCCTGGGCCCGGCACGGCACCGCCATGGCCGGCATCATCGCCGGCCACGGACACGGCCCCGGCGACGACGACGGCGTCATCGGCATCGCCCCGGAGGCCAAGATCCTCCCCGTCCGCGTGATCCTCGAAGACGGCGACTCCGCCCGCGCCAAGGCCCGCACCACCCGCGGCAACGCCCTTGCGGACGGCATCCGTTGGGCCGCCGACCACGGCGCCGACGTCATCAACCTCTCCCTCGGCGACGACTCCGCCTCCGCCCACCCCGAGCCCGCCGAGGACGAGGCCGTGCAGTACGCCCTGAAGAAGGGCGTCGCCGTCGTCGCCTCGGCCGGCAACGGCGGCGAGAAGGGCGACCACGTCTCCTACCCCGCCGCCTACCCGGGCGTGATCGCCGCGACCGCCGTGGACCGCTTCGGCACCCGCGCCTCCTTCTCCACCCGCCGCTGGTACGCCACGGTCAGCGCCCCCGGCGTCAACGTCGTCATCGCCGACCCCGACCACAAGTACTACGAGGGGTGGGGGACCAGCGCCGCGTCCGCCTTCGTGTCAGGCGCGGTGGCGCTGATCAAGGCGGCCCACCCGGGGCTCACCCCGGCCCAGATCAAGAAGCTCCTCGAAGACACCGCCCGCAACCCCCCGGCCGCCGGCCGCGACGACTCCCGCGGCTACGGCTTCATCGACCCCGCCGCCGCCATCAAGGCCGCCGCCCGCCTCAAGTCGACCGACCTGCGCGCCGCCGCCTACGGCAAGAAGTACTTCGGCTCCGGCCCGGACGCCGCCAAGACCGACAGCGACACCTCCGACTGGGCGGGCCCCCTCGCCGGCAGCGTCGGCGGAGTCCTCCTCGTGGCCGCGGTCGTCCTGTGGCGCGGCCGCCGCCGACACCCCGAGGCCTTCTGAACACAGCGGTGAGCAGGGGCAGTTGACCGGGCGGCAGTTGAGCGGGCGCGGTCCCGGAAGCCCGCCGAAGCAGGCGCGCGCCGTCAGTCCGTCGCCGTCGCCGAAGCAGCCGTGGACGAGCCGCTGCTCTTCCCGAACGCCGCGACGCCCGCCTTCGCCGCCGCCTCGATCAGGGTGATGCCCTTGGTCTGGGTCGTGCTGCCCTTCGACAGGACGGCGATCAGGTACTCGTCGCCGTCCGTGCCGGTCACCCGGCCGATGCTGTTGACGTCCCACAGCCCGGTCGTGCTCCGCGCCAGCCAGCCGTTCTTCAGCCGCCACTTGGAGCCGTCGGCCGCCGCCGACACGCCCCACTGCTGGTCCGCCTCTATCTGCCCCATCAACCCCTGGATGTACGACTTCGAGGCCGAGCTCAGCTTCGAGTCGTCCCCGAACACCTGCTGGAGCAGGGTGAGTTGATCGGCGGCAGTGGTCTGGGTCAGCCCCCAGAGCGGGCCGTCGCCACCCGTGGTGCCCGTCAGCCCGAACGTCTTGTTGGCCGCGTCGAGCCCGTCCGCCGTGCCGATGATGTTCCACAGCGCGGTCGCGGAGTCGTTGTCGCTGTTCTCGATCATCGTCGTGGCGTACGACTTCTCGGTCGCCGTCAGCTGCCGGCCCGCGTCCTGCGCCTGGAGCAGCAGTGCCGCCAGGATGTCGACCTTGACGATGCTCGCCGTGTCGAAGGCGGCGCTGCCGTACGCGGCGCTCTCGCCGGAGGTCAGGTCGAGGACGGCGACGGACACCTTCTGGTCGCCGGTCGGGATCACCGACTTCATGGAGCCGGCCAGCAGCGCGTCGTAGTCCACCGTCGGCTCCGCCACAGGTTCCACCGCTGCCTCCCCGCTCCCGGACGCCGATGCCGACGCCGAGGCCGCCGGTGCCTTGGACGACGATGACGATACGGGGCCGGAGTGGGCCTGTGCCTTCACGTACACGGTCCCCGCCGCCGTGACGCCCACGACGGCCACGGTGGCCAGGGCGATGTGGAGCAGCGGACGGCGCCCGGAGGGACGCGCGCGGTGGCTTCGGCGGGCGGCTCTGGAAGACTCCATGTCCGCGATGGTGGGGGCGGCGACTGTGCGCGACGTGAGACGGAAGTTAGAGGTCTGTCAACGGTGTCTGAGAAACGTGTGAAAGCTGTGTCCCCCGCGTTTCAGGGCCCGCACAAGCCCTGCAGCATCCCCCCGATAGGGTCGGTCACCGTGGCGAACAAGAACATTCCCGACTCCGGCTACTCCGACGACGACGGCTCGGCCGACCCCGGACTGAGCGCGGCGCTCGCCGCCTGGAGCGCGGACCGCACCGCCGTGGGACCCGTCCTGGAGGCTCTCAAGGGCGCCCGGCTGCTCGTGCCCGTGGTGGCCGTGCTCGGCGAGGTCGAGGAGGACGAGAACGGGCTGCGCCGCGAGAAGACCAGCGACATGGCCGTGCCCACCCTGAAGGCCGGCGGCCGCACCGCGCTGCCCGCCTTCACGTCCACCGACTCGCTGGCCCGCTGGGACCCGGCGGCCCGGCCCGTGGCCGTACCGCTGCACCAGGCTCTGCAGGCCGCCGCGCACGAGAAGGCGGACACGGTGGTGCTGGACCTGGCGGGGCCGGTGCCCTTCGAACTGTCCGGGCCCGCGTTGCTGGCCCTCGCCGAGGGGCGCACGAGCGTCGACCCGCTCGCCGACCCGGCGGTGGTGGAGGCGGTGCGTGCCGTGGTCGGCGACGTGCGCGCGGTACTGCGGGCCTACCTCGGCCCCGGCCGGGGCGACGGCACCCTCGCGCTGGTCTTCGAGGACGCCGTGCCGCACGACGCCGGCGTCCACGCGGTCGCCCGCCGCCTCGCCGCCGACGAGACGCTGAGGGCCCGCCTGGTGCGCGGTCTCGACCTGGCGGTCCTGCCGGCCGGGACGACGCCTCCGGGCGAGCCCTTGTACGTACGTATGGGATGAGCTGCTAGCCGTAGATCGGGCCCGTGTACTTCTCGCCCGGGCCCTGACCCGGCTCGTCGCGGACGAGGGACGCCTCGCGGAACGCCAGCTGGAGGGACTTCAGGCCGTCGCGCAGCGGGGCCGCGTGGAACGAGCTGATCTCGGTCGCGCTCGCGTCGAGGAGTCCGGCCAGGGCGGTGACCAGCTTGCGGGCCTCGTCCAGGTCCTTGTACTTGTCGCCCTCCTCGGTCAGGCCGAGCTTCACGGCGGCGGCGCTCATCAGATTGACGGCGACCGTCACGATCACCTCGACCGCCGGGACCTCCGCGATGTCGCGGGCCATGGCGTCGAAGTCGGGGGCGTCAACATCGGGGGACTCGGGAGGCGTGTCACTCATGCCCCACACGATAGGGCCCGGTGTACGGCGGTTCGCACCACCCCCGGGGAGCTGCTAACCTTGTGTGATGACCGGCCAGGCACTGCTGTGCCCGGCCAACAAGTGGAGGCTCCGATCTCCCACCTGACTGTCCTCACGGACGGCGGGTCACCCCGGTCAGGCGGTCACCATCGTTCCGTACGGACGATGGAGTCGCCCGAAAGCGCGCCCCGCGATCATCGCGGCGGTGCTCCGGCAGTGTTTTGGAGCCCCGTCTTGTGATCGTCCGGGGCATTTTTTGTGTTCCGGCGCGGTTAGGTCTGTCTACCAAAGACAAACGCGGCCGTCCGCCAGATGGCCGTGTGGTGCTAACCGAGGAGGATCCATCAGCACCGAGCCCCGTATCAACGACCGGATTCGCGTTCCCGAAGTGCGACTTGTCGGTCCGAGCGGCGAGCAGGTCGGAATTGTTCCGCTTGCCAAGGCCCTTGAGCTTGCGCAGGAGTACGACCTGGACCTGGTCGAGGTTGCGGCGAGTGCACGTCCGCCGGTCTGCAAGCTCATGGACTACGGGAAGTTCAAGTACGAGTCGGCCATGAAGGCCCGTGAGGCGCGCAAGAACCAGGCGCACACGGTCATCAAGGAGATGAAGCTCCGGCCGAAGATCGACCCGCACGACTATGACACCAAGAAGGGTCACGTCGTCCGGTTCCTGAAGCAGGGCGACAAGGTCAAGATCACGATCATGTTCCGTGGTCGCGAGCAGTCCCGGCCGGAGCTCGGCTACCGACTGCTGCAGCGTCTCGCGACGGACGTCGAGGACCTCGGGTTCATCGAGTCGAACCCGAAGCAGGACGGCCGAAACATGATCATGGTGCTCGGCCCGCACAAGAAGAAGACCGAGGCGATGGCCGAGGCCCGTGAGGCTCAGGCGGCTCGCAAGGCGGAGGCGAAGGCCAACCCGGGCAAGTCGCAGAACGCCGCGGAGTCCGACTTCGAGGGCGAAGGCGTCGACGGTGAAGTCATCGAGGGCGAGGACATCGCCGACGAGGACGTCGCTGGCGAGGTCGAGACCGTCGAGGCCCCGGCCGAGGCTCGCGCCGACGCCTGATCCCCGGACGCCAGTCCAGGGATGTAACCGAAACAAGAGCGACGCTCCACCTGTGCCCGGTTTCACGACCGGGCACCGGAGCGCCACCGACGAGGAGATAACGGCGCTATGCCGAAGAACAAGTCGCACAGCGGTGCCAGCAAGCGCTTCAAGATCACCGGCTCCGGCAAGGTGCTCCGCGAGCGTGCCGGCAAGCGCCACCTGCTCGAGCACAAGTCGTCCCGCGTGACGCGGCGCCTCACCGGCACTGCCGAGATGGCCCCGGGCGACGCCAAGAAGATCAAGAAGCTTCTCGGCAAGTGACGTACGCGGCGCGTGATCAATAGATCTTTTCGCGCCGTACGTCTGGACCGGGACCCCATCGATTCCGGGCCGTGTGAGTCCAACCACGGCCCCGCTACAAGGAGTTAAACAAGTGGCACGCGTCAAGCGGGCAGTCAACGCCCACAAGAAGCGCCGGGCGATCCTCGAAGCCGCCTCCGGCTACCGCGGTCAGCGTTCGCGCCTGTACCGCAAGGCCAAGGAGCAGGTCACCCACTCGCTGGTCTACAACTACAACGACCGCAAGAAGCGCAAGGGCGACTTCCGTCGGCTGTGGATCCAGCGCATCAACGCGGCTGCCCGCGCCAACGGCATCACGTACAACCGCTTCATCCAGGGTCTGAACGCGGCGAACATCGAGGTCGACCGCAAGATCCTCGCGGAGCTGGCCGTCAACGACGCCGGTGCGTTCGCCGCGCTGGTCGAGGTTGCGCAGAAGGCGCTGCCGAGTGACGTCAACGCGCCCAAGGCTGCGTGACGCTGCGCCGGCTTTGCCGTGATGTGAAGGGCCCGCAGGTTATTAGCCTGCGGGTCCTTTGTTGCTGGCCGGCCCGGGTCGTTGTTGGGTGCGGGTTCGTTGTGGCTAGGTGCGCCCACGCGGCGGAGCCGCACATCGATACAGCCCCGCGCCCCTTAGGGAAATATCGTTGGCCTGAGATTTGAAGGTGAAGCAGAACATGTCCCCCGACCTCATCTCTCCTCGCTCCGCTCGCGTCTCTGCCGCCCGGCGGCTCGCCAAGCGGAACTTTCGGAGTAGGGAGCGGCTGTTCCTGGCCGAGGGGCCGCAGGCCGTGCGGGAAGCGGCGGGGTACAAGGACACGCTTGTCGAGTTGTTCGCGACCGTTGAGGCCGCGGAGCGGTATGCCGACATCGTCGGGGAGGCCCGTGATGCCGGTGCTCGGGTGCATCTCGCGGATGAGCAGGTCATCGCTGACATCTCTACGACCGTCACTCCGCAGGGGCTGGTCGGGGTCTGTCGGTTCGTCGACACCCCGTTCGAGGAGGTCCTGAAGGGGCGGCCCAAGCTCGTCGCCGTTCTCGCCAACGTGCGTGATCCCGGCAACGCCGGCACCGTCCTGCGGTGCGCCGATGCCGCCGGTGCCGAGGCTGTCGTACTGACGGACGCTTCTGTCGATCTTTACAACCCGAAGGCTGTACGGGCCTCTGTGGGCTCCCTGTTCCACCTGCCCGTCGCCGTCGGAGTGCCCGTCGACCAGGCCGTGGCCGGGCTCAAGGGGATCGGGGTGCGGATTCTCGCCGCCGACGGGGCCGGGACCGACGACCTCGACGACGAGTTGGACCAGGGCACCATGGGCGGGCCCACCGCGTGGGTGTTCGGGAACGAGGCGTGGGGGCTCCCGGAGGAGACCCGCGCACTCGCGGACGCCGTCGTGCGGGTTCCGATCCACGGGAAGGCCGAGAGCCTGAACCTGGCCACCGCCGCCGCCGTATGTCTGTATGCGTCGGCCCGGGCACAGCGCGCCTCCGGAGGGTGCCGCTCCGTCACCCACAGCTAGTAGGGTGACCAGCTCGGGGGCCACCTGCGCCGTATGAGAAGAGGTGGGGTACGGGGATGACTGTCGGCACGAGCAGCGCGCCGGGAGCACGGGGTGTGCCCCGGCCGTCCGGGGCCCGGCACGACGACCTCGGCATCGACCCCGACGAGCTGGCCGACGGCCTGGTCATCGCCGACGAGCAGGGGCATGTGGTCTGCTTCAACGCCGCCGCCGAGCGCATCACCTCCGTCGCCGCCTCCGACGCCCTGGGGCAAAGGCTGGAGAAGGCCCTTCCGTTAGAGGACCTGGAGGGGCGCCGCTGGTGGCAACTGACCGATCCCTACGGGGGGTTGGCCATCCGGGTGCGGCAGCCGGAGCGGAATCTGCTGCTGCCGGGCGGGCACGAGGTTCTGGTCACCGCGCGCTATGTCCGTGCGGAACCACTCGGTCCGGTCCGCCGGGTCGTCGTCTCGCTGCGGGACACCGAGGCGCGTCGCCGTACCGAGCGCAGTCACGCCGAGCTGATCGCGACCGTCGCCCATGAACTGCGTTCGCCGCTCACCTCCGTCAAGGGCTTCACCGCGACCCTGCTCGCGAAATGGGAACGCTTCACCGACGACCAGAAGCGGCTCATGCTGGAGACCGTCGACGCCGACGCCAACCGCGTCACCCGGCTCATCGCCGAGCTGCTCGACATCTCCCGCATCGACTCCGGACGGCTCGAACTGCGCCGCCAGCCCGTCGACATGGGCGCGGCCGTCGGCCGTCACATCCAGGCGTACGTCGCCGCGGGCCAGACCGCCGACCGGTTCCTGCTCCGTGTCGAGCAGCCGCTGCCCGACCTGTGGGCCGACCCGGACAAGGTCGACCAGGTGCTCAGCAACCTGCTGGAAAATGCGGTGCGCCACGGCGAGGGAACCGTCACTATCGACGTCACGGCCTCGGCCTCGCCCCGCGAAGGGGAGGAGACCGGCACCTCGGTGACGGTGAGCGACGAGGGCCCAGGCATCCCGGAGGAGTCCATGAACCGCGTCTTCACCCGCTTCTGGCGGGGCAGCAAGCGCGGTGGCACGGGCCTCGGTCTGTACATCGTCAAGGGCATCGTCGAAGCCCACGGCGGCACCATCACGGTCGGCCGCGCCCCCGGCGGCGGCGCCGAGTTCCGATTTATGTTGCCCGTGGGCACCCCGGCGTACCTCCAGTAACCGCCGACGAGGCCCCACGGGCGCGGTCACCTGCCTCACCCCCGTTAGACTCGGCCTTTGGCACCTTTGCGTCCCCGTTTCAGGGACGACGACGCGTCCCCCGAGTCGAGTCGGGACGGGGACCATCCGCCAGCCAACCGGAAGCACGGGAAGAGATGTCGGCACCGAATAAGTCGTACGACCCTGTAGAGGTCGAGGCCTTGAAACCGGAAGAGATCGAGCGCATGCGGGACGAGGCGCTCGCCGCCTTCGCCGCCGCCGGTGATCTCGACGCGCTCCAGGAGGCCAAGGTCGCCCACACCGGCGGCACCTCCCCGCTCGCCCTCGCCAACCGCGAGATCGGCGCGCTGCCCCCGCAGGCCAAGGCCTCGGCGGGCAAGCTCGTCGGGCAGGCCCGGGGCGCCGTCAACAAGGCCCTCGCCACCCGCCAGACCGAGCTGGAGGCCGACCGCGACGCCCGCGTCCTGGTCGAGGAGGCGGTGGACGTCACGCTGCCGTACGACCGCGTCCCGGCCGGCGCCCGGCACCCGCTGACCACGTTCATGGAGCGGGTCGCGGACGTCTTCGTGTCCATGGGGTACGAGATCGCCGAGGGCCCCGAGGTCGAGGCGGAGTGGTTCAACTTCGACGCCCTGAACTTCACCCCGGACCACCCGGCCCGGCAGATGCAGGACACCTTCTTCGTCCAGGGCCCCAAGGGGACTGACGGGGACGAGTCGGGTGTCGTGCTCCGTACGCACACCTCGCCCGTGCAGGCCCGCGCCATGCTGGACCGGGAGCCGCCGGTCTACATCGTGTGCCCCGGCCGTGTGTACCGCACGGACGAGCTGGACGCCACGCACACCCCGGTCTTCCACCAGATCGAGCTCCTCGCCATCGACGAGGGCCTGACCATGGCCGACCTCAAGGGCACCCTCGACCACATGGTCCAGTCGCTCTTCGGCGCCGGGATGAAGACCCGGCTGCGGCCGAACTACTTCCCCTTCACCGAGCCGTCCGCCGAGATGGACATGCTCTGCTACGTCTGCAAGGGCGAGTCCGTCGGCAACCCCGACCGCCCCTGCCGCACCTGCTCCTCCGAGGGCTGGATCGAGCTGGGCGGCTGCGGCATGGTCAACCCGCGCGTGCTCGTCGCCTGCGGTGTGGACCCGGAGAAGTACAGCGGTTTCGCCTTCGGGTTCGGCATCGAGCGGATGCTGATGTTCCGCCACAACGTCGAAGACATGCGAGACATCGTCGAGGGCGACGTCCGGTTCACCCGGCCGTTCGGGATGGAGATCTGATGCGCGTCCCGCTTTCTTGGCTGCGGGAGTACGTCGACCTGCCGGCGACGGAGACCGGCCGCGACGTCCAGGCCAAGCTCATTTCCGTCGGCCTCGAGGTGGAGACCGTCGAGCAGCTCGGCGACGGCCTCAAGGGCCCCCTCGTCGTCGGCAAGGTCCTCACCATCGAGGAGCTGGAGGGCTTCAAGAAGCCCATCCGCTTCTGCACGGTCGACGTCGGTCAGGCCAACGGCACCGGTGAGCCCCAGGAGATCGTCTGCGGCGCGCGCAACTTCGCCGTCGGCGACAAGGTCGTCGTGGTCCTCCCCGGCGCGGTCCTGCCCGGCGACTTCGCGATCGCCGCCCGCAAGACCTACGGCAAGACCTCGCACGGCATGATCTGCTCCGGCGACGAGCTGGGCATGGGCGACGACGGCTCGCACGGCATCATCGTGCTGCCGCCCGAGCACGAGGTCGGCACCGACGCGATCGAGCTGCTCCAGCTCGTCGACGAGGTCCTCGACATCGCCGTCACGCCCGACCGCGGCTACGCCCTGTCGATCCGCGGCGTCGCCCGCGAGACCGCCACCGCCTACGGCCTCGCGCTGCGCGACCCGGCCCTGCTGGACGTACCGCAGCCGAACGCCTTCGGCTACCCGGTCCAGGTCGCCGACCCGATGGGCTGCGACCGCTTCACCGCCCGCACGGTGACCGGCCTCGACCCCGAGGCCCGCTCCCCGCTCTGGCTGACCCGCCGCCTCCAGAAGGCGGGCATGCGTCCGATCTCGCTCGCCGTCGACATCACCAACTACGTGATGCTGGAGCTCGGCCAACCCCTGCATGCCTACGACCGCTCCCGCGTCCAGGGACCGATCGGAGTGCGCCGGGCCGAGCAGGGCGAGAAGCTCGTCACCCTTGACGGTGTCACGCGCACGCTGGACGCCCAGGACCTGGTGATCACCGACGACCGCGGCCCCATCGGCCTCGCGGGTGTCATGGGCGGCGCCAACACCGAGATCGACGACACCGAGAACACCACCACCGAGGTCGTCGTCGAGGCCGCCCACTTCGACGCGCTCTCCATCTCGCGCACGGCCCGCCGCCACAAGCTGGCCTCCGAGGCGTCCAAGCGCTTCGAGCGAGGCGTCGACCCGCAGGCCGCGTCGGCCGCCGCCCAGCGCACGGTCGACCTCCTGGTGCTCCTCGCGGGCGGCACGGCGGACGCGGGCGTCACCGAGGTCATCGCGCCCTCGGCCCCGCACACCATCACCATTCCGGCCGACCACCCGGACAAGGTGGCGGGTGTCGACTACGGCCGCGAGACCGTCGTACGGCGTCTCCAGGAGGTCGGCTGCGACGTGTACGGGCAGGACGAGCTGATCGTCACCGTCCCGTCCTGGCGTCCCGACCTCACCGACCCGAACGACCTGGCCGAAGAGGTCATCCGCCTGGAGGGCTACGAGAACCTGCCCTCCACGCTCCCCAAGCCCCCCGCGGGCCGGGGCCTGACCGACCGCCAGCGGCTGCACCGCCGGGTCGGCCGCGCCCTCGCGGGAGCCGGTTACGTGGAGGCGCCCAACTACCCCTTCGTCGGCGAGCACGTCTTCGACCAGTTCGGCCTGGCCGCCGACGACCCGAACCGCAAGGTCGTCAAGCTCGTCAACCCGCTCTCCGACGAGGAGCCCGCCCTCCGTACGACGCTGCTGCCGGGGCTGTTGGGTGCGCTGCGCCGCAACGACGGCCGTGGCTCGCACGACCTCGCGCTCTTCGAGACGGGTCTGGTCTTCCACCCGCGCGAAGAGCTGAAGATCGCGGTACGGCTGCCCGTCGACCGGCGTCCCACCGACGAGGAGATCGCCTCCCTCACCGAGGCGCTCCCGGTCCAGCCCCGGCATGCCGCGGTCGTCCTCACGGGCGCCCGCGAGCAGGCCGGCTGGTGGGGCAAGGGGCGTCCGTCCGACTGGGCCGACGCGGTCGAGTCGGCGCGGTCGCTCGCGCGTGAGGCCGGTACCGAACTCATCGTCCGCAAGGGCCAGTACGGTCCCTGGCACCCCGGCCGCTGCGCCGAACTCGCGGTCGTAGTCGAGGGAGTTGAGCAAGTCATCGGCTACGCCGGGGAGTTGCACCCCGGTGTTCTGAAGACGCTCGGTCTGCCCACGCGCACCAGCGCGATGGAACTGGACCTGGACGTCCTGGAGTCGGCGTCGGCGGGTGTCCCCAAGGGCCCGAAGATCTCGACGTTCCCGGTCGCCACGCAGGATGTCGCGCTGGTCGTCGACGTCGCGGTTCCGCAGACGGACGTCGAGGGCGCGTTGCGTGAGGGCGCGGGTGAACTGCTGGAGTCGATCCGGCTGTTCGACGTGTACGAGAACGCGGCGCAACTGGGCGAGGGGAAGAAGTCCCTCGCCTACGCACTGCGGTTCCGCGCCGCGGACCGGACACTGACGGTCGACGAGGCGTCGGCGGCCCGGGACGCCGCGGTGGCGTTGGCGGCCGAGCGCACGGGAGCCGTACTGCGGGGTTGATCGCTGGAGGGGCCGATTCCGTATCGATACGGCCCCTACCTGCATAAATGCACCTGTCTCATGCCGCCTCACTCGTTCGGGTGAGAAGTTCGGGCGATCTGGCCCGATCGGGGCATGCGGTCGACAGAATCGGACCGGCCTTTCGGGGTCGGTCCGATTGCGCTGTCGGGGCCTATTTGGGGGGCCACAGGCATGATCCGCATCAAGGCTGGGGTTCCCCGCAGGCCGCGCCCGAGGACGCGTGCCCGCCGTCCGCTGCGCAGGGCACTCGCCCTGGGGCTGCCCACGGTCTGGGGCGCCATGGCGATCACCTATAAACTCACCTGCCCGCTCGCCCAGCAGAACAGCCTGGGCGCACGCATCGTCACCAGTGCCGTGTTCTTCGCGGTCGGCACCGGTCTCATCGTCCAGGTCCGGCGCTCACTGCTCCGCGAACTCAGGCAGATCCGCCAGATCGCGGGCGCCGCCCAGAACGCGCTGTTGCGCCCACTCCCACCCCGGCTCGACGGCCTGAACATAGCCGCCGCCCAACTGTCCGCCGAACGCGGCGCGGTGGTCGGCGGCGACCTGTACGAGGTGATCGCCACCGAGCACGGTGTACGGGTCGTGATGGGCGACGTCCGCGGCCACGGCATCGCCGCGATCGGCACGGTGGCGGCCGTCCTCGGCAGCTTCCGCGAGGCCGCCCACGACGAGCCGGACCTCGCGGGTGTCCTACGACGGCTGGAGCGGGCCCTCGCCCGCCATCTGCGCGAACGCGCCCGCGCGGAACACCCCGCGTCGGGCGGCCTCGACCCGGACAGCCCGGTCGCCGAGGAGTTCGTGACCGTACTGCTGCTGGAGATCGGCGGGGACGGCGAGATCAGCGCCCTCAACTGCGGTCATCCGTGGCCGTATCTGCTGAGCGGGGGAGGCGTGCGGGCCCTGGCTCGCGCGGACCCGCTCCCGCCGCTGGGCCCGTTCCCGCTGCCGGCGGAACTGCCGTTCGTCTGCTGCGGCCAACTCCTGCCGGGGGAGGCGCTGTTCCTCTACACGGACGGAGCGGAGGACGTCCGTGACGCACGGGGCCGCTTCTTCCCGCTGAAGGACGCGCTGGCAGAGGTGGTGGGCCAACACCCGCTGCCGATACCGCAGTCGGTGCTGGGGTCGGTCTTCTCCGCACTGCTCCGGCATACGGGCGGCACCCCGACGGACGACGTGGCGATGCTCGTCGTGCGCAACGACCGCAAGGCCGCCTGTCCCCACCTGGGGGCGCGGGGCAGTGACATCAGTGGCTCCGCCGCGGGCGCGCGCCCAGCCACGACGCACCCGCACTCGACCAACTACCCACAGCACAACGGCGTTTGATGGCCACCGCAAAGCCAGGCCGCCGCACTTACGAGGGGGAGCCGGCGGCCCGGCCGGCCTCTTGCGAGGCAATCCAGTCAACCGGTCGGAAACTCTCCGCAACAGCGCGCACACACCACGGATTCGCGCACTCCATTCACACCCGGTGTGAACCGAACCGCACTACTCTGTCCGCACCGAGTCACCGGGGGGCCATCCATGCAGCCCAACACACTCCTCGACGCGATCCTCGACGAGGCGGGAATCTCGCACGCGGGACTGGCCGCCCATGTGAACCAGGCCGGCCGCGCCCGAGGGCTCGCACTGCGCTACGAACACACGGCTGTGGCACGGTGGTTGAAGGGCCAGCGCCCGCGGGGCCAGGTCCCCGACCTGATCTGTGAGGTCCTCGCGACCCGTCTGCACAGACCCGTCACCCTCGACGACATCGGCCTCGGCGTACCGGGCGAACCGTCCACCCCGCACGGCACCTCCCTCTCCGGCTTCGTCGAGCGGGCCACCGCCCTGTGGCGCTCCGACGAACAGCAGCGCCCGCACCTCCTCGGCGCCCCCGCGGTCACCGGTACGCCCGCGGTGATGCCCGTCTGGGAGTGGGAGAACCCGCCCGACGACGTGGACGTCTCGCGCGGCGGCCGGCACCGGGTGAGCATGGCCGACATCGAGATGCTGCGCGCGGCCCGCGCCCACTACGAGCAGATGTACCGCAAGGCCGGCGGCGTGGCGACCCGCACCCGCATCGTCGGCTTCCTCAACTCCGAGACCGCCCCGCTGCTGCGCGGCAGCTACACCGACGCCACCGGCCGCCAACTGCACCGGGCCACCGGCGGGTTGGTGGCGATCGCGGGCATCTGCGCCTACGACTCCGACGCGCACGGACTCGCCCAGCGTTACTTCCATCAGGCGCTGCGGCTCGCAAAGGCCAGCAACGACAGGGGCCTTGGCGCGTACGTCATCGCGCTGCTCGTCAACCAGTCGCTGTTCATGCGGGAGTTCCGCCAGGCCGTCGCCTTCGCGGAGGCCGCGCTGCGGGCCGCCGGCCGGCAGATCACCCCGGCGCTCGCCTCCGACCTCTACGCGATGCAGGCGAAGGCGTACGCACACCTCGGCGACGGCACGAGCGCCCTGTCCTGCATCCGCCGTGCCGAGCAGGCCGCCGAACGCATCCGGCGCGGATACGAGCCCGACGAGACCGGCTATGTCCAGCCGGGCCTCGTCAACGTCCAGGTGGCGGAGGCGCTGCTCAGCCTCGGCGATCTGACGGCGGCGGGGGAGCACGCCATGGCGGCCGTGGACACTCCGGCGCACGACCGGGGCCGGGTGCACCGCCTCGCCATGCTCAGCCAGATCGAACTGCGCCAGGGCAACGCCGACAAAGCGGTGGCCACCGCCGTGCAGATGGCCGAACAGGCCAGGGGGATGGAGTCCCAGCGACTGCGCGACAGACTTCGCGCGGTACGCGAGTACCTGGTGCGCAGCGACTGCGCGGGTACGGCGGAGGCGGCCGAACTCATCGACGGGGCACTGCGCGTACCGCTGTAGACCGACAACTCCTGGACGTCCACGACACAGTCCCTGCTGCGATATTGCCACTTACTCGACGGAAGGTGGCAGAACCGTGCAGTGGACGAAACAGAACGAACAAACTGTGTACTCAAACCGCTGGTTCAGCGTCAATCTCGCGGATGTCGAACTACCCGACGGCCGGCACCTCGACCACTTCCTGATTCGGCTGCGCCCGGTGGCCGTGGCGACGGTGGTCAACGAGGCCAACGAAGTACTCCTCCTGTGGCGGCACCGCTTCATCACCGACAGCTGGGGATGGGAGCTCGCGGCCGGCGTCGTGGAGGACGGCGAGGACATCGCATGCGCGGCCGCCAGGGAACTGGAGGAAGAGACCGGCTGGCGGCCGGGGCCCCTGCGCCACCTGATGAGCGTGGAACCGTCCAACGGGCTCACGGACGCCCGGCACCACATCTACTGGGCCGACGAGGGCGAGTACACCGGACACCCCGTGGACGATTTCGAGTCGGACCGCCGGGAGTGGGTTCCGCTCAAACTCGTACCCGACATGGTCGCCCGCGGGGAGGTCCCGGCCGCCAACATGGCGGCCGCACTACTGTTGTTGCACCACTTGAGGCTGGGGGAGGACGCCCCTCGAACTCCCGCCCGGCGCCCAGGCGTCTAGCGTCCCAGGACCTGCCAGATCGTCACGACGAGCGCGCCCACGGCGGTCAGTGCGGCGATCGCCGGCAACGGCCAGCGCGTGTGCTCCAGTGCGACGATCCGCGCGCTCAGCTCATCCACTTCCTTGTCCGTCTCCTCGGTGCGATGGCTGAGCAGCGCCAGCCCTCCCTCGACCCGCGCGTAGGCGACGTCGAGGCGGCGGCGTAACTCTGCGAGTTCTCCATGGACCACGGGATGCTCGGGGTCGGCGCTCACGGGTCCGCTCCTTTCCGTAGTCGGAACATCCCTTGCATGCGCATGAAGAGTCAACTCGCCTGGTGGACAGCGGGGGAGAGTGTGCGGGCGGCATATGCGGGCCCGGCGCGCACACGGTGTGTGAATGGCGCGGGCCCGGCACTCCGAAGAGTGCCGGGCCCGTAACAGCCGCCGTGTCACGGTGAGTTGCCGCGACGAACGGCGGCGCTCAGCCGTAGGTGTAGAACCCCGAGCCGGACTTCCGGCCCAACCGCCCCGCGTCGACCATGCGTTGGAGCAGCGGGGGAGCGGCGTACAGCGGTTCCTTGTACTCCTCGTACATCGAGAAGGCGACCGAGGCGACCGTGTCCAGGCCGATCAGGTCGGCCAGCTTCAGCGGGCCCATCGGGTGGGCGCAGCCCAGCTCCATGCCGTTGTCGATGTCCTCACGGCTGGCGATGCCCGACTCGAACATCCGGATCGCGGAGAGGAGATAGGGGATCAGCAGCGCGTTCACCACGAAGCCGGAACGGTCCTGGGCGCGGATCGCGTGCTTGCCGAGCACCTTCTCGGCGAAGAGCTGGGCGCGGCCGAGCGTGCCCTCGGAGGTGGTCAGCGCCGGGATCAGCTCGACGAGCTTCTGCACCGGCGCCGGGTTGAAGAAGTGGATGCCGACGACCTGGTCGGGGCGCGAGGTGGCGACCGCGAGCCGCACCAGCGGGATCGAGGAGGTGTTGGAGGCGAGGATCGCGTCGGGACGGGTCACGACCTGGTCGAGCACCTGGAAGATCTCGGTCTTCACCTGCTCGTTCTCGACGACCGCCTCGATCACGAGGTCCCGGTCGGCGAACTCGCCGAGATCGGTGGTGAAGCTGAGCCGCGCCTGCGTCTCGGCCAGTTCCTCGGCGGAGATCTTGCCGCGTTCGGCGGCCTTCGTCAGCGAGTTGAACAGCCGGGTCCGGCCGATCTCCAGGGCCTCGCCGGTGGTCTCGGCGACCTTCACGTCCAGGCCGGAGCGGGCGCACACCTCGGCGATACCCGCGCCCATCTGGCCGCAGCCGACCACTCCGACGCGCTCGATGTCGGTCACATCGTCCCCTTCGCTGCTGTTCGGGCTCTGGTGGAACCCCGTTGTCCGGAGTCTGCTCCGATCGTGCACGTTACCCGCAAGTATCGATGATCGATCGCCGGGGTCGGGCATCCTGGGGCGCGGAGACGATCCGTGACGGCACGGATCCACAGCGTATGGGGGTGTGCAGATGGGGCGATTGTCACGTCGGGCGTTCGCGATGGCCGCGCTGTCGACGCTGGGCACGACCGGCAGCGCGGCGGCGGAGCCCGGGCGGGTGCCGGTGCCGGCCGGGCGTCCGCGCGCGGTCACTGAGATGCGGGGTGTGTGGCTGGCGACGGTCGCCAACCGCGACTGGCCCTCCCGCCCGGGTCTCACGCCGGACCGGCAGCGCACCGAACTGATCGCCCACCTCGACGCTGCGGTTCGCGACCGCCTCAACACGGTGATCTTCCAAGTACGGCCCACCGCCGACGCGTTGTGGCCCTCGCCGTACGAACCCTGGTCCCAGTACCTGACCGGCACCCAGGGCGTGGCCCCCGGCTGGGACCCGCTGAAGACGGCCGTGGAAGAGGCGCATGTGCGGGGGCTGCAACTGCACGCCTGGTTCAACCCGTACCGGATCGCCAACAACACCGACCCGACCAAGCTCGTCGCCTCGCACCCCGCGCGCAAGCACCCGGACTGGGTGGTGGCGTACGGCGGGAAGCTCTACTACAACCCCGGGCTGCCGCAGGTCCGCGCCTTCGTCGAGCGCGCGATCCTCGACGCGGTGAAGAAGTACCCCGTGGACGCGGTCCACTTCGACGACTACTTCTATCCGTACCCGGTGGCCGGCCAGACCTTCGACGACGACGCGGCCTACGACAGGTACGGCGGCGGCTTCACCGACCGGGCCGCGTGGCGCCGCGACAACATCGACAAGCTGATCCGCGAGACCGCTGCCCGCATCCAACAGGTGCGCCCGGGAACGCAGTTCGGGATCAGCCCGTTCGGCGTGTGGCGCAACCTCGCGACCGACGCGCGCGGCTCCGACACCCGGGCGGGGGTGCAGACGTACGACGACCTCTGCGCGGACACCCGGAGGTGGGTGCGTGAGAACTGGATCGACTACATCGTCCCGCAGCTGTACTGGAACATCGGCTTCGCCGCCGCCGACTACGCCAAGCTGCTGCCCTGGTGGGCGGAGGTCGCGCGCGGCACGAAGACACGGCTCTACGCCGGTGAGGCGCTGTACAAGGCGGGCGACCCGGCGCAGCCCGCGGCCTGGCAGGACCCGGCCGAACTGTCCCGGCACCTCACCCTCGCCGCCAGGTACCCCCAGGTCGGCGGGCATGTCTTCTTCGCCGCCCGGGAGGTGGCGGTGGACCCGATCGGCGCGATGGCCCGCGTGGTCGCCGACCACTACCAGCAGCCGGCGAAACCTCCGCGCTGACGGCGGCTCCGGGCGCGTGAACCTCATTCCTGTCCTGCGCGTGGCGACAGACATGAGCAATGGCCTCTCCTCGGGGACCCGGCCCCGCAGGAGCTGATCACGATGCGCGTACTGATACCCGGAGCCGGCCCGACCGGGCTCGTCGCGGCGATGGCGCCGGCCAAGGAGGGGCAGCGGGTCACCGTCGTCGACCGGGACCCGCCGCCGCCCGTCGGCGGTCCCGACCAGGTCTTCGCGGACTGGAAGCGGCCGGGAGTGGGGCAGTTCTCCACGGCCGTGGGAGCCTCACCCACCTCTTCCTGACACCACTGCCTCAGACCTCAACTCCGGGCCCGCTGCGTGACGGCGATGCACACCAGCACCGCCGCCGCGGTCAACGGGGCGGCCACCGTCAGGTGTTCGCCGAGCAGCACCGACCACACCAGGGTGAGCAGCGGCTGGGCCAGCTGCAACTGGCTCGCCTTCGGGACGCCGATGGCCGCCATGCCCCGGTACCAGACGACAAGACCGAGGAACTGCGAACCGGCGGCGACCCACAGCAGCCCGGCCACGCTGTGCGCGGTGAGGTGCGGGGTGTCGTACGACAGCGCGATCGCGGCGGCGGGCACGCTCAGCGGCAGGCACAGGACCAGCGCCCAGGCGATGACCTGCCAGCCGGGCATGACCCGGGCCAGTCGGCCGCCCTCGGTGTAACCGGCCGCGCAGACCAGCAGCGCGGCGAGGAGATACAGGTCGGCGGTGCTCACGGCGCCGCCGCTCTGCTGGACCGTGAACGCGAGCACCGCGCCGGCGCCCGCGAGCGCGGCCGTCCAGAAGGTGCGCGAGGGGCGGATGCCGGTGCGCAGCGCGGACAGGGCGGCGGTCGTCAGCGGCAGCAGGCCGACCACCACCGCCGCGTGCGCGGTGGTCGACGTCTCCAGCGCGAGCGTGGTGAGCAACGGGAAACCGACCACCACTCCGCCCGCTACGACGGCCAGCCCGGCCCGGTGCCGACGGCCGGGCACGGGGACCCGCAGCGCCAGCAGACAGCCGCCCGCGATGACCGCGGCGAGGACACTGCGCACGGCCACCAGCGACCAGGCGCCGAAGCCCTCCAGCCCCCAGGCGGTGGCGGGGAAGGTGAGGGAGAAGGCGATCACACCGAGCGCGGCCTGGACGGTACCGGCGCGGACGCCGGGTGCGGGGGCCTGCGCGGCGGGGGTGGTGTCGGTGCTGACCGCTATCGGGCTCGGGGCAGTAGCGCTATCGTGTGCTCTCATGCAAGAGCGTAGCAGTGTCGGAGAACTGGCCCATCAGCTGCGGCGGGAGCTCGACCGCTACTCTCCAGGTGGAAAGCTGCCGTCCAGTCGGGCGCTCGTGGAGCGGTTCCGGGTGAGCCCGGTGACCGTCTCGCGCGCCCTCGCGCAACTGGCCGCCGAGGGGCTGGTCGTCACCCGGCCCGGCGCAGGCGCGTTCCGGGCGACGCCCCGCCCCGCGACCGCCGCGGCGAGGGACACCTCCTGGCAGGAGGTCGCGCTCAGCGCGGACGGCACCGCCGATCTCGTACCGCGCACGGTGGACGCGTCCGCGGTCCTGGCCACGCTGGCCGCCCCGCCGCCGGGCGTGATCGAGTTCAACGGCGGCTATCTGCACCCCTCCCTGCAGCCCGAGCGGGCGATGGCGGCGGCCCTGTCCCGGGCCGGCCGCCGCCCCGGCGCCTGGGGCCGGCCACCGATGGAGGGCCTGCCGGAACTGCGCGAGTGGTTCGCGCGCAGCATCGGCGGCGCGGTGACGGCCGCCGACGTCCTGGTCAGCACGGGCGGCCAGACCGCGCTCACCACCGCCCTGCGCGCCCTCGCCCCGCCCGGCGCACCCGTCCTCGTCGAATCCCCCACGTATCCAGGCATGTTGGCGATCGCGAGGGCCGCCGGGCTGCGCCCGGTCCCGGTGCCGGTGGACGCGGACGGCGTGAAACCGTCCCTGCTCGCCGACGCGTTCCGCGCCACCGGCGCCCGGGTGTTCGTCTGCCAGCCCCTGTTCCAGAACCCGACCGGCGCGGTCCTCGCCCCCGCCCGCCGCCCCGAGGTCCTGCGCATCGCGCGCGACGCGGGCGCCTTCGTCATCGAGGACGACTTCGTACGACGGCTGGTGCACGAGGACGCGGGCCCGCTGCCGCGCCCACTGGTCGCCGACGACCCCGACGGAGTCGTCGTCCACGTCGGCTCGCTCACCAAGGCGACCTCGCCCAGCTTCCGGGTCAGCGCACTCGCCGCGCACGGCCCGGTACTGGAACGTCTGCGCGCCATCCAGGTCGTCGACACCTTCTTCGTCCCCCGCCCGCTCCAGGAAGCGGCCCTCGAACTCGTCGGCTCCCCGGCCTGGCCACGCCATCTCCGCGCGATCTCAACGGAGTTGAAGACCCGCAGGGACACGATGACCACCGCCCTGCGCCTGGAACTTCCCACCTTCTCCCTCCCGCACATCCCCTCCGGCGGCTACCACCTCTGGCTCCGCCTCCCCGACGGCATGGACGAGTTGTCGCTGACGACGGCGTCCCTCCGGTCGGGCGTCGCCATCACCCCCGGCCGCCCCTACTTCAGCGCCGAACCCCCGGCCGCGCACGTCCGGTTGAGCTTCGCGGCGGTCGCGGGGACGGGGGAGATCACGGAGGGCGTACGACGACTTCGGGCGGCCTGCGACGAGGTGCTCCGGCCTTGAGACGCTCTAGTCCCGGGGTATCGGCACCAGGGCGCCGGTGAACTCCAGGGACGCAAACAGCTCCGGTGTCAGGCGGACGCCCGTGACGCGATGAGAGAGGGCGAAGGCGGCCTCGGTGTGCAGGTCGTAGCTCTCGTCCTCTTCCTCGTCCTCGCTCAGCTCGAAGCCCGACTCCCGCATCTCGGCGAGGAGCTCGTCTGCGTGGCTGCCGTCCCGGGCGTAGGCGAAGAGCGGCTCGAAGTGCAGCCGTGTCTCCCCGTCCTCGAACCAGTAGAAGTGGTCCATCGCGTTCACGTTGCGGAAGTGGGAGACCACCGTGCGTCCGCGCGAGACCGGGAGCATGGCCGCGCCGGTGACGCCCACGAAGCCGTTGTACTCGACCATCAGCGACCACTCGCCGAGCGCGGCGACGCCGACGAACAGCGGGTCCCCGTCGTGGTCGTCCCACGACGTGTACGACGGCTCGCGCAGGGCCTGGACACCGCTGACCCGTATGCCCGGTTCCGCACCCAGCTCATGGAGCAGCCGGTCCGGGGTGATCGCCCGGACCAGGGTGACGCAGTACGCCTCCATCAGCGAGGCATACCGCTCGCGGAGCCAGGTGTAGTCGTCGGCTGTCGTCGTCCGTGTCATGTTCCGAAGCCTGCCACCCGCCACTGACAACGCCCGAGCCGCAGGGGAAAACCGCTCGACGTCGACCGCCGTGGCCTGCGATTCTCCGCCCATGAACGACATTCCGAGCCTTCCCGACGACCTCCCGAGCCTCCCCGACGGCTACGAGTTCTCCGGGGACTCCGCCCGCGTCGACATCGACCGCACCCACCACTGGCTGTCCACCGACACCTACTGGGCCAAGGACCGCCCCCGCGAGCAGCACGAGCGCGCGGTCGCGTCCTCGCTGAACTACGGGGTGTACGACACGGCTTCGGGGGAGCAGGTGGCGTACGCGCGTGTGGTGACCGACGGGGCGTTGTTCGCGTGGCTGTGCGATGTGTACGTGGCCCCGTCGGCGCGCGGCAAGGGCATCGGTACGGCGTTCGTCGGCGCCGTACGTGAGGAGCTGCGGCCGTTCGGACTCCGGCGGATCCTGCTCGCCACGCACGACGCCCACGGGGTGTACGAGAAGGTCGGATTCAAGCCACTGGAGCAGCCCGACCGGTGGATGGCCCTGTATTTCGAGTGAGTTGTCCGCCTGGTCCTGACCTCGAAGTAAGGTTTCGCCAACCCTGGGTAACTCTCCTCCGGCACCCCTTGACCTCGCTACTTCGGCGGGATCACGATCGCCGCATGCCTCTTCGGGTCACGTTCGTCGCCGCCGCGCGCAGCTCCCCGCTGCTCGCGGAGCGTTTCGAGGACGACCGCCCGCTGGACCAGGCGGGCTGGGACGAGGTGCAGCGCGCCGTCCCGGCCCTGCTGCCGCTGGCGGCGGCGGAGCTGCGCTACTGCTCGCCGACCCCGCGCAGCCGGACCACCGGCGACGGCCTCGGTTACACCCCGCTGGTGCAACTCGCCCTGCGGGACTGCGACATGGGCCGCTGGCGCGGGCTGACCCTCGGCGAGGCGATGGCCCGCGAACCGGCCCTGGTCGACGCCTGGCTCGCCGACCCGCGCTCCACCCCGCACGGCGGGGAGTCCCTGCTGAGCTTCATCGCCCGCGTGGGCGGCTGGCTGGACACCAGACCCTTCGAGGANACTGGAACATCGACGTACGCCCCCTGTCGACCACCACGGTCACCGGCCACGCGGGCCGCTGGAACCTACGGTTCGACGCGGCGTCGGTACAGCCGACGCGGGCGTAGGGCGGGGCTGTTGGCGGTGGGGGTGGTTGCCGCCCGGTGCGAACTGACTTGGGGGCGGGCCGGGTTCGGTGAGGCCTGTCGCAGGCACGCGCGCCGGGTGGGTGAGGGGCGAGGCTTGTTGCCGTGCGGCCCCGCGGCCCCGCGTGCGTGGTCGATGCGCACTCCGGATCGAGCGGGCAGGCTTCGCCGGCGCCCGGTTCACGCCCCCGTGGCCGCAGTGAACTCCACGTGAAATCAGCCAGGTTGGTGGACGTTCTGCCCACGCCCGAGCACCCGCTACGAACTCCTCCCGAGATCGCGCAGGTTAAGTGGCATCGATTCCGCGTCCGTGTGGTCGATGCGAACTGCACCGGGAATCAGCCA
>NZ_JAENRY010000108.1 GCF_016612545.1 Streptomyces sp. MBT65 | reverse complement strand
GTTCAGCACGTGGACGTGCCACGGCGGCTCGCTTCGGGGCGCGAGGCGGGGGCGGATGGCCCGGGGGTGGTGCGGGGCCCTCTAGAAGGCGCACATTCGACACATACAGCGAGCACCGGGCGTCAGGGTCGCCTCGGTCGCAAGGGTGCGGCTGCTCGTCGTGGTCATGGAATCAGTAAAGCAGACGTACGGTCCTGACAAAGTGCCGCTGTCCGCATGCCGGACAGCGGCGGACGGCTCTCAGCGGCGCTCGGAGATCTCCACTCCCCCGTCGCTGACCAGCGCGGACAGGGCTGACAGGTTGTTCACAACAAAGTCCGCGTCGAGCTCGTGGGCCTCGTGCGTTGTGGCCAATGCCACGGTGATCATCCCGGCCGCGCGACCTGCCTGGAGTCCGGCCGGGGCGTCCTCGAAGACGACACAGCGGGCCGGGTCGACGCCGAGTTGGCGGGCCGCGAGGAGGTAGGGCTCGGGGTCGGGCTTGCCGCGCGTGACGTCCTCGGCGACCACGAGGGTCTTGGGGAGGATGCCGGCGTGGGCGAGCCGGGCCTCGGCGAGCCGGCGGGTGGCGGAGGTGACGACGGCCCAGCGGTCGGCGGGCAGCGAGTCGAGGAAATCGCGGGTGCCGGGCAGCGGGACGGCACCGCCGTTGGCCACGTCCTCGACCTCCAGCGCCTCGATCCGCGCGACCGCCGTAGGCACGACATCGGCGGGCAGCAGGTCGGCGGCTATCTCCACGGCGGTCCGCCCGTGCAGCTCGACCCGTGCGAAGTCCTCGGCGGTGATCCCGAACTCGTCCGCCCACCGGGTCCAGCACCTGCGCACGGATTCGAGGGAGGAGACGAGCGTGCCGTCGTTGTCGAACAGGAGGGCTTGAGCATGGATCTTCATGCACTCGACCCTACGGTCACCGGCCTTATGGCCCGTAATAGGGTCACTGCATGCTTGATGCCCTGACACTGACGATCGGTGTCGCCGCGCTGCTGCTCGCCGCCTGGACCGGGTGGGCGGCCTACCGCGACCAGTCGACGAAGGACTGGCACTTCATCGGAATGGCCGTCGTCACCGTGCTGGCCACGGTCCAACTGGTGGTCGGGATCGTGCAGTTGGCGCGCGGCGAGAAGGCGGAGCAGGGCACGACGATCTTCGTGGCGTATCTGCTGGGCGCGTTCGCGACCGTCCCGGCGGCGGGCCTCATGTCACTGACGGAGCGCACCCGCTGGGGTTCGCTCACCGCCGCGGCCGGCGGCGTGGTCCTCGCCGTGCTCGAAGTGCGGCTCTACGACATCTGGGGAAGCTGAGATGACCACTGCGGAAGAGAAGCCGAAGCGGCTCATCAGCGGGCCCGGCATCCTGCTCGTCTGGTTCTACGGCGTGATGGTCGTCGGCGCGGTCTCCCGCTCCGTCTACCAGATCGCCACCGAGTTCGACCGGGCCCCGCTCGCCTACTCCCTGTCGGCGGTGGCGGGTGTGGTGTACGGGTTCATCACGTACTCCCTGATCCGCGGCGGCGAGAGGGCCCGCAGGGCGGCACAGGCGTGCTGCGCCGCCGAACTCGCGGGTGTCCTCGTCGTGGGCACGCTGACCGTGATCGACAGCTCGGCCTTCCCGGACGCGACGGTCTGGTCGTACTACGGCGCGGGGTACGTCTTCATCCCCGTGCTGCTGCCGCTGTCCGCGCTCTACTGGCTCCGGAAGAACCGCGCCGCCGCCACCGCCGACACGGTCACGCCGTAGCGACGTACGCCTCGACGGGCTTCTCCAGGACGATCATCGGTACGCCGTCGTCGCCCTGGGAGGTGCCCACGGTCTCGTAGCCGACGCGGCGGTACAGGCGGAGGTTGCCCTCGCTGCGGTGGCCGGTGTGGAGGCGGAACTTCTTGGCGCCGCGCTCCTCGGCCAGGGCGGCTTCGGCCGCGCGGAGGAGCCGGGCGCCGATGCCGTGGCCCTGGAGGCGCGGGTGGACGCAGAGCTTGCCGATGGCCGCCGCGCCGTCCTCGGTCACCGTGCCGCGGACCGAGCCGACCACCTCCTCGCCCAGCCGGGCGACGAACACGCAGTCGGCGACGACCTCGTCCCGGACCGAGTCGAGGCTCTGGACGAGCGGGTCGATGCGGTAGTTGCCGTACAGCGCCGCCTCACTCTGGAAGCACAGGTACTGCAACCTGAAGATCTGCTCTGAGTCCTGCTCGGTCGCCACCGAGATGGTCACGCTCATGCCCATGTGCGCACGCCTCCCGCTCACCTGATCGCCATGTGGTCCCTCACTCCTATCCCCGTGCTTCGTGAGCCGCAACCTCCGGCGTCAGCAATCGCCGAAGACATCCCAGACATCTGGAACGTTCCGGGCCGAGACTGCCCTGTGAGATACCCAACTCCCCCGCGATCTCGCGGTAGGTGAGGTCCTTGGGCGAGAGCAGCGCCTCCATCAGCCGGGGGCAACGGCCCGGCAGCCGGCGCACCGCGTCGTGCAGTGCGCGATGCCTCGCCGCCGTGAGCGCGGCCTGCTCCGGGCCGCGGTCGCGCTCGTCGACCGGATCATCGTCGTACGACTGCTCGAGGCGTGCGGTACGACGGGTGCGCTGAGCCTCCGAGCGGACCGCGCGGCGGAGCCAGCGCTGGGGGTCGACGGGTGGTCCCGAGGCGTCGAGGCGTTCCAGGAGGCGCAGCCAGACGGCCTGTTCGAGGTCGGCCGGTTCGGTTCCGGAGGCATATGCCTCGGCGGAGGCCTCGGCGGCGAGCAGGGGGCGCAGGGCGGCGACGAGCTGGTGTGTCATATGCGGCACGACGCGGCCGCCCCGGCGGAGGTTGCCGGGGCGGCCGTTTGTCACTCCAACGGGGCGCGGGGCTCAGCCGTTGACGAAGTCCGCGCGGGCGAGCAGACCGGTGTCGGCGTTGTCCGTGAAGACACCGTCGATGCCGGTGGCGAAGTAGCGCTTGAAGGCTCCGAACGCGTCGCCGTAGGCGTCCACGGCCGTGCCCTTGCGGTACTCCAGCGGCAGGAAGGGGTTCTCGTTGCGCATGGTGTAGGGGTGCAGGATCAGGCCGACCTTGTGCGCGTCGGCGACCAGGGTGGTCTCCTTGTTCAGGCTGCCGTCGGCGTTCTTCGTGATGATCAGGTCGAGGGTCGGGCCGAGGCCCTGCGCGTATGTCGCGATCTCGGCGAGGCCCTTGGGCTTGACCAGGTCGTCGACCGTGCGCGGGTCGCCCTGGTCGACGAAGTCGAAGGGGCGGGTGCCCGTGCCGGAGAGCAGCACCACCAGGTTGTTGCGGACGAGCCTGCTGATCTTCTGGATGCTGGTCGGCTCGAAGGACTGGATGAGGACCGGCGAGTTCCGCTTGTCCTTGCCGTGCTTGCGCAGGGTCGAGGAGAGCAGCTTCTCCATCTCGAACCCGCGCTTGCGGAAGTAGGTGGGGTGCTTCATCTCGGGGTAGATCCAGACCTGCTTGCCGCGCTTACGGGTCTGCTCGTCCTGCCACTTGAGGACCTCCTCGAAGGTGGGGATCTCCCAGCGGCCGTTGTAGAGCGTGTTGTGCGGACGGTTGGCCGGAATGCGCTCGATCGCGCGCAGGGTCTTCAGCTCGGCGAGCGTGAAGTCCTCGGTGAACCAGCCGGTCGTGGAGACACCGTCGAGCAGCTTGGTGGTCTTGCGGGAGGCGAACTCCGGGTGGTCCGCGACGTTCGTGGTGCCGCCGATCTCCGGCTCGTGCCGGCAGACCAGGTGACCGTCCTTGGTGGGGACGAGGTCACCGGCCTCGACGATGTCGGCGCCCAGGTCCAGTGCCAGGTTGTACGAGCCGAAGGTGTGCTCGGGGCGGTAGCCGCTGGTGCCGCGGTGACCGACGATCGTCGGCTTGGGCAGGTCCTTCAGACCGCCACCATGACGGGCCGTCGAGGCCTCGGCGGCTCTCGCCGTACCGGCCGGTCCCAGTGCGGCCACTCCCGCGCCGAGCACGGCGGCGCCCAGCAGCGCCCGCCGTCCGGTGCCGTTCACTCGCTCGTTCGGCTCCTGCGTTCCCTGCGTGTCCATGAAACCTCCTGGCGTCGCCCCGTCGGTGCGCGCCGATCGTAGGTGCGCGTACATGACGGGCGGGAGACCTCGGCCGGAACACGGCACTGACGCTGGATGTCGTACCGGCCGGCAGGTTTGACCCGCCGTCACCATGGAACGCGAGATGTGTCACAACATGGCGGCCCGGTTACGGGACGACTCCGCAGCGACACCGCAGGTAAACGTGCGTCAACACTGCGTAAGACCTCGGTGAACCCGATGTGCAATACCCCGGGCGCCGCGAGTATCGTCCTCACCTGCACACATTTATATCGAACCCCCTTGACACCGGAGGGCCCGTTGTCCCGCTTCGCGCTCATCAAGGCACTGCTCGGACCGATCATGCGCCTGATGTTCCGCACACGAGTGGAGGGCGCGGAGCACATCCCCGGAGACGGTCCGGTGATCCTCGCCGGCAACCACCTCACCTTCATCGACTCGATGATCCTTCCGCTGGTCTGCGACCGGCAGGTGCTCTTCATCGGCAAGGACGAGTACGTCACCGGCAAGGGCTTCAAGGGCCGTCTCATGGCCTGGTTCTTCACCGGCGTCGGCATGATCCCGGTCGACCGGGACGGCGCGAACGGCGGCGTCGCCGCGCTGATGACCGGCCGCCGCATCCTGGAGGAGGGCAAGGTCTTCGGCATCTACCCCGAGGGCACTCGGTCGCCCGACGGGCGGTTGTACCGGGGGCGGACCGGGATCGCCCGGCTCACGATGATGACGGGCGCGCCCGTCGTTCCCTTCGCGATGATCGGCACGGACAAGTTGCAACCCGGCGGTGCGGGGATTCCGCGGCCCGGGCGTGTAACCGTTCGCTTCGGTGAGGCGATGGAGTTCTCACGGTACGAGGGGATGGACCGGGATCGGTATGTGCTGCGGGCTGTGACCGACTCCGTGATGACTGAGGTCATGCGGTTGTCGGGGCAGGAGTACGTGGACATGTACGCGACGAAGGCGAAGGCCGCCTGACTCTCCGAGACTTCCCTGGGCCGTGCGCACCTGAGTGGTGCGGGCGGCCCTTTTGGGTTGTGGGTGCGGATGCTGTCGGCGTTGAAGACGCACTATCGGGAGTTGTTCGGGCCGCCGCTCCCGGCGATGGACAGTGGTGTCGGGTCGCCGCTGGACTACCTCGACAAGATCTTCCAGATTCCGTTCGTGGTGTCCCGGCCCTCGGCCGGTGCCACCTCGCGCTACATCCGTTCGCTGCTCGGCCCGCCGTGGCGCGGGGAGGACGCGGATGTGACCGCCCACGCGGAGACCGCCGAGGGCACCGGTGCGGCGAGCGGTGCGGACGGGGTGGCCCCGGGTACCCGGCGGCCCTCCGTCGCCGTACCCGAAGTGCGGGATCTGCGGCCGGACACGCTTCAACTCCGCGCGGACGAGATCGCGTTCATGGCCTCGCTCGCCTCCTTGGTGCCCACACCGCGAGCGGCGAAGAAGCTGGTCAACCTCTACCGGCTCACTCGGATCGGTGTCTCGGCCGCGGACGTCGACGCCTTCCTCGACGGGGACTTCAAGGCCGTCCAGCTCCTGTTGGCCGTGGTGGTCGGCTTCCCCGGGGCGGCTCGGACGGTCCTCACGGCGTTCGCCGAGGCCCCGCCCGAGCAGGACGTCCGGGAAGTGCTGCGGACGGCCGCCGAGAACGCGCCGGAACCCGACGTCAAGCAGAGCTGTCTGGGCATCGTGGCCGGATTCGACGAGCTGGCGCACCGCGAGAGCCCGCCGGTGGCGGCGGAACTCTATGCGCGCTGGTGCCCCGTGATCGCCCGCTTCAGCTTCCACACGGGCGGCTGGATCAACCGCTGACGTCCTCCAGCCGCTGGCCCCGGAGCATGAACCAGGCCGCGACCGCCGTTGCCAGCAGGACCGTTGCGCCCACCGCCGACGCGACGCTCAGGCCGCTGACGAAGGCCTCCCGCGCCGAGGCCAGCATCTGCTGGGCCGCCTGCGTCGGCATGTCCGCCGCCGCTTCCACCGCGCCGCCCAGCGACTCGTGCGCCCCGCTCGGTGTGCCCGCCGGAGCCGCGAAGTCCCGGTAGACACCCGTCACGATGGAGCCGAGTACGGCGATCCCGAGGGCCGCGCCGAGTTCGTAGGCCGTCTCCGAGACCGCCGAGGCCGCGCCCGCCTGTTCCTTCGGTACGGAGGAGAGGATCACGTCGGCCGTCACCGTGAAGGAGAAGCCGGCGCCGATGCCGACCACCAGGAGCGCGGCGCCGAGGATCGGATAGCCGGTCGACTGGCCGAGGGTCGTCAGGACGGCGAGTGCCAGGCCGACCGCCGCGAGGCCGCCCGCCACCACCGCGCGGACCGAGAAACGGCGGGCCGCCCGGCCCGCTATCAGTCCGGCCGCCACCGCGCCCACGGCGGCGGGGATTTCGGCCAGGCCCGCCTCGAACGGGCCCCGCCCCTGGACGAGTTGCAGGTACTGGGAGAGGAAGAACACCAGGCCGGAGAGGCCGAGGATGGTCAGCAGGTCGGCGAGGACGGCCGCGCTGAAGCCGCGGTTGCGGAACAGGCGCATGTCCAACAAGGGGGCGGGGAGCGTGAGTTGGCGGCGCACGAACCAGTACAGGGCCGCCGCGCCCAGCGCGCCCACCGCGAGCGCGGGCCACTCGAAGCCGTGGGTCGCGGCCTCCTTGACCGCGTAGACGACGCCGATCACGCCGACCAGGGACAGGACCACGCTGATCAGGTCCCAGGGGCCCGGGTTGGGGTTCTTCGACTCGGGGAGCATCTTGATGCCGACCAGGACGAGGACCGCCATCACGGGCAGGTTGATGAGGAAGACCGAGCCCCACCAGAAGTGTTCGAGGAGGAAGCCGCCCGCGACCGGACCGACTGCCGTACCGGCGGAGGCCGTTGCGCCCCAGATGCCGACCGCGAGGCTGCGTTCGCGCGGGTCGTGGAAGAGGTTGCGGATCAGGGCGAGGGTGGCGGGCATCAGGGTCGCGCCCGCGACACCGAGGAGCGCCCGCGCCAGGATCATCAACTCCGGTGTCGTGGCATAGGCGTTGAGGACCGAGATCGCGCCGAAGGCGGTGGCCCCGACGAGCAGGATGCGCTTGCGGCCTATTCGGTCACCGAGACTGCCCATCGACACGAGCAGGCCCGCGATGACGAAGGAGTAGACGTCGCCGATCCAGAGGAGTTGGGTGCCGGACGGCTTCAAGTCCTCGCTGATGTACGGGGTCGCCAGGCCGAGGACCGTCGCGTCCACGGCCACCAGCAGCACGGCGAGCACGAGCACGGAGAGCGCGAGCCAACGGCCCGGGCGCTTCTCCGTCTCGGTCACAGCCGCCGGCTGCAGGGTGCTGGTCATGATTCCTCTCTCCGTGTCTCGTCTCTGCGTAGTGCGCCGCCGAGCAACAGCTCGACGGTCATGTGCGTGAAGTCCTTGGGCGCGCCCTTGCCGCTCTGCACCAGCCACACACCGGAGGCCAGCAGGCCGAACAGCGCCTCGGTGAGCCAGGCGGGCGTGAGATCGATACGGAACTCGCCGCTCTGCTGGCCGCGCCGGAACAGGGCGGTGATGCGGTCGTCGATCCTGGCCCAGCCGGCGTGCTGCTCCTCGCCCTCGAACAGCTGGTTCTCCGTGTAGAGGAAGGCGAGCAGGCCGGCGGCCGGTTCAGCCTCGCGAACGAGTCGCCGTACGGCGTCCTCGGCCCGGCCGTCGTCCAGCCGCGCCGCGTCCAGGGCGGTCTCGCACTCGGCGATACCGAGCGCCTCCAAGGCCCGTACGAGTGCGTCGCGCCCCGCGAACTGGCGGTGCAGCGTGGCCCGGCTGATCCCGGCCGCCTTGGCGACCTCGTCCATGGTCGCGGTGGACTTGCGGGTCAGCAGGGCCGCGGCGGCGCGGAGTACGTGGTCGCGGTCGAGAGCCATGAGACAACCATAACCCACATGAGACATCCATGTCTCATGACGGGCATGGCTGCCTCACGGAAGGTCGATCAGCGGGATCTCTCAGTGCCAGGGCAGCCGGCCGCGCTTCTCCCAGTACTCGTGCGGGTCCTCGGCCAGCGCGTCCAGCCGGGCGAGCTGGTCCTCGTCCAGGTCCGCGACCGCCGCGTGCAGGTTGGACGCGAGCTGCCCCACGGTCGCCGCACCGGAGAGGACCACACCCACCCACGGGCGACGCAGGATCAGGGCCAGGGCGATCGCGTCCGCGCCGAGCGACGTTTCCTCGGCTACGGCCTTCAGGGCGTCCGGCGCGTACGGCTGCGCCAGCCGGCCGTTGGCCATGCCCTCCTTGACGATCACCGTGAGTCCGGCGTCGTGGGCCTCGGCGAGGGCCGGGCCGGCGGAGGTCTCCAGGGCGTTGTACGTCGACTGGACGGTACGGAAGAGGGGCTCGCCGTCCACCGTCACGGCGAGCGCGGCCCTGATCGCGTCGGCCTGCGCGGGGCCGCTGGTGGAGAAGCCGACCGTCACGCCCGTGGCCGCCAACTCGGCCAGTTTCGCGTGGAGTTCCTTGTCGGTGAGGGCCGGGCTTTCGGGGGTCACCGAGTGGATCTGGTAGAGGTCGAGCCGGTCGCCGAGCAGTGCGAAGGTTTCGCTTCGCTGGCGGTCGTAGGTCTGGACGCCGTGGTCCTTGACCTCGTGCGTCTTGGCGTCCGCCGACCAGTCCGCGGTGTAGGTGTAGCCCCACTTGCTGCCGACCACGATGTCGTCGAGGTCGGGGTGGACGGCCAGCCAGTCCGCGAGGAACTCCTCCGAGCGGCCGTAGGAGCGGGCCGCGTCGAAGTAGCGGACGCCTTGCGCGTAGGCGGCGTCGAGGAGTTCGTGGGTGCGGGCCCGGAGGGTTTCCACGGTGCGGTTCTCGCCGAGGTCTTCCTCACGGCCCAAGTTGATGTAGCCGGGGCGGCCTACTGCGGCGAGGCCGAGTCCGAGGTGGCTGGTGGGGGTTGTTGCTGTTGCCAGTCGGGCGAAGGGCATCGCGGGCTCCGTTGGTCGGCTGTGGTGCGGCTCTTGACCAACGTAACCCGGGATGACCTTCGCCTCAGGGGGAAGGGTTCTTACCGCTGTTTGGAGAGTGCGGGGCGTTGTAGCCGGTCGCGCAGTTCCCCGCGCCCCTAAAAGCCCTTAGCGCTTCGCCGTTGCCCAAGCGTGCTGTACCGCCAAGTCCCGCTTCACCTCTGCCAGTTGGATCGCCACCGCGCTCGGGGCCGTACCGCCACGGCCGTTGCGGGACGCCAGCGCGCCCGGCACGTTCAGGACCGTGCGGACCTCCGGGGTCAGGTGGGCGGAGATCTTCGCGAACTGTTCGTCGGTGAGGTCGTTCAGTTCGATGTTCTCGGACTCGGCGACCTTGACGCACTCGCCGGCGACCTCGTGGGCGACCCGGAAGGGGACGCCCTGCTTGACCAGCCACTCGGCGATGTCGGTGGCGAGGGAGAAGCCGGCCGGGGCCAGTTCCTCCATGCGGTCGCGGTGGATCGTCAGGGTGGCCATCATGCCGGTGAACGCCGGCAGCAGGACCTCGAGTTGGTCGATGGAGTCGAAGACCGGCTCCTTGTCCTCCTGGAGGTCGCGGTTGTAGGCGAGGGGCAGTGCCTTGAGCGTGGCCATGAGGCCCGTCAGGTTGCCGATCAGGCGGCCCGACTTGCCGCGCGCCAGCTCCGCGATGTCCGGGTTCTTCTTCTGCGGCATGATCGACGAGCCCGTGGAGAACGCGTCGTGCAGGGTCACGAAGGAGAACTCCTTCGTGTTCCAGATGATGATCTCCTCGGCGATCCGGGAGAGGTTCACCCCGATCATAGCGGTGATGAAGGCGAACTCGGCGACGAAGTCACGCGAGGCCGTGCCGTCGATCGAGTTCGCGACCGAGCCGTGCTCGAAGCCGAGGTCCTTCGCCACCGCCTCCGGGTCCAGGCCGAGGGACGAGCCCGCGAGGGCGCCGGAGCCGTACGGGGAGACCGCCGTCCGCTCGTCCCACTGCCGCAGGCGTTCCGCGTCCCGGGACAGCGACTGGACGTGCGCGAGCACGTGGTGGGCGAACAGGACCGGCTGGGCGTGCTGGAGGTGGGTGCGGCCGGGCATCGCCACGTCCGGGTGGGCCTCCGCGAGGCCGACCAGCGCGTCCTGGAGATCGGCGATCAGGCCGCCGATCGAACGGGCGTGGTCACGCAGGCACATCCGGAACAGCGTCGCGACCTGGTCGTTGCGGGAGCGGCCGGCCCGCAGCTTGCCGCCGAGGTCGGGGCCGAGGATGGTCAACAGGCCGCGTTCCAGGGCCGTATGGACGTCCTCGTCGGCGATCGTGCCCACGAAGGAGCCGTCGGCGACGTCCGCTTCGAGCTGGTCGAGGCCCGCGAGCATCCGGGTCAGCTCGTCGTCGTCGAGGAGGTTCGCCTTGTGCAGCACGCGCGCGTGGGCGCGGGAACCGGCGATGTCGTAGGGCGCGAGCCGCCAGTCGAAGTGGACGGACGCGGACAGCTTCGCCAGGGCCTCGGCGGGACCGTCGGCGAAACGACCGCCCCAGAGCCGTACGTCACCGCTGTTGCTGCTCACTTGCGCTGCTCCTCAAAGGCCGTGGACGGGGGTCGACGTGCTGTGGTGTCCCTGCATTGTCTCGCATGCACACCGCCTCGCTTGCATGATTATGCAGAGCTCTGCATGATTCGTCAATTTGAAAGACCCTTGAACAACCTTGAACACCAGCAACCGCTTACCCGTACTTCTCGCCGAACGCAGGCGCCGCGTTTCCCCCCACGAGTCACCCAAGAGTCACCTTCAGATCACCCCTGACCCGAGTGAGGCATTCGCATGTCCAGGGCTCTCCCCAAGTACAACAAGCGTCGCGTCGTGTTCATCGGCGGTGCCGCCGCCGTGGCTCTCACCGGTGCCGTCATCGCCGGTACCGCCCTTGCCGGGACGCCGGACAAGAGCAGCACCACGCAGAGCGCCCGGACGTTGTCCGATCCCGGGACGATCACCTGCCCGGACGTGAAGTCGCAGCTCCCGGCCATCCCGGCGTCCGCACAGGCCGAGGTCGACCGCAACCTCGCCCTCCTCGACACCCAGATCGCCGAAGCGAACAAGCGACTCGTCGACGTCTCCACCATCGAAGCGCGTCTCCACCATCGACCGCATCGCCATCTCCATCGGCCGCAAGGGCACCAAGCCCACCGGGCTCGACTCCCTGGCCGCCTGCACCCTCAACGCGGCCGGTGCGACGGGTTCGACCGGTGCGACGGACACCGCGACCGCGGCCCCGAGTGCCACGGCTGCCGCCACGGAGGCGGCCGGGGGTACAGAGGACACCGGCGACGCCGCGAGTGCGGTCGGGACGATCACCTGCCCGGACGTGAAGTCGCAGCTGCCTGCCATTCCCGCTTCCGCGCAGGCCGAGGTCGACCGCAACCTCGCCCTTCTCGACACCCAGATCGCCGAAGCGAACAAGCGACTCGTCGACGTCTCCACCATCGAAGCGCGTCTCCACCATCGACCGCATCGCCATCTCCATCGGGCGCCAGGGCACCAAGCCCACCGGGCTCGACTCCCTGGCCGCCTGCACGCTCACCAAGTGACGTGACAGGCAGCCGTGGCCGCCCCGATGAACGCCGGCCGGGGCGGCCACGGTGATGTCCGGACCGATGTGCGATGTGCGTTGCCTGTTCGGCCCATTTGAGGTGCCGTCAGCGGGTGCGCGCTCTAGCGTCTGGGGCATGCGTCCTGGTGTCGTCGCCCTCGCGTCCGCGTCCCTTCTGCTGCTGCTCTGTGCCGTGCCCGCGCGGGCGGCGGAACCGTCGCCCTTGTCGCTCGCGGACACCGGGGGTGGCGGTCAGCTGATCCTGGCTCAGGCGCAGGGGGTCAAGTCCACGTCCGGGACGCTCAGTTGGTGGGAGCGCCGGGGTGGGAGGTGGGTGAAGGCCGGTTCCACCGTGGCTCGCTTCGGGGCGAAGGGGCTGGTCGAGGGACGGGCTCGCAAACAGGGGTCCAATACGACTCCCACCGGGTTGCACGACCTGCCGTATGCCTTCGGAATCAAAGCCGCGCCGGGTGGGACCCATGTCAAGTACCGCCGGGTGAACGGGAGTTCTTGGTGGTGTGAGGACACTCGGTCTCGGGTGTACAACCGGTGGAGCGAGCCCCTGGCGAGCGATTGCCGGGCTTCCGAGTCCGAGCGGTTGATCTCCTACACGGCTCAGTACGCGTACGGGGTTGTCATCGGGTTCAACTACGCCAAGCCCGTGAAGGGGCGGGGGGCCGGGATCTTTCTGCATGTCAACGGGCGTGGGGCTACCGCCGGTTGTGTGTCCGTGTCGGTGGATGCGATGCGAAGGATCCTGCGGTGGGCCGATCCTGGGCGGGCGCCGCATATTGCCATCGGGACGGTGAGCGGGGTCACGGCGATCACCCGGTACTGAGACCCGCCGGGAGGCGGACGGTGAACGTCGTCGAGCCCGGGCGGCTGTCCAACTCCACGCTCCCGCCATGGGCCTCCGTCACCGCCGCCACGATCGACAGGCCCAGGCCCGCTCCCCCTCCCCTGCCCTCCGTGCGGCGGCGGTCCGCTCGGGTGAAGCGTTCGAAGACTCCTGGCTGGACCTCCGCCGGGACGCCGGGGCCGTCGTCGTGGACCACCAGGGAAGTCGCCTCGGCGCCCGTCTCCAATGTCACCGTTACCTTCGTGCCGACAGGTGTGTGCAGACGCGCGTTGGCCAACAGGTTGGCCAGCACCTGTTGGAGGCGGTGGGCGTCGCCGGTGACCGTGACCGGTTCCTCGGGGAGGCGCAGGGCCCAGCGGTGGTCGGGGCCGGCGGCGCGCGCGTCGGCGACGGCGTCGAGGACCAGGCGGGTCAGGTCGACGGGGCGGCGTTCGAGGGGGCGGCCCGCGTCGAGGCGGGCGAGGAGGAGCATCTCGTCGACCATGACCCCCATGCGGGCGGACTCGGCCTCGATGCGTTCCAGTGCGCGGGTCACCTTGGGCGGGACGGGGTCCGGGTGGAGGAGGGCCAGTTCGGCGTGGCCCCGGATCGACGCCACCGGGGTGCGCAGCTCGTGGCTGGCGTCGGCCGCGAAGCTGCGCAGGCGTTCCTCGCTCGCGTGCCGGTGGGTGAGCGCGTCCTCGACATGGCCGAGCATGCGGTTGAAGGCACCGGCGACCCGGCCCACCTCGCTGCGCGGGTCGGACTCGGGCGCCCGGGGCGGCAGGGCCACCTCGCCGCTGGCCAGCGGGAGTTCGCTGACCCGGGTGGCGGTGGCGGCGACCCGGCTGAGCGGCCGCAGCGACCAGCGCACCCAGAGCGCGCCCGCGAATCCGGTGATCAGGAGGGCGGCGCCGAAGACGATCGCGGCGACCGTCTCCAGCCGGTGGACCGCGGCCTCGACCGACTCCAGCGGGAGTCCGGTGATCATCACGTCGCCGTCCCGGCCGTCGGCCGCGAGGACGCGGTACCGGCCGAGGGAGGAGAGGTGGACGGTGTGGGATCTGCCGTCGACCGGGACCGCGGCGAGTTCCCGCCGGTCCCGCGCTGTCAGCGCGACCTTCAGGTCGGTCGTCGCGTCGTCCTTGTCGGCGGGTACGACCGCCGCGTTGGTGACGGTGCCGTGGAGCAGGCGGGCGCCGAACGTGCCCGGCGCCTGCCGTCGGGTGTCGCCGCGTTCCCGGTCGTCGGCGTCGTGGTCGGTGAGCGTCTGGCCCTTGTGCTCCAGGCTGGCCGGGAACTGCGTCCCGACCTCGGTGAGTTGCTGGTCGAGGCGGCCGGTGAGGAAGCCGTCCAGTTCGATCACCGCCGCCACGCCCACGGCCGCGCAACTGACCGCGAGCAGCACCACCAGGCCCGCCGTCAGGCGCGCCCGCAGGGTGTGGGGCCTGGGCAGTCGCCGTAGCCGGCGTCCGACGGCCCGCGGCCCCCTGCTCATCGGACGACCGGCTTGAGCACGTACCCGGAGCCGCGCACGGTGTGGATCATGGGCGCCCGGCCGGCGTCCACCTTCTTGCGCAGATAGGAGATGTACAGCTCGACGACATGGGCCTGGCCGCCGAAGTCGTAGGACCATACGCGATCGAGGATCTGGGCCTTGCTGAGGACGCGGCGCGGGTTGCGCATGAGGAAGCGGAGCAGTTCGAACTCGGTCGGTGAGAGGTCGACGATCCGGCCCGCCCGGCTGACCTCGCGGGCCTCCTCGTCCATCACCAGGTCCCCGACGACGATCCGGGGGCCCTCCTCCAGCTGGCGGGCCATGCCCGCGCGGCGCAGCAGTCCGCGCAGCCGGGCGACGACCTCCTCCAGGCTGAAGGGTTTCGTCACGTAGTCGTCGCCGCCCGCGGTGATGCCGGCGATGCGGTCCTCGACCGTGTCCCGCGCGGTGAGGAAGAGCACGCAGACATCGGGCTTCACCTCGTGCAGGGAGCGCAGTACGGCGTAGCCGTCGGTGTCCGGGAGCATCACGTCGAGGACGACGGCGTCCGGCCGCAGCTCGCGCGCCCCGGCGAGCGCGGCGGCCCCGTCGCCCGCCGTACGGACCTCCCAGCCCTCGTAGCGCAGGGCGCCGGAGAGCACCTCGGCCAGGTCGGGGTCGTCGTCCACGACGAGGACGCGCACCGGGGTGCCGTCGGGGCGGGTGAGGGCCGGTCGGCCGGAGCGATTGGTGTTCATGGCACTTACCAGCATCGCCCCTCCCGGCGTCCCCGTCCGTCGCGAGGGCCTCTGAGTTTCCTCTGAGAAAGCTGAGAAAGGCGTCCGCTCAGAGATCCCTCAGAGGTTGGGCCCGCACAGTTGTGCGCAGGACAGGCGAAAGGACGCACACATGACCACCGTGTACGAGCAGCGGAAGGCGCCGCCCGTGCCGCCGGTTCCCCGGCGCTCGCCGGCCGGCCCCGTGCTCGGCCTGCTGTGGGCCGGTGCGGCGGCCGTCGTCGCGCTGTGGTGGGCGGACACCGGGTCGGTGGTCGGGGCCGCGGGCTGGCTGACGGGAGCCGGGCGGATCGCCGGGCTGCTGTGCGGGTACGCCTGTGCGGTGCTGGTGGGTCTGATGGCGCGGGTGCCGCTGCTGGAGCGGCGGATCGGCTCGGACCGGGTGGCGCGCTGGCACGCGATGGCCGGCCGGTACACGGTCTGTCTGCTGGGCGTGCACGTCGTGCTGATCCTGCTCGGGTACGCCGCCCAGGACCGTGCCTCGGTCGTGCACGAGACGGTCACCGTCGTCCTGGACTACCCGGACATGCTGAAGGCGACCTTCGGCGGGATCATCCTGTTCGCGGTCGGCATCACCTCGGCGCGGGCCGCGCGGCGCAGGGTGAGTTACGAGTTCTGGTACTACGTCCATCTCCTCACGTACGCCGCCGTGTTCCTCGCGTTCTTCCATCAACTGTCCCTGGGCGAGCAGTTCAACGGGCGGGCCGGTGCCACGGCCGCCTGGTACGCGCTGTATCTCGGCGTCGCGGCACTGGTGTTGTGGTACCGGATCCTCGCGCCGGTGCGGCTCAACCTGCGGCACCGGCTGCGGGTGGAGTCGGTGCACCGGGAGGCGCCGGGCGTGTACTCCGTCGTCGTACGTGGGCGGCGGATCGAGCAACTCGGCGCGGAGGCCGGGCAGTTCTTCCGCTGGCGGTTCTTCGGCGAGGGCATGGGCTGGACGTCGACGCCGTATTCGCTGTCGGCGCCGCCGCGCGGGGACCGGCTGCGGATCACGGTCAAGGCGCTCGGCGACCACAGCGCGGCCGTGCCGTTGCTGCGGCCGGGCGCGCGGGTGTGGGCGGAGGGGCCGTACGGCTCGCTGACCGTCCAACGGCGCTCCAGGCAGCGGTCGTTGCTCGTCGCGGCCGGGGTCGGGATCACCCCGCTGCGGGCGCTGTTCGAGACGCTGCCCGGCGAGGTGACGCTGCTGTACCGGGCGCGGACGACCGAAGACCTGGCGCTGGGCGGGGAGTTGGAGGCGATCGCGCGGTGGCGCGGGGCGAAGGTGCTGTACGCGATCAACGGGCCGCAGGGGCAACGGCCTTCGCTCACCCCGGAGTATCTGCGTGAGGCCGTGCCCGACCTCGCCGCGCACGACGTGTACATCTGCGGTCCGCACGCCTTCGCCCAGGACCTGTACGGGGCGCTGTCCGCCGCCGGTGTGCCGGACCGCCGTATCCACCACGAGTCGTTCGAGCTGTGAGGTCGTCGTGCATCCGTTGAAGCAGAACCGGCCGCTGCGGCGGATCGTGCTGGCGAGCGCCGTGACCGCGTCCGGACTGGTCATGCTGCTGGCGCTGAAGCCGCACACGGCGCCCGAGGTGGCCGCGGCGCCCCAGGTCGTCTCGTCGCCCGCTCCCTCGGGCAGCGCGAGCGGCAAGGCCGTCGCCGGGACGAAGACGGTCACCGGCGAGACCGCGCAGACCCGTTGGGGTCCCGTACAGGTGAGGATCACCGTGAAGGACGGCAAGATCACCGATGTCACCGCGGTCCAGTCGCCGTCGGACAATCCGCGCGACCAGGAGATCAACTCCTATGCCCTGCCGCAGTTGAGGAGCGAGGTACTCGCCGCGCAGAGCGCGAGCATCGACACGGTGTCGGGCGCCACCTACACAAGTGACGGTTACCGCCAGTCACTCCAGTCCGCACTGGACTCCGCGGGCCTCTGAACGCACAGCCTCCACGGCACGTACTTCAGGGCCAAGGGGCCACGCCACCCCCCTTGTGCCCCGTCCACGGAGGAACCGTGACCACCACGCTCGCAGGCGGACGTGCCGCCCGCCGACAGACGATGCGCCGCATCCGCCCGCGCCGCTCCCCAGCGACCCTGCTGCTGCTCGCCGTCTGGGCGGGCGCGGTCGGGGTGCTGTGGCTGTGGTGGCACAACACGCCGTCCATCGCCGACCAGAACGGCAAGATCCTCAACGCGGGCCGTATCACCGGCCTGTTGGCCGGTTATCTGATGGCACTCGTCGTGCTCCAGATGGCCCGCGTGCCCGCCCTGGAGCGCCGGGTCGGCTCCGACCGGGTCGCCCGCTGGCACGCGATGAGCGGCCGGTACACGCTCTGCCTGGTCTTCGCCCATGTCTTCCTGATCATGTGGGGCTACGCGCTCCAGGCGGGCAAGACGCTGAGCGACATCGTCCAGCAGACGATCGACTCGGTGAACCAGCTGCCCGACATGGGCAAGGCGGCCATCGGCACCGGGCTGTTCCTCCTGATCGGCCTCTCGTCGATCGGCGCCGTCCGCCGCAGGCTGCCGTACGACCTGTGGTACCACGTGCATCTGCTGACGTACGCGGCGGTGTTCTTCACCTTCTGGCACCAGATCACCACCGGCAACGACTTCGCGCTGACGCCGATCGCCAAGACCGTCTGGTACGGGCTGTACGGCACGGTGACCGCGCTGGTGGTCTGGTACCGGATCCTCACCCCGATCCGCCTCAACATGCGGCACCGGATGTACGTCGAGGCGGTCATCGAGGAGACGCCCGGCATCGTGTCGGTGCTCATCGGCGGGCGGAAGCTGCACCGGATGGGCGCGGAGGCCGGGCAGTTCTTCCGGTGGCGGTTCCTCGCGCCGGGGATGCGGTTCAGCTCGCACCCGTACTCGCTGTCGGCGGCGCCCCGCCCCAACATGCTGCGGATCACGGTCAAGGCGATCGGCGACCACAGCGCCCGGCTGCGCGAACTGCGCCCCGGCACCAAGGTGTGGGCCGAGGGCCCGTACGGCGCGCTGACCTCGCAGCGGCGCACCCGCGGCAAGGTGCTGCTGGTCGCGGGCGGCGTCGGCATCACACCGATGCGGGCACTGTTCGAGACGCTGCCCGGCGCGGCCGGTGACATCACGCTGCTCTACCGGGCCAACACCACTCAGGACCTGGCGCTGTGGGACGAGTTGGCGAAGATCGCCGACGAGCGCGGCGCCCGGCTGATGTACGCGGTCAACAGCCCCGGCGGGGAGCGCCCCGACATCTCGGCGGACTCGCTGCGGCGGAAGCTGCCCGACATCGACAACCACGACGTCTTCATGTGCGGGCCGCCCGGCTTCGCGCAGTCGGTCTACGAAGCACTGCGCGGCGCGGGGGTCCCCGCCCGCCGTATCCATCACGAGTCGTTCGAGATGTGAGCGACGGGAGTCAGGAGCAATGAAGAAGAGCCACCCCATCCGGCGTGTTCTGCTCGCGAGCGCCGCCACCGTGTCCGGGATCGTTCTGCTGCTCTCCCTGAAGCCGGCGACCGACTCCTCCTCGGCGTCCGCGCAGGGAGCGGCCCAGGGGGCCGCCGCCGCGCAGGAGTCGCCCCAGGGCGGTGCCGCGGCGGCCGGGACCTCGACGGTCACGGGCGCCGTCGCCCAGACCGAGTACGGCGTCGTCCAGGTACGGCTGACGGTCGCCAACGGCAAGATCACCAAGGCCGAGGCGATCCAGGCGCCCAAGGGCGGCACCAGCGACCAGAAGACCGCGCTGTCCGTGCCCAAGCTCAACCAGGAGGTCGTCGCCACGCAGAGCGCGGACATCACGTCCGTGTCCGGGGCGACGTACACCAGCGGTGGCTACAAGCAGTCGTTGCAGTCGGCCATCGACAAGATGAAGGCCGCCGGTGCCAACACGGCCGCCCCGTCGCAGAGTTCGGCCGCCGGGTCGGGCCAGGCCGCGCAGGCCAAGACCGTCACCGGTGACGTCGTGACGACCGAGTACGGGCCCGTCCAGGTCCGGATCACGGTCGCGGGCGGCAAGATCACCAAGGCCGAGGCGGTGCAGGCGCCGAGCGGCGGGACCAGCGACCAGAAGACGGCGCTGTCGATCCCCAAGCTCAACCAGGAGGCCGTCGCGGCAGGCAGCGCGAACATCGACTCCGTGTCGGGCGCGTCGTACACGAGCGGCGGGTACAAGAAGTCCCTGCAGTCGGCGCTGGACAAGGCCGGTGGCTGACACGGTGACCGATCCCGCGGAGGCTCCCGCCGTGTTGCGGCACGCCGAGGAGGTCATGGGGACGGTGTTCTCCTTCGACATCCGCGGCGGGGAGCCGGAGGCCGTCCGGACCGCGCTCGACCAGGCGGTCGCCCAACTGCACCGCGTCAACGAGGTGTTCAGCACCTACCGCGACGACAGCCAGGTCTCCCGGCTGGCCCGCGGCGAGCTGACCGTGGCCGAGTGCGACGCCGAGGTCGCCGAGGTGCTGGAGCTGGGCGCCGAGGCGGAGCGGGTGAGCGCCGGCTGGTTCAGCACGACGTACGAGGGGCGGCTCGACCCGACCGGCATCGTGAAGGGCTGGGCCGCCGAGCGCGCGGCCGAGCTGATCACGGCGGCGGCCGGGGTGAGCGGGGTCAGCGTGAACGGCGGCGGTGACGTCCAGATGTTCGGCACTCCGGGAGCGCACCGCCCCTGGCGGGTCGGCGTGTCCGATCCGCTCCGCCCGGGCGGTCTCGCGGCCGTGATCTCCGCCGCGGGCACCGACGAACTGGCGGTCGCCACCTCCGGTACGGCCGAGCGCGGGGCGCACATCGTGGACCCGTCCACCGGCAAGTCCGCGGTGACCGACCTGGTCGCCGTCACCGTGGTGGCCCCCCGGCTGACCTGGGCCGACTGCTGGGCCACGGCCGCGTTCGCGATGGGCTCACGGGAGGGCCTGGCCTGGCTGGAGTCACTCCCGGACGTGGAGGCCCTGCTCATCACGGCGGGCGACGAGGTCCGCTGCACGGGCGGGCTGGCGTCCCGTCTGGGCTAGGAAATCCCCATGCGAGTCGGGGGCGTACCGGACAACTCCGGTGCGCCCCCGACTCGTTGGCCGTACGGGCGGTCAGTGGTCGTTCTGTGCCAGCCGCAGCAGATGGTCCGCGAGGGCCTGGCCGCCGAGCGGGTCGCGGCTGATCAGCAGGAGCGTGTCGTCGCCGGCGATGGTGCCGAGGATGTCCTGGAGTTCGGCCTGGTCGATCGCCGAGGCGAGGAACTGGGCGGCGCCCGGCGGGGTGCGCAGGACCACGAGGTTGGCGGAGGCCTCCGCGGAGATCAGCAGCTCGGAGGAGAGCCGCCGCATCCGCTCCTCCTTCGCCGACTCCCCCAGCGGCACGCGCGGGGTGCGGAAACCGCCCTCGCTCGGCACCGCGTAGATGAGGTCGCCGTCGTTGTTGCGGATCTTCACCGCGTTCAGCTCGTCCAGGTCCCGGGAGAGCGTCGCCTGGGTGACGCTCAGCCCGTCGTCGGCCAGCAGCTTCGCCAACTGGCTCTGGGAACGCACCGGTTGCCGGTTGAGGATGTCCACGATCCGCCGGTGGCGGGCGGTGCGGGTCTGCGGCACGGCCGGCCCCGCCGACTGTTCGTGCTCCTGCGCCTGACTCATCGTCGACTCATTCTCCGGATCATCCGTCCCCCTTGGCCACGTCCAGGACACCGGGCAGCGCCCGGAGGAACGCGTCCGTCTCGTCGTCGCCGAGGTTCAGCGGCGGCATCAGCCGTACGACATCGGGAGCGGGCGCGTTGACCAGGAAACCGGCGTCCTGAGCCGCCTGTTGCGCCTGGGGCGCGAGCGGCTCGGTGAGCACGATACCCAGGAGGAGGCCCGCACCCCGGACATAATCGATCAGCGGGTGGCCCAGCGACTCGATCCCGTCCCGCAACGTCTCGCTCTGCCGCTTGACGTTCTCCAGCAACCCCTCGTTCGCGATGGTGTCGAGGACGGCGAGTCCGGCGGCGCAGGCGACCGGGTTGCCCCCGAACGTCGTGCCGTGCTGGCCCGGTTGGAGCAGGTCGGCCGCGCGTCCGAAGGCGACGGTGGCGCCGAGCGGCAGTCCGCCGCCGAGCCCCTTCGCGAGGGTCACGACATCCGGGAGCACGCCTTCGTGGGCCTGGTACTCGAACCAGTGCCCGGTACGGCCGACTCCGGTCTGCACCTCGTCCAGGACCAGCAGCGCGCCGTGCGCGGCGGTGATCGCGCGGGCCGCCTTGAGATATCCGGCGGGCGGTACGACGACGCCGTTCTCGCCCTGGATCGGCTCGATGATGACGAGCGCGGTGTCGTCGGTGACGGCGGCGGCGAGGGCCTGCGCGTCGCCGTACGGGACGTGCGTGACATCGCCGGGCAGCGGCAGGAAGGGTTCCTGCTTGGCGGGCTGGCCGGTGAGGGCGAGGGAGCCCATCGTCCGTCCGTGGAAGCCGCCCTGGGTGGCGACCATGTGCTGACGGCCCGTCAACCGGCCGATCTTGAAGGCGCCTTCGTTGGCCTCGGCGCCGGAGTTGCAGAAGAAGACCTTGCCGTCCCGGCCGAAGCGCTCAAGGAGCCGCTCGGCGAGGGCGACGGGCGGTTCGGCGATGAACAGGTTGGAGACATGGCCGAGTTCGGCGATCTGCCTGCTGACCGCCTCGACGATCGCCGGGTGCGCGTGGCCGAGCGCGTTGACCGCGATACCGCCGACGAAGTCGGTGTACTCGTTGCCGTCGGCGTCCCAGAGCTTGGCGCCGGCGCCGCGGACGAGGGAGAGCTTGGGGGTGCCGTAGTTGTTCATGAGCGACCCCTGCCAGCGCTGGGTCAACTCCTCATTGGCGGTCATACGGCATCCCCCTGCTTCTTGCCGGCCTTCTTGGCGGACTTCTTGTTGGGCTTCTTGCCGGGCAGCTCGTCCGGCACGACCATCGTGCCGATGCCCTCGTCGGTGAAGATCTCCAGCAGGATCGAGTGCTGGACCCGGCCGTCGATGACGCGGGCGGTGGTCACGCCGTTGCGGACGGCGTGCAGACAGCCCTCCATCTTCGGCACCATCCCGGAGCTCAACTCCGGGAGCAGCTTCTCGAGTTCGGTGGCGGTGAGGCGGCTGATCACCTCGTCGGAGTGGGGCCAGTCCTCGTAGAGACCCTCGACGTCCGTGAGGACCATGAGGGTCTCGGCCCCCAGCGCAGCAGCGAGTGCCGCAGCCGCCGTATCAGCATTGACGTTGTAGACATGTCCGTCGTCCTCGCTCCTGGCGATCGACGAGACGACCGGGATACGGCCGTCGTTGAGGAGTGCCTCGATCGCGCCCGTGTCGATCGCGGTGATCTCGCCCACCCGCCCGATGTCGACCAACTCCCCGTCGATCTCGGGCAGATGCTTGGTGGCGGTGATGGTGTGCGCGTCCTCGCCGGTCAACCCGACGGCGAGCGGCCCGTGTTGGTTGAGCAGTCCGACCAACTCGCGCTGGACCTGTCCCGCGAGGACCATCCGTACGACGTCCATGGCGTCCTCGGTGGTGACGCGCAGGCCGGCCTTGAACTCGCTGACGATGCCGTGCCGGTCGAGGGCGGCGCTGATCTGCGGGCCGCCGCCGTGCACGACGACGGGCTTGAGCCCTGCGTGGTGCAGGAACACGACGTCCTGGGCGAACGCGGCCTTCAGGTCCTCGTCGATCATGGCGTTGCCGCCGAACTTGATGACGACGGTCTTGCCGTTGTGCCGGGTCAGCCAGGGCAGCGCCTCGATGAGGATCTGCGCCTTGGGCAGCGCGGTGTGCTTGCGGGTAGTGCTCATGAGGAGTACGCGCTGTTCTCGTGGACGTAGTCGGCGGTGAGGTCGTTGGTCCAGATGGTGGCCGTCTCACTGCCCGCGGCGAGGTCGGCGACGATGTGCACCTCGCGGTAGCGCATGTCGACCTTGTCGCGGTCCTCGCCGACTCCGCCGTTCTTGCAGACCCAGACGCCGTTGATGGCGACGTTGAGCTGGTCGGGTTCGAAGGCGGCCTTGGTCGTGCCGATCGCGGACAACACCCGTCCCCAGTTGGGGTCTTCGCCGTGGATCGCGCACTTGAGGAGGTTGTTGCGGGCGATGGACCGGCCCACCTCGACGGCGTCGTCCTCGCTCGCGGCGTTGACGATCTCGACCTTGATGTCCTTGCTGGCACCCTCGGCGTCCCGGATCAACTGCTGGCCGAGGTCGTCGCAGACGGCACGCACGGCCTCGGCGAACTCGGCGTAGCCCGGGGTGACTTGGGAGGCGCCGGAGGCGAGCAGCAGCACGGTGTCGTTGGTGGACATGCAGCCGTCGGAGTCGACGCGGTCGAAGGTCGTGCGGGTGGCGGCCCGAAGTGCCTTGTCCAGTAGGTCACTTGAGACGTCGGCGTCGGTGGTGAGGACGACGAGCATGGTGGCGAGACCAGGGGCGAGCATGCCGGCCCCCTTGGCCATACCGCCGACGGTCCAGCCGTCCTTGGCGGTCACGACGGCGGTCTTGTGCACGCTGTCCGTGGTCTTGATGGCGATGGCGGCCTTCTCGCCCCCGTGCGGGGAGAGTTGACCGGCGGCGGTATCGACTCCCGGGAGCAGCTTGTCCATCGGGAGCAGCAGTCCGATGAGGCCGGTGGAGGCGACGGCGACCTCGGCCGCGTTCAGCCCGAGGGTGTCGGCGACCTTCTCGGCGGTGGCGTGCGTGTCCTGGAAGCCCTTCGGACCCGTACAGGCGTTGGCGCCACCGGAGTTGAGGATCACGGCGGAGACCTGGCCGCCCTTGAGCACCTGCTCGGACCAGAGCACCGGGGCGGCTTTGACGCGGTTGGAGGTGAAGACGCCCGCGGCGGCGAGGCGGGGCCCGTTGTTGACCACGAGGGCCAGGTCCGGGTTGCCGTTCTCCTTGATTCCGGCGGCGATGCCCGCGGCCGTGAATCCCTGTGCTGCCGTCACACTCACGGCGCGACTCCGATCGTAGAGAGCCCGGTGGTCTCGTCGAGCCCGAGGGCGAGGTTCATGCTCTGGACGGCACCGCCCGCGGTGCCCTTGGTCAGGTTGTCGATGGCGCTGATCGCGATGATGCGGCCCGCGGCCTCGTCGTACGCGACCTGCACCTGAACGGCGTTGGAACCGTAGACGGACGCCGTCGCGGGCCACTGCCCCTCGGGGAGGAGGTACACGAAGGGCTCGTCGGCGAAGGCCTTCTCGTAGACGGCGCGGACCGACTCCGCGGTGACCCCGGGCTTCGCCTTGGCGCTGCACGTGGCGAGGATGCCGCGGGGCATCGGCGCGAGGGTGGGCGTGAAGGAGACGGTGACGGGCTCACCGGCCGCCGCGCCGAGGTTCTGGATGATCTCCGGAGTGTGCCGGTGTCCGCCGCCGACGCCGTACGGCGACATGGAGCCCATGACCTCGGAGCCGAGGAGATGAGCCTTGGGCGCCTTGCCGGCACCCGAGGTGCCGGAGGCGGCGACGATCACGGCCTCGTTCTCGGCGAGCCCGGCGGCGTAGGCCGGGAAGAGCGCGAGGGAGGCGGCCGTGGGGTAGCAACCGGGCACCGCGATGCGCTTGGACCCCTCCAACGCGGCGCGGGCGCCCGGCAGTTCGGGGAGGCCGTAGGGCCAGGTGCCGGCGTGTGCGGAGCCGTAGAACTTCTCCCAGTCGGCCGCGTCCTTCAGCCGGAAGTCGGCGCCCATGTCGACGACGAGGACGTCCGGGCCGAGCTGCTCGGCGACGGCGGCGGACTGGCCGTGCGGCAGCGCGAGGAAGACGACGTCGTGTCCGGCGAGGACTTCCGGGGTAGTTTCATGGAGGACCCGACCGGCGAGCGGCAGCAGGTGCGGTTGCAGCGCGCCGAGTTTCTGCCCGGCGTTCGAGTTGCCGGTCAGAGCGCCGATCTCGACCTCGGGGTGGGCCAGGAGCAGACGCAGGAGTTCGCCACCCGCGTATCCACTCGCTCCGGCCACTGCCGCACGTACCGCCATGGAACCCTCCTCATCGATGGCATGACTATACGTTTCGCTGCACGTTTATGCAATCCAGGGCCATGGGTAGGGAGAGTGGTCCGCGACGGCCGCCCTACAGCCGGAACGCGACGCCGGTCAGCTCCTCGGACAGGGACCACAAGCGGCGCTGGAGGGACACGTCGTAGGACCGGGGGCTGGAGCGGACCGCCTTCGGGTGGCCCTTGCTCTGCTGGAAACCGCGTGGGCCGTAGTACTCGCCTCCGCGCACGTCCGGGTCGGTCGCGGCGCGCAGCACGGGCAGGGCCCCCATGCCGGGCGACTGGAGGAGAAGGGGCCGGATCGCGGCGAAGGCCGCGCGGGTGAGCGGCGAGGAGTGGGACAGCGCGTTCCGGGAGCCGCCGGTGTTCGCGCCGCCGGGGTGGGCGGCCACGGCGAGGGGGCCGCTCGCGGGCAGTCTGCGCTGGAGTTCGTAGGTGAACATCAGGTTGGCCAGCTTGGAGTGACCGTAGGCGGCGGTCCGGTCGTAGGGGCGCCGGTGCCAGCCGAGGTCGTCGAGGTCGATCGGGCCGCCCATGCGGTGTCCCGCGCTGCCGACGGTGACCACACGGGCCGCGGGGGAAGCGGGCAACAGGTCCAGCAGCAGCCCGGTCAGGGCGAAGTGCCCCAGGTGATTGGTGCCGAACTGGAGCTCATGGCCGTCCACGGTCGTGCGGTACGGGGTGTACATCACGCCCGCGTTGTTGATCAGCAGGTCGATCCGGGCGCAGGAGTCGCGCAGCTCCCCCGCCGCGGCGCGGATCGAGGCGAGTGAGCCGAGGTCGAGCCGCTGGACGCGCACGCGTGCCGCCGGGGCGGCGAGAGCGAGGGCCTCCACGGCGTGCTTGCCCTTGTCCACGTCCCGTACCGCCAGAACCACGGACGCGCCGCGCAGGGCCAGCGCCTTGGCCGTCTCGAAGCCGATGCCGGTGTTGGCGCCGGTGATCACGGCGGTGCGGCCGTGCTGGTCGGGGATGTCGCGGGCCTTCCAGCGCGCGGGTTTCGATGCCGTCATCGGTCGCTCCCGGTGTCGTACGTGAACTCGGCGGTCAGGTGCGGCGGAGAAGGGCGGCCGAGCCCGGCCTCCCAGCCATGGTGAATGCCATTCACCTATGGTGAATAGTGTTAACCTTCGAGACATGGCAGTCAAACGGCGCCCCACCGGCACCCACCACGGAGATCTGCGCAACGCGCTGGAGGAGGCCGCGCTCGCCCTGGTCGGCGAGCGGGGTCCCCACGGATTCACCCTCGCCGAGGCGTGCCGTCGGGCCGGAGTGAGCGTGTCCGCGCCGTACAAGCACTTCGCCGACCGGGAGGCCCTGCTGGCCGCGCTGGCGTTGAAGGGCTACCAGGAGCAGCGGCGCCGCTACCGCGCCGCGCTGGCCGAACACACGTCTCCGGCCGAGCAGTTGGCCGCGTTCGCCGTCGCCTATGTACGGTTCGCCGCCGAAGAGCGCGCCCTCTTCGACATCACGTTCCTGGCCGGCCTCGACAAGAGTCGGCACCCCGAACTGGCCCGGGCGGGAAGCGCGTTGTACGACGACCTGATGCCCGTCACCGGCGCGATCGCCCCTGACCCGGACGAGGCGTTCGCGCTGCTCGTCCAGGTCGCCGCGGCAGCCCACGGACTGGCCCTGTTCCAGCAGCAGGACATGCTGCCCGGCGCCTGGAACACCCGCGCGTCCGTCGAGGAGCAGGCCGCGCGAACGGCCCGCGCCCTCGCCGGCCGGCACACCCGCTAGCTTCGGAGACCCCCATGTCCACCCCGCACAGCGACTTCGACCACGCTCTCGACCGCATCGGCAAGGGCAAGCACGTCCGTCTGACCACCTTCCGCCGCAACGGACAACCGGTCGCCACCCCCGTCGGCAGCCTCGTGCACGAGGGCACCCTCTACGCGCTGACGCCACCGGAGACCGGAAAGGCCAAGCGGATCCGCAACAGCCCGCGGGTGACCATCGCCCCGTGCGACATGAGGGGCACCGTTCCCGCCGACGCACCCACCGTCGCGGCCACCGCCCGGCTCCTGGACCCCGCGGAGACCGCCCGCGTCCAGGAACTGATGAAGCGACGATTCCTGATGTACCGCGTGGTGCGCCTCCTCGACCGCGTCCTGGGCCGGGAGCGCCGGCTCGTCGCCATCGCGATCAACCCGTGATCGTCGTCGGGTCCGAGCATCGCGGAGGAGCGATCACCGCCCCTTTCTGCGATCACAACCCCTTCGACCGGGGCCTGTTGAGTCCTGCCGTCGGCCACTCCCGCGGTCGGCGTACCGTGGGCGTCCGTCCGGTCGCGCTGTTCTCACTGCTGTCGGCTCCAGCGAGGGGGTGCTGTAGGCATGCCGGAGGGGTTGGCCCAGTGGGGGCCGGAGCTTTTCATGACGCGGGAACGGGAGCTGCGTCGTGGACCGGCACCGGAGCACCACGCGGGGAGGCACATCCTGCGAGGGGGGTTCGAGCCGTGTCTGCTGACCCTGCTGCGGTTGTCTGCGGACAAGGACCAGTACAGGGACAAGGACGGGGACCAGGACAGGGACCCGGACGGCGCCCCGAGCAAGGCCCCCGGCAGGGATCTCACCAGGGGGTGGCTCCCGAAGGCGCTCGCCCGCACCGGCCACCTCGTCCGCGCGGCCGAGCTGGCCTGCACGAACAGTGACGAACTCGCGCTGAGCGATGAGCTGTTGGGGCTGGTGAAGGCCGCGGCCGACGCGGGAGACCTGTGCGGTGCCCAGGCACTGGCCGAGTCGATCCCCCTGCGGCAACTGCGGGACGACGCGCTGGTCGTCCTCGTGTCGGCGTGGGCCGTCACGGGTGAGCGCGACCGGGCCGTAGCGCTGGCGGAGACGATTCGCTATCCGCACAACTGGGCGCGGACCTGGGCCGTGCTGGCGAAAGCGGTGGCGGACCGCGGCGACACCGATGAGGCGCTCCGGTTCGCCGCCCGGGCTGATGACGAGGTGCGTGCGTGCGTCTTCGACGGGACGGGGCAGGTGCTCGCCCTGCTCATGGACCTGGCCGCCGCGACCGGCGATCATGTCCGGGCCGCCGAACTCGCCGACCGTGTCGAGGACTTCACCCGGACCCATGGCGGGACACCGTGGTCGCGGCCCCTAACGGCCGTCCTGGCCCGGGAGGCCCTGAGGGGAGACCTGGACCGGGTCGACGCCCTGCTGCGTCCTCCGCCCAGACCCCCCGTCGGCGCCGGGGGCGGCGGGTGCGGGTGGGCGATCGCTGAGACCGGGGACCAGGACGCAGAACAGGGCGCGGGCCAAGACGCGGTTCCGGACGGACGCCTTGACGAGACCGACGTACGCCCGCTCCCACCTCGGTCGTTCCTCGGTGCCCGGGGCCTGGCCCGCGTGCTGGACGCCGTCGCGGAGACCGCCGATCAGGACGTGGCCCTCGCCCTGGCCGACCGGGCCGAGGCGCTGCTCGGGGCCGGCGACGGCCGTGATCACGACACGCTGCTGAGGTCCGTGACGCTGCTGCTGGCCCGGCGAGGACAGGTCGAGCGCGCCATGGCCCTCGCCGAGTGGCTCGATCCCGAACTGCGCGCGGGGTGGCGGGCGGAGATCGTCGGAGCGGTGGCCCGCTACGGCGACACGGACGCGGCAGAGGCCCTCGGCCACGCGATCACCGACGACCGGGCGCGGGCCAGGGCACTGATCGACGTAGTCCGGGAACTGGCCCGGCGCGGTGCTCCGGGCCGGGCCGAGGCACTGGCCCATGCGATCAGCGACCGCTGGGCACAAGGCGAGGCGCTGGTGGCGGTCGTACCGGAGTGGGCTCGGCACGGCGACCCGGAGCGGGCGGAGGCGCTCGCCCACTCGATCGCCTACCGCGCTACAAGTGCCCGCGCGCTGGCGGCACTTGTGGAGGTGTCCGGGTCCGTGGAGGTGTCCGGGTCCGTGGAGGTGTCCGGGCACATGGAGATGTCCGGGCCGTCGCACGCGCGCAGGCTTGCCGCACAGGCCGTGGTGCTCGACGGCTGGGCCGCTGTCCTGCCGGTCCTGGAGCCGATCGTGCCTCGGTCGGCGGCAGTTGTCGTCGAGCAGATGATGATCCACGACGGGGTGTGACGTCCTGCCGGACCACACGTCACCGCAACTCACCTACGCACAGGCCGGGTTGCTGAAGGCGGCGGCCTGCGGGACCTTCGCCCTCCGCTGTCACCGCTGATTGCGAGTATGGCTCCATGATTCCGAAACTGCCCTTGCGCAGCCCGCGTTGGCGTGACCTCGACGGCGTGACGGCCGAGGAGGTGGAGGTACTCCTGGAGCAGATGGCCTCCGCCGCTGCCTCCGCCGCTGTCGGCCGCACCGCCACCGAGACCGGCGAGGGCTGGAGGCAGACCTGGACGGCTCTCGCCGGAGGCCTGTTGGACGACGGGACCGTCTTCGACGGGGCCTATGCGGCCCTGCCGTATCTCGTCGAGGCGGCAGCGGCCTTGCCGCCGGGTCAGTCCGTGGATTTCTGGGTGGACCTGGGATGCATCGTGACCGCGGAGGACAGAGCCCCCGTCCCGGCCGATCTCGACGCGGGGTTCAGTGCCGCACTTCGTCTGGCCGAGCAGGCGGCCGTACGGAGCCTCCTCTCCACCGGCGCTCCGGCCGAGGCCTGTGTCTCCCTCGCGCTGTCCTGCGTCGCCCTCGCCGGTCACCACATCGGCACGGCCCTGTGGTCTCTCCAACTCCAGGAGGGGTACCTGCGGTTGGTGTGTCCCGGGTGCGGGAGCGACACCGAGATCCCCGAGTTCTTCGTGGACCCGGTCCGTCCGGCTCTCGATGCTCCCGTGCTGCCTGATCCCGTCCGTGCCCGTCCGGGGCCGCACCCGTGGGGCGAGGTCGCCACGGCATTGCGCGAGGAGACCCTGGGGGACGGGTGGGAGCCCTTCCTGCGGGTGGCGCGCGGAGTCGCGGCGGCCGGGACACCCCTCGGGACACCGGGGCCGGCCGTCCTCTGTCTGGTCGCCGGCATGGTCGCGGCCAAGGGCACCCCGCAAGCGGCCGGGAGGAAGACGGCCCGCGAACGGATGCTGCTCACCGGGCACTTCAGCTGCTGGGACTGCGAACGGACCTGGACCATCGCCGACGGCCTGGCGGAGAACCCGGACGGCGCGCACCCCCAGAACCCCCTGCGGGACGAGTCGCCGACCGCCGACGACTCGGCTTCCGCGCTGCCCCCGGCCGCGACCGGCCCGACAGGCGAAGTGCCCACGCGGCTCCGGCAGGACGGGAGCGCCCTGGTCACGTCCGACGGCACAGCGTGGGGCCTCCTGGCGGAGTTCTCCGATCCGGCGCCGCTTTCCGTCGGGGGCGTCGACTCGCTGGCGGTCGTGGCCCGCCCCGGTCGGTCGCCGCTCGTCGCCGGCGTGGGAGACCAGGGCGCAGTCTGCCTCTGGGATCCGGCCACCGGCCGACTCAGCCATGACCCGCTGCCAGGACAGCCGGACCGTATCCGCTCGATGACGGCACTGCCCCTGCCCGACGGCCGCGTCCTGCTGGCGACCGGAGGCGAGACAGGGACGATCACCCTGTGGGATCCGGCCACCGGCCGCCCGGTCCGCGAACGGTTCGGCAGTCGGCCGGGCGAGGTGATCGGGATGTGCGCCGCGACCGTCCCCGACGGCCGGACCCTGCTCGTCACCGTGGCCCCCCGAGGCGCGGTCCGGTTGTGGGACCCGGCCACAGGCGAGTCCGTCGGGAGCCTCAACCCGTACGGCAGTCCGATCCGGTCGATCGTCGCCGTCCCGATCTCCGCCGGCCACACGCTGATCGCGGCCGCGGACACCGGGGGCCGCCTGCACGTGTGGGATCCGGCCGTCGAGGACCCCTGGGAGCCGGGCGCGGCCGTGCAGTTGAGCAAACGCGCCCTCCACGATGCCGACCACCGGGTGGCGGCGGTGGCGGCCGTGCCCATGCGGGGCCGTACCCTGCTGGCCACCGGGGACGACCGCGGTGCGGTCATGCTGTGGGATCTCGCGACCGGTGACCCGGTGGGCGACGGCCTGCCCTCCTCGACGGGCACCGCCGGCCTTCCGCTCCTGGCCGCCACCACGCCGCACGGGGGTCCCTCCGTCCTGGTCACCGGCAGCAGACTGAGGCGCGGCCTGCGGGTATGGGAACCGGAGACCGGAACGGTGCGCCACATCGCTCTGGAAGTGACGCTCACCTCGCTGGCCGCCACGGGTCCGGACCTGATCGTCGGACACGACCGCGGAGTGCTCGGAGTCCCGCTCGCCGGGCGGTGAACGCGGGCGGGCGGCCACGGGCGGGACACGAGTCCTGTGCGGGCGGGAGACGGGCGTCTGCCGGCCCTGGACACAGCCACCGGAGACCGGCGATGGGACGTCTTCCCCCATGGGGGCGTTCAGAAGGCGCCGACACTGGCCGACGGAATCGCGTACGTGGGCAATGGCGATGGTCTGCTCGCGCTGGACGGGGTGACGGTGAGGAACGCTGGCGGCCGGAAACCCAGGGGGAGGTGTATTCGTGGCCCGTGGTCGCTGGCGGGACGGTGTACGTGGGCAGCAAGGACGACTTCTTGTACGCGATCCACCCCTGACGCCCGCGGGCCCCTTCCGAGCGGAGGCGTTCGGCCGGGCTGTCCACACCACCCGTGACGGAGACGGAGAACCGCGTGCACCTCGATCTCGCGACCGCCTCCGCACCCCGGCGCGTGCGCCCGACCGGCATCCGGAGCACCCACGGTTCGGGCAGAATCACCAGCCGTGCCCACACCTCCCTCCCCCTCCGTCCTGTACCCCGATGTCGCGGACCGCGGCAGCCTCGCCGCAGCGCTCCGGGCCGTGGCGGACGGCCGCCTCGACGCCGTCCGCATCAGCTCCCCGGACACCGCCCCGCTGACGCACGCGAGCATCGAGAGCGCCCTGCCGCATCGCGAGTCGTTCCACGTCAGCGCCTGGCCGTACGAACGGCGGTGGTCCATCCGCGGCAACGAACCGCTCCAAGGGCTGGCCCTCGTCGACGGCAGCACGGACGACCTGGCGGAGGTCGCCGAAGCCGTCCGGGCCTGGCACGACGAGGTACCGCTGGACGAGCTCCGCGGAGCGGCCCCCTTCGTCCACCTGACCGGCCGCTTCGAGGTGCCCGACGGCGACCCCGCGCGCCTGACGGAGTCCGAGTGGCAGCACCTGCGCCGCCAGGCAGGCGAACAGGAGTACCCCTGGCGGGAGACGTACCAGGCTCTGATCGAGGCGGCGTACGCCGAGCCGGCGCTGCGTGCCCTCTACCCGTTCACCAGTCACTGGGTGCTGCGCTTCGCGACCGACACCCGCCCCCGCCTGACCGCCGTCGGACCGTCTCTGTTCGCGAACAGCGACGGCACGTTCGGGGTGGGCCGGGGTTTCATCGGCATCGACCTCGGCCGGTTCGCGACAGCGCGGGAAGCCGTGGCACAGGCCGTCCGCCACCTGCCGCCCGGCCTCGGCCCGGTCACGCTCGGCGGATGACGGCACGGTACGAGCCCCCTGCCCCTGCGCCGCGCCCGGAACGCGAAGCCCTACTGTCGTCGCCATGACGGAGCCAGTGGCGGAAACCCCCACGCACGAGAGCGACCCGAGCGCGGCACGGCTGATCGCTCTCTCCGACGGCATATACGCCATCGCGATGACCCTGCTGGTCATCGACGTCGGGGTCCCGGCCCATCTGGACGCCGCCGCATTCCACAAGGCCCTGGCCGACGCGCTTCCCAGTCTCGGCGCCTTCGCCCTGAGCTTCTCCCTGATCTCCGGGTTCTGGCGTGACCACCGCCGCATCCTCACCGCGCTGCCCACCGCGACGACCTTGGTCACGCGTCTGATCCTGCTGGGCCTCGGCCTGGTCGCCCTCCTGCCCTTCCCCACCGCGCTGTTGGCCGAATACGCCTCCCAGCCCGAAGCCGTCGCCCTCTACGCCGGTGCCATGGCCGCGGTCCACACGGTGCACGCGACCCTGCTGCTGCTCACGCAACACCAGGTGCACCCCTCGCCCGCGTCGCCCGCCGCCGTGGCCCGTCGCCGGTTCACCGCCCAACTCGGCTCCAGCGTCCTGGTCTTCGGCCTCTCCATTCCGCTGGCCTTCGTCAACACGCAGGCGGCCATGTGGTTCTGGGTCACGCTCGTCCCCGCCCACTACGTCCTCGGTCGCTTTCCCCGCCGCCTCCCGCGCCGGTGGACGACCGGGCACGGAGAATGACCGAGCCGATGGACGGGACGGAGCGGGCCGTACGGGAATCGTGGGGCCGCATAGCGGAGTGGCTGGGGACGCACGTCCCCGCGGGGCCCGTGCGCGCGGCGGCGGACGCGGAGCGGGTCGGCGCGGTCGTGAGCGCGCCGGGCGCCGCTCTGCCGGCGGACGTGCTCGCGTGGTGGCGACTCGACGACATGGCCGCAACGGCGTGGATCCCCCTGGACTTCGCCCCGTTGGAGCTGGACGAGGCGATCGAGATCAGGGACATCCTGGTGCTGGTCGCGCGGGACGAGGCGGCGCACTCGGACGCGCTTGCCGCCGCCACGGAGCACCTCCCCGGGTTCCTTCCGATCGCCGACGACGCGGGCGGCGACCACCTGCTGGTCGATCTCCGGTCCGGGCAACCGACGTTCGGTGCCGTCTTCCTCTGGGACCACGAGCTGCCCGGGCCTGGCACACCCCTGTGGGACTCGGTGTCCGAGCTGCTCGCGGACACGGCCGAGGCACTCACCACCGGCACACCGGCCCTGTCACGGCACGCCGAACGCGGTGGCGCCGAACGCCCCCGCGTCGCCACGATCACCGGCTCCCGTGAACTGGTCTGGAACGACGCCCACCCCGACATCACGTCCTTCGCCACTCCCTCCACCGAACGCCCACCCGTCCCGATCCCCGTCGACTGGACGGCCGTAGAGGCGTGGCTCGGACTGCGGCTGCCGGACGACTACAAGCAACTGGCGGACGGCTACGGCCCGTTGGACTTCGGTGAGCACCTCTGGATCCATGTGCCGTGCGTCGAGCGGGACCGCTTCGACTACGGCGACTGGCTGCGGGAGACACATCGCACGGCCCGCATCGCGGCCCGTCAACTGCCGGAGGACGTACGGCCGTCCGTGCATCCGGCACCCGGCGGGCTGCTGGCGTGGGGCTTCAGCCGGGGCAGTGACGTGCTGTTCTGGGACACCTCGGTCTCCGCGGACCCGAACCGCTGGACGGTCGTCGCCCGGCACTCCCACCCGGCGCCGGGCAGCGATCTGCTCCCCTTCCACCGCTACGACCTCACTCTCACCGGCTATCTGCTGCACACCGTCCGCGACACCCCGCAACTGCCATCCCCGCCAGGCCCGTTGCTGGGCCCCCTCCCCGGTAGCTTCGCCCGCACCGCGTACCTGCCCACGGCCGGACCATGGACCCCGCCCGCGCCCACCCCACCCCGGCTGACCGAGGCCGAGCGCCGCATCGCGCTGGAGACCGGCACGGGCCTCGACGCCCTGCGGCTGCTGTCCCCGACCCCTGAGCGCCCGTATCTCGGCGACGGCACCTGGGAGGAGCTCTTCGCCGAGCTGGGGACGCAACTGCCCAAGGAATACGTGGAGTTGATGGAGGTGTACGGCGCCGGGGACTGGGGCACGTGGCTGCGCTTCCTGACTCCGCTGCGCACCGGCGAACGGCGCTTCGTCACCCACGTCGAGGAGGCACTCGACGCCTATCGGATGCTGAAGGACAACTACCCGGACGGGTATCCGCTGACCGTCTGGCCGGCGCCCGGCGGTTTCCTGCCCTTCGCGAACTCCTACGACGCCGACCACCTGGGCTGGCTCACCCAGGGCCCGGACCCGGACGCCTGGCCCCTGATCGTGTGGCCCCGCCACACCGACCAGGGGCCCGCGTTGGCGGGCGGCCTCATCGACACGCTCCTCGCCTGGCAGCGCGGCACACCGGCCGTCCCCGGCCTGGCCGCGCTCGACGAGGAGGACGACCCCGTCGAGCACGCCGGTTTCGACGCGTGGGACGAGTACGCGTACTGGTGAGGCGCCCGCGGCCCTGGGCCGGAGGAGGCCCTTGACCTGGAGCGCGCTCCAGGTTCTACCGTTGTGTTCATGAGCAGCGGACAGCCCCTGAATCCCCTCCCCCGGGACCGGGAACCGACCCTGACCATCGCCCAGGTCGCGGAGCGCACCGGTCTCTCGCACGACACCTTGCGCTACTACGAGAAGGCCGGCCTGATCGAGCGGGTCGGTCGGAGCACCGGCAACCAACGGCGGTATCAGACAGCGGACTTGGCCTGGCTGGAGTTTCTGCTGCGGCTGCGCGGGACGGGTATGTCGATCGCCGACATGCAGCGGTTCGCGGCGCTGCGGGCGGCGGGGGACGTCACGGTCGCCGACCGGCTGGCGATGCTCCGCGAGCACCGCGCCGAACTGGCCGACCGGATCAGGGCGTTGCGCCGCAACGCGGCAGTGCTGGACCACAAGATCGACCACTACGAACGGCTGCTCCTCGACGAACACGGGCGCGAGCACGAGATCGAGAACGAGAACGAGAACGAGCAGCCGGGATCGGACGAACCGACATGAGCGCGAGCACCACCCGTGAAGAGCGTTTCACCCACGGCCTGGAGGTCCTGAAGCGGGTCGACGGCGAGGCCGGGCAGCGGGTCGTCGACTCGCTCGCCGACATCAACCCCGAACTGGGTCACCAGGTCGTGGCCTGGGCCTTCGGCGAGATCTACGACCGTCCCGGACTCGCCCCGCGCGACCGCCAGTTGGTGACGCTGGGCATGCTCACCGCGCTCGGCGGCTGCGAGGCCCAGCTCGATGTGCACGTGAACGCGGCGTTGAACGTGGGCCTCACGCCGGAGGAGATCGTCGAGGCCCTGACGCACTCGGCGGTGTACTGCGGTATGCCGAAGGCCCTCAACGCGACCTTCGCCGCGAAGAAGGTCTTCGCCGAGCGTGGACTGCTGCCGCTGGGACAGCAGCCCACGCCCGACACGGCGGACTCAGAAGCTACTTCTGCTACTTCTGCTTGATCCGCAGGAACGTGACGGAGTTCGCCGGAAACGTGTAACTGAACGTGTCGGCAACTCCCTTGAAGGTGGACACGACCGGCGCGACCGCCGCGGCCGTCTCGCTGTTCACCGCGTCGGGCGCGGCGGCGAGCGTGGTGACCTTCGCCCGGGACGCGACCTTCGCGCCGCCGAGGTCGATCGCCGTACGGGCCGCCGAGGACTGGTCGTTGACGACCTTGACGATCAGGTCACCGGTCCTGGCGTCCTTGGTGACGACCTGGCGGAACGGCTCGGCCGGCTTGTCGTCGGCGAAGCTGCCCCACTCCTGCCCGTCGAGGTAGAGGGTGACCTGACGGCCCCTCACCTTGATGTCCACGTCGTAGGCACGGCCCGTCTCGATGGTCCCCGGCTTGGCGATCAGCGTCGACTTGCCGCCGTCCACGGCCTGTTCGACGGCGGTCTGGGTGTTGTTCCAGCCGCCCAGGTTCCACCAGTAGTAGTTGCCGGTGTCCTTGACGCCGAACGCGACCAGGAAGCCTTCCTTTCCGGCCTTCTTGGTGGCCTTCACATGGAGGTCGTAGTCGTGCCAGGCCGGGTCGCCCGCCGACACCATGGTGTTCTCGGCGGCGGTGTCGGTCTGGACGTACTGCCCGTCCTGGAGGCTCCAACTCCCGCCTCCCGTATGGGTCCACCGGGTCGCGTCACCGGAGAAGTCGTCGGAGAGCAGCGCCGAACCGTCCGCCGCCGTCACCTTCACGTCGTCGTACGCCGCGCTCGTCGCCCAGGTCGACAGGCCGACCGCGCCGGAGATCGGGGCGACGAGTGACGGTGTGCCGGTGGCCGTCGACGGCACGACCCGGCTGCCGACGTTGTTCATGAACAGCTTCTGGACCTCGTAGTTGGCGGAGCCCCAGGAGGCGTGGTTGTTGAACCACACCAGGTCCGGGCGCCACTGGACGTAGTCCTCGTTGGCGAACAGCGGTGCGTAGGAGGCGAGTTTGACGACATCGGCGTTGCGTTCCAGGCCGGTCATGTAGGCGGCCTCGGCGAGGCCGTTCTTGAACGCGTTGCCGCCGGAGGCGTATTCGCCGAGGAAGACCTTCGGGCCGGTGCGGTCGTAGGAGTCGTAGCGGTTGTTGTTCTGCAGGAACCACTGCGGGCTGTTGTAGTAGTGCTCGTCGACCATGTCGACCTGGGCGTCCTTGTTGAGCTGCCAGGCCGTGTCGAAGGTCGAACCGCTGTCGTCCGGACCCACGTTGGAGATCACGGTCATGTAGGGGTACTTGGCCTCGATCGCCGTACGGAACTGCGTGAAGCGGGCGAAGAACTCGGCGGGGAGGTTCTCCTCGTTGCCGACCTCGATGTGGGTGAGGTGGAAGGGCTTGGGGTGGCCCATGCCGGCGCGCACCTTGCCCCACTTCGAGGTGACCGGGCCGTTCGCGAACTCGATGAGATCCAAGTTGTCCTGGATGTGCCGCTGGAGCAACGCCGGGTCGTCCACGGCCTTGTTCTGGCCGCAGCCGGTCACCAGGGCCGGTACGACGGGCAGCGGCATCGCGCCGATGTCCTCGGCGAGGCGGAAGTACTCGTAGTAGCCGAGGCCGTAACTCTGGTTGTAGCCCCAGAAGTTGGAGTTCGTGGCGCGGGTCTCGACCGGGCCGATGGTGTCCTTCCACTGGTACGAGCGCTTGCGCTGGTAGCCGGAGGCGGCGCTGTAGTCCTGCATGGAACCGGTGTTGACCAGGCAGCCGCCGGGGAAGCGTACGAAGCCCGGGTGCAGGGCGGCGATCTTCTCGGCGAGGTCCTCGCGGAGGCCGTTCGGCTCGTGCTTGTAGGTGTCGCGGGGGAAGAGGGACACCATGTCGAGGGCGGTCGCGTCGGTGGAGGTGACGGTGAGGCGGCCGGCGGTGCTGGTGCGGGTGGCGGTGAACGTGGCCCTGTAGCGGCCCCAGCCTCTCTTCCTCACCTCCACCTGGCGTGCGGTCGCCAGCGTTCCGCCCGCGTCCTGGAGGTCGACGCCGAGCGTGGTGCCGCCGCCGGCGCGGGCCCATACGGAGAAGTCGTACTTCTTGCCGTCCTCGACGGCGATGCCGGTGTTGTATCCGGCGTTCGTGACGGACGAACCGGCCGCCAGGGAAAGGTAGTTGCGGTTGGTCTCGTTGAGGCGGCCGGCGTCGTTCACCACCTGGGCCGTACCGGCGACCGTCCAGGCGGTCAGCGGGGTGTACGACTTGTTGTCGTCGGTGGAGTACTCGAAGGACCGGTTCTGCACGAGCTCCGCGTACAGGCCGCCGTCGGCCGCGCGGTTGATGTCCTCGAAGAAGACGCCGTACATCGTCCTGTCGATCCTGGCGCCCTGGGTCGAGGGGTCGACGGTGATCGCGTAGTCGGTGACGTCCTCGGCGTGGGCGGGGGCCGGGACGACGGCCGTCGCCAGCAGGAAAGCGCTTGCCCCTAAGGCAAGTCTCAGGCGGGTGCGGCTGGTGCGTGACATGGATACTCCGCGGCTCTTGTCGGATCGTGCGCGGCACTCGAACGTGGGGTTCGAGATACCGGACGTCGGTCAGCACTTCGAACGGCAAGATAGGCAAGGGGCGTGAGCACGTCAATGGGACCGGCGCGTGGTGGGACGTAGGGTCGAGGTCATGGATGTGCTGTCGCCGTACCTGGAGCTGTGCGGCTTTCTCGCCGCGGCACTGGGTTTCTTCACGTGGTTCGCCGGTCGTGTTCAGTGCCGTGGCACGGCCGACGGCGGTATGAGCGGTGCCCTGGCCGCCTACGAGGAGGCCTCGCCGAACGGCCGGCGTCGGTGGCGCGGGAGGGTGTGACGGTGGGCGAGTTCTGGCCGGTGCCCGATGTACTGGCGTATCTGTCCGGAAGGTGGCGGGTACGGCGGTCCGTACGGGACCTGACGAGCGGTGACGAGGGCGACTTCTCGGGCACGACCGTCTTCGGCCCGCTGCCGGAAGGGGGCCTGCTGCACGCGGAGTCGGGCACCTTCACCTGGCAGGGCGTGCCCCGCCCCGCCGAGCGCACCCTGCGCTTCCTGCCGGGCGCGGCACCGGGCACGGCGGACGTGCGCTTCGCCGACGGCCGCCCCTTCCACGACCTGGACCTCACCTCCGGCCACCATGTCACCGACCATCCGTGCTCGGCGGACCTGTACCGGGGCGAGTTCACGGTCCTGGACGGGGACCAGTGGCGGACGGTGTGGCGGGTGGGCGGACCTGCGAAGGATCTGGTGTTGAGTACGGGGTATCTGCGGGTGGGTTGAGTTGAGCGGGCGGATCCTGGCGGCGAGCGGGGGCGCGACGGCTGCGGGGC